>NZ_DATILJ010000141.1:0-74339 GCF_035476535.1 Aquabacterium sp.
GATCACCGCGACCGACGACGTGACGCTCAACTTGCGGCGCGGCGCGCGGCATGCGCTGATCGGCCCCAACGGGGCGGGCAAGACCACGCTGATCAATTTGCTGACGGGTGTGCTCGAGCCGACCGCGGGGCGGATCACGCTCGAAGGCCGCGACATCACGCGTCTGGCGCCGCACCAGCGCGTGGGCCTCGGCATGGTTCGCACCTTCCAGATCAACCAGCTGTTCAATTCGATGACGCCGCTGGAGACGCTGGCCCTCGTCGTGTCCCAGCATTCCGGCCTGGGCGGCCGCTGGTGGCGCAGCCTCGGTGCGAACGGCGCCGTTGCCGACCGCTGTGCAACGCTGCTCGATCAATTCCGCCTGACGGAAGTCGCGAACCAGCGTACCGAACATCTCGCGTACGGCAAGCGCCGTCTGCTGGAGATTGCCATCGCGTTGGCCTGCGAACCCCGCGTGCTGTTGCTGGACGAGCCCGTGGCGGGCGTACCCGCCGGTGAGCGCGAAGAGTTGCTGCAGACCGTCGCGGCTCTGCCGGCCGATGTATCGGTGCTGCTGATCGAACACGACATGGATCTCGTGTTCAGTTTCGCCAATCGCATGACGGTGCTCGTCAACGGCGCGGTGCTGACCGAAGGCGATCCCGACGAGATCGCCAACGACCCGCGGGTGAAAGCGGTCTATCTCGGCCATGGAGAAGAGGAGATGAGCGACGCTGGGCCGCCCCAAGGCGCGAAGGCCCCCTCGGGGGGCAGCGCAGCGGCCCCAGCCGCAAGCGTGGGGGCCACTTCTCATGGCTGAACTTTTGAAGGTCGACAACCTCAGCGCCGGGTATGGCGAGGCCGTGGTGCTGCACGGAGTTTCGCTCGCCCTGGGCGAGGGCCAGACTCTGGCCCTGCTGGGCCGCAACGGCACGGGGAAGACGACGCTGATCAACACGCTGGCCGGCGCCACGCGCCAGCATGGCGGCGCGATCACGCTCGGCGGTGCACCCCTGCACAAGCTGGCGCCGCACCAGCGCGCGGCGGCCGGCATCGGCTGGGTGCCGCAGGAGCGCAACATCTTCAAGTCGCTGACGGTGCATGAGAATCTTACGGCCGTGGCGCGCCCGGGCAAATGGACACCGGAGGGCGTCTACGCAATGTTCCCGCGGCTGGCGGAGCGCAAAACCAATCTCGGCACGCAGCTGTCCGGAGGCGAGCAGCAGATGCTGGCCGTGGGGCGAGCGCTGGTCGTCAACCCGCGCCTGTTGTTGCTGGACGAGCCGCTCGAGGGCTTGGCGCCGATCATCGTGGAAGAGCTGCTGCGCGCGATCCGCCGCATCACGCGCGAGGAGGGCCTGTCGGCCATCATCGTGGAGCAGCACCCGCAGGCCATCCTCGCCATCTCCGACGCCGCCGTGGTGCTGGATCGCGGCACGGTGGCGCACGCCGGCACTGCCCGCGAACTGCGCGAGCAGCCCGAGCTGCTCGACCGCCTGCTGGGCGTCGCGCGCTAGCTTTCGGATACATACGACGGCAACGAGGGCATAGCCAATGACTACGGGTGCGCTGGCATACTGAGCCGCGCGCCCAGCGTGACGGCGCGAGGGGAAAGCAATGGGCCAAATCCTCCGGCAGGAACCCGGGTTCAAGCGCAGCAGCTTCGTGCAGTCGTGCGCGTATTGCGGCGCGAGATTCGAAGTCCTGCTGTCGCGCCTGGCGGGTGAGGACGAACATGAAGACTATGCCTGCCCCGAGTGCAACAAAGGCTACACCACTCACGCTGCGTTGGCGCCGCTCGTGAGCCTGCTCGCCCACCGCAGCGACGGCAAGACCGACAGCTATCAAGAGACGATGTTCTAGGCTTTGGGAGCGCTTCGCTTCGGCAATGCGGCTGCGACGGCGAAGCACGCGCATGCGACCAGGCATCGCATGAGGTTGGCCGCGTTCCAATCGTCGCGGGCCCGCTGCCACTCCACAGGCGGCAACTGCGGATTCCACAGGGCCAGGGCATTGTTGATCGGTACGTTGACCTCGCGCGTGAGCAAGAAGACGCCCGCCGCATAGACCAGCGCGACGCCGAGCCACAGCGCCGCGTTGCGGCGGCGGCCGGCGACATAAAGAGCCAGTGCCGCCACAAACGGCGTGACGGCCGCGCCGAAGTACACCAACGCGAATGGAAGGTTGCGCACGGCTCGGTTGATGGCTTGCTGCGTGGTGATGTAGCCGTGGGCGTCGAGTTCGCGCATCGCGGGGGCGACGTCGACCGAGAACGCGAAGAAGAAGCCCGCCATGAGGCCGATGAGGCAGGTGGCGACGATTTGCAGGACGGTGGCGGCGAGTTTCATGAGCAGCTCCTTTGTTGTGGGACGCAGTCTGCCGAGGCTCGGTAAACGGCCTGCGAACAAAAATGAGCTGCGCGTTAGCCCGCGTTATGCGCATAATATGCGCATTTCCTCGCTGAGATGAATCCATGGCCACAAACGCTGCCACGGTGCGCAAGCGCCCCGTCAACCTGACGCTCAGCGACCGCTTGGTCGCCGAAGCGAAGAACCACACCAGCAACCTGTCTGCCACGGTGGAGGAGTTGCTCGCCGCATACGTGGTGGAGCAGCAGCAAGCCCGGAAGGGTCGCCAGCAGCTGGCCGATGCCAGCGCGGCCGACTGGAACGCCATGCACGACAAGGTGGGCTCGTTCGCAGACGGGCACTCCACCCTGTAATGGCGCAGTTCGACGTTCATCGCAACAAGGGTCCACTCAAAGAGTCCATCCCCTTCGTCGTTATCGTCCAGTCATCGCTGTTCGACCGGTATCGCCGGCGAATGGTTGTGCCTCTGGTGCGCCGAACGACCCTGCCTGCCGGGACGGTGGCCGCAGGTACGCGGCTGAATCCGGTCTTCAATGTCAAGGGCGCCAGCGTGGTGTTGCATCCATTGGACATGGTGTCCGTCGCTCTGGATCAACTGGGCGCCAAGGTGGATTCGCTGGCCGAACAGGGCCAGACGATCGCCGACGCTTTGGACGAACTGCTCACGCGCTCCTGGGGTTGAAAAGAAAAAGCGCCCCGGAGGGCGCTTTCGAAGGCATGGATTGCGGAGGATTCCGAAGGAAATTCCTTCGGAATCGGGCCGCAATGACAGACTTACAGCGTATCGATGAAGCTACGCAGCTTGTCCGAACGGCTCGGGTGCTTCAGCTTGCGCAGCGCCTTCGCTTCGATCTGGCGAATCCGCTCACGCGTCACGTCGAACTGCTTGCCGACTTCTTCCAGCGTGTGGTCCGTGCTCATCTCGATGCCGAAGCGCATGCGCAGCACCTTGGCTTCGCGCGGCGTCAGCGAGTCGAGGATGTCCTTGACCACGTCGCGAAGGCCGGCCTGCATGGCGGCCTCGATGGGCGCCGTGTTGGCCTGGTCCTCGATGAAGTCGCCCAGATGCGAGTCGTCGTCGTCGCCGATCGGCGTTTCCATGGAGATCGGCTCTTTGGCGATCTTCATGATCTTGCGGATCTTGTCTTCCGGAATCTCCATCTTCGCCGCCAGGATGCCTGCGTCCGGCTCGAAGCCGAATTCCTGCAAGTGCTGGCGCGAGATGCGGTTCATCTTGTTGATCGTCTCGATCATGTGCACCGGGATGCGGATCGTGCGGGCCTGGTCCGCGATCGAACGCGTGATCGCCTGGCGAATCCACCACGTGGCGTAGGTCGAGAACTTGTAGCCGCGGCGGTATTCGAACTTGTCCACCGCCTTCATCAGGCCGATGTTGCCTTCCTGGATCAGGTCCAGGAACTGCAGGCCGCGGTTGGTGTATTTCTTGGCGATGGAAATCACCAGGCGCAGGTTGGCCTCGATCATTTCCTTCTTCGCGTCGCGGCTGGCCTTCTCGCCCGCATTCATCTTGCGGTTGATTTCCTTCAGGTCGTCCAGCGGCACGACAGCATGGATCTGCAGGTCGATCAGCTTCTGCTGCAACTCCTGGATCGCCGGCAGGTTGCGGCCCATGATCGCGCTGTAGTTCTTGGCGGCATGGATTTCCTTCTCGGCCCACTTCAGGTTCAGGATGTTGGGCGGGAAGGTCTTGATGAAGTGATCCTGCGGCATGCCGCAGCGGTCGACCACGATCTTGCGGATCTCGCGTTCGAAACGGCGCACGTCGTCGACCTGCGAGCGCAACACATCGCACAGCCGCTCAATCGTCTTCACCGTGAAGCGGACCTTCATCAGGTCCTCGGTCAGCACATGCTGAGCCTTGCTGTAGGCCGGCGAGTTGTAGCCTTCCTTCTCGAAGGCCTTGCGCATCTTCTCGAAGTGCACACGCACGGTGCCAAACTTCTCCAGCGCCTGCGACTTCAGCTCCTCGAGCTTCTTCGTCAGCGCCTTGCTGCCGCCTTGGCCGTCGTCGTCGTCTTCTTCGTCGAACTCGTCGAAGTCTTCTTCGGCCACGTAGTCGTCGGCCTCGTCGTCGGACACGAAGCCGTCGACGACCTCGGAGATCTGCATCTCGCCGGCGCCGATGCGGTCGGCCATGGCCAGGATCTCGGCGATGGTCTTGGGCGAGGCCGAGATGGCCTGCATCATCGACTGCAGGCCGCCTTCGATGCGCTTGGCAATCTCGATTTCGCCTTCACGCGTCAGCAGCTCGACCGAGCCCATTTCGCGCATGTACATGCGCACCGGGTCGGTGGTGCGGCCGAACTCGGAGTCGACCGTCGACAGCGCTGCTTCGGCGGCTTCTTCGGCCTCTTCTTCGGTGGCGGTGGTGGTGCTGCCGCCGGCGATCAGCAGCGTTGCCGCATCCGGCGCCTGCTCATAGACCGCGATGCCCATGTCGTTGAGCATCGACACGATGGCTTCGAGGATTTCGTTCTCGACCAGCTTTTCGGGCAGGTGGTCGTTGATTTCCTGGTGCGTCAGGAAGCCCCGCGTCTTGCCCATCTTGATGAGCGTTTTCAGCTCCAGGCGGCGCTTGGCGACTTCTTCTTCGGTGAGCGTGGTTTCGTCCAGGCCGAACTCGCGCATCAGCGCACGTTCCTTGGCCCGCGACACCTTCATGCGCAGCGGCTTGGCCTTGGCCTCGACCGTGCCTTCTTCGGCGACTTCGACTTCCGGTTCGCCGGCGAACTCAGCCTCGATGTCGGTCAGGTCTTCCTCTTCGGCCTTCGGCAGTTCCTTGCCTTTGGCGGCGGGCTTGCCGGCCTTGGCGGCGGGCTTGGCGCTGGCCTTGGTTTCGGTTTTTGCGGCCGGCTTGGCGGCTGCCGTGGGCTTGGTGGTCTCGACCGCCGTCTTGCCAGCGGCCTTGGCCTGGGCCGGAACAGGGGCCGGGGCGGGCGCGGGTGCGTGGGGCTGGGCGGGAGCGTCGGTCTTCTTGGCGTTCATGCGGTTCCTTGCGCGATAGTCTGAATGTTGGCGCCGAGCCCGATCGACCGATGGGCCACGCGATGCGTCGCCCGACCTTGCTGACACGACATGGTAAGTGCCGCGGCGACAACGCCCCCGGGGGCCCCCGGATTGGTGGATACGGTTCGGCTGGGCAAGTTCGCGTGGACGTCTTTGATGTGCAGCCCTTGCGGGTAAGGGTGGCCTTATCGCTATGCGTACCCTTGTCGAGGGTGGCCGGGGCCCGGAGGTGCTGCCGTCACTCTTGCCAATGCAACCAACTGAGCATTATCGGCGACTCGGTTGGATCCGTCAAAGTCGACAGGGTCAAACGGTGCCCAAGGGCACCTTCTTCATCGCGGACTGAAGGTCCAGCAGTTGCTGGCGTCGTGCCGTGGCGGCGTCCGACAGTTCGCTGCCCGACTCCATCAACCAGTTCAACTCGTCGGCCACGGCACGCAGGCGCAAGCGGTGCAGCACCGAGGCCATCAGCGGCCGGGGGTCCTCGTCGTCGACTTCGTGAAAGCCGCGGATGCGCGTGAGCAGAGGGCGCTGTGACTCCGCATCGGCGTCGCGCTCCAGTTCATCGAGCAAGGCCGCCATGGCGACCGGGCCATGGTCATGCACCACGCGCTCCAGCGCGGCAAAGAAGCCGGCGTAGGGTGCGGGTTGGCCGGCCAGGAATTCATGGTCGTCGGCGGACAGGTCCAGCCAGACGCCGGCATGCTGGGCCAGCAGCCAGGCGGCGCGGTCCAACAGGGTGGCGGTTTGCGGCGGCGCGCGGCCGGTGCTCATCGGTCGCGCGCGCACCTGCGGCGTGGCCGGGCCGGCCCCAGCGTCGTCGCGCTGGCGGCGCGCTGCGGCACGCTCGGCCCGGCGTGCCCAGTGCGCACCGAGCACCTCCAGCGCCACGCCGCCGCGCTGCGCCAGTTCGGACACCAGTTGTTCGCGCAGCAGGCCATCGGGCAGCAAGGCGATCAGCGGCTGGGCCTGGCTCAGCATCTTCGAGCGGCCCTCGGCGGTGGCCAGGTCGCAGTCGGTCGCCGCGTGCACCATCAACTGGGCGGACAGCGGCACGGCCTGGGCCACCGCCTTGTCGAAAGCTTCGGGCCCGAGCTCGCGCACATACGAATCCGGGTCATGCTCGGCGGGCAGGAACAGGAAGCGGATCGTGCGCAGGTCGGTGGCGTGCGGCAGCGCCGCTTCCAGCGCGCGCGCGGCGGCACGGCGGCCGGCGGCGTCGCCATCGAAGCTGAAGACCACCGAATCGGTGAAGCGGAACAGCTTGGCCACGTGCTCGGCTGTGCAGGCCGTGCCCAGCGTGGCCACCGCGTTCGGGAAGTCCCATTGCGCCAGCGCCACCACGTCCATGTAGCCTTCGACGACCAGCGCGTAGCCCTTGTCGCGCAGTGCCTGCCGCGCTTCGTACAGGCCGTAGAGTTCTTGCCCCTTGTGGAAGACCGGCGTCTCGGGCGAATTCAGGTACTTCGGCTCGCCCTGATCGAGCACCCGCCCGCCGAAGCCGATGACTTCGCCGCGCACCGAACGAATCGGGAACATGATGCGGTCGCGAAAGCGGTCGTAGCGTTTCTGCTCGGCTTCGCTCAAGCCCTCGTCCAGGCCTTGCACGATCACCAGCCCGGCTTCGGCCAGTTGCGGGTCGTCGTAGCGCGGGAAGACGCTGGCCAGCGTGCGCCAGCCGTCCGGTGCATAACCCAGGCCGAAGCGTGCGGCGATGGCCCCGCTCAGGCCCCGGCGCTTCAGGTAGTCGATGGCACGCGGACTGGCCTTCAGCGCCTGGCGGTAGTGCTCGCCGGCCTTGGCCAGCAGATCGCTCAGGCCGGCGCGCTGCTCTCGTTCCTGCGCGGCGCGGGCGCGGTCTTCGGGGCTCGCCGAATCTTCGGGCACCTGCAGGCCGGCCTGTTGGGCCAGGTCGCGCACGGCGTCCATGAAGCCGATGCCGGTTTGTTCGGTGATGAAGCGGATCGCGTCGCCATGCGCGCCGCAACCGAAGCAGTGGTAGGTCTGGCGCGAGGGGCTGACGATGAAGCTCGGTGTCTTCTCGCCGTGGAAGGGGCACAGGCCCTTGTGGTTGATGCCGGCCTTCTTCAGATCGACCTGGCGGCCGACCACCTCGACGATGTCGACACGGGCCAGCAGATCCTGGATGAAACCTTGGGGCAGCACCAGGGGAGTCTAGCGAAGGGGCACGGAACGGCGTGTGCCGGGGCCTCGCGAGCCCGGGCATGACGATGCGCAGGTCACAGTTCCGACGACTGCACGCGTGTCACCGGCCCGATCGTGCCGGCCACCCCGGGCGCCGCCGTCAGCGCGAACAGGCCTCGCCAGTCCCGCACCCAGCCGGCCACCTCGGTGGCCGGCATCGGCGAGGCGATGCCGGCGCCCTGACCGATCTCGCAGCCCATGTCGAGCAGCATGCGGGCCTGGGCCGGCGTTTCGACGCCCTCGGCGACGGCGATGCAATCGAAAGTGCGGGCCAGGCTGATCACGCCTTCGACGATGGCCCGGTCTTGCGCGTCGGCCAGCATGTTGTGCACGAAGGAGCGGTCGATCTTCAGCACCTGCACCGGCAGGCGCTTCAGGTAGGTGAGGGTGGAATAACCGGTGCCGAAGTCGTCCAGCGCCCAGCGCACGCCGAGCTTGCCGCAGCGTTCCAGCAGGGCCGAGGTGAAGCTGATGTCGGTGAGCGCCGCAGTTTCCAGCACCTCGAGTTCCAGTTTCGGGCCCAGCGGGCGTGAATGGCGCGCCAGCAACTCGGCCAGCCGCTGCGCGAAGTCGGGCTCCTGCAGGTGTCGCGCCGAGATGTTGACGCTGACCGTGAGGTCCAGGCCCGAGGCTGTCCAGGCGTCGAGCTGATCGAGTGCGCGGGCCAGCACGTGGTCGCCGATGCGGGCCGACAGCCCCGTGTGTTCGATCAGCGGCAGGAACTGCGCCGGCGGCACCACGCCATGGTCCGGGTGGTTCCAGCGCAGCAAGGCTTCGAAGCCGAGCACGACGCCGCGTTTCAGATCGACCTTGGGCTGGTAGTACAGCGTCAGTTCGTCGCGGTCCAGCGCGTCCTGCACGCGGCCGATGGCCATCACACGTTCTTCGGTGCGGCGGCTGTGTTCGGTGTCGAAGAACAGGTAGCCGTTGCGGCCGGATTGCTTGGCGCCGTACATCGCGTGGTCGGCGTGGCGCAGCAAGGTGTCGGCGTCGCTGCTGTCCAGCGGGTAGATCGTGGCGCCGACGCTGGCGGTGACGACGATCGGGTCGCCGCCTGGCGTGACGATGAACGGTTGCGCAACGACGCGCAGCACGCGTTCCACGGCCGCCCGCGCTTCATCGACCGTGCCGGCGCGCAGCAGCAGCGCGAACTCGTCGCCGCCCAGCCGCGCCGCGACATCCGACCACACCGTGCCACGGGCGCGCAGGGCGGTGCGCAGCCGGGTCGCCAGCTCGGCCAGCAGACGGTCGCCGGCCTGGTGCCCGAAACGCTCGTTGATGGCCTTGAAGTGATCGAGGTCGAGGTAGCACACCGCCATCAGGTAGCCTTCGCGATCGGTCGAGACCATCGCATCGGCGAGCAGCTGGCTCAGGCGGGCGCGGTTGGGCAGCCGCGTCAATTCGTCGAAATTGGCCTGGCGCTCCAGGCGCTCGCGCTGCAGGCGCTGCTCGGTGACGTCGCTGACCACCAGCACGTGGTAGCGCAGCGCGCCGTCCGGCCCGTGCACCGCCGACACGGTGACATGCAGCGCGCAGGGGTCGCCGCCGCGCCGGCGTTCGACCAGCTCACCGACCCAGTTGCCGCTGCTGCGCAGCGCCGCCCACAGGCTGGCCTGCTGCTGGCGGCTGATGGCATCCGGCGCCACCGGCTGCAACAGGCTGGGCACGGTGCCCAGCAGCTCGTCGCGCGGCACGCCCGTGATCTTCGAGTAGGTGGGGTTGGCGTCGATCACGCGGAATTCGGCATCGGTGATCAGCAGGCCTTCATGCAGGTGCATGAACAGGTTCGACGACAGCTGCTGCCGGTCTTCCGCGCTGCGCCGCGCGCCGATGTCGGACAGCGAGGCCACCACCCGCACCGGGGCGCCGGTGGCATCGCGCTCGACGACGATCACGTGCACGTCGAACCAGCACCAGCCGTCGCGCACGCGCACCCGTGCTTCATGGCGCAGGCCGGCGCCTTTCGGGCTGTCCACCGAGGCCAAAGCGCTGCGCAGCGCAGCGCGCTCGTCGGGGTGCACGCGGGCGAGCCAGCGGTCGATGGTCGAGGTCTGCGAGCTGTCCGGCTCGTCCATCAGCGCGCGCCAGCGCGGCGAGGTGAAACCATCGCCGGTGCGCAGGTTCCAGTCGGCCACGCCGAGGTCCGAGCCGTCGAGCGCCAGTTGCCAGCGTTCTTCCAGGCGCGCCAGTTCGCCGATCAGCACATGCGGCAGCAGCACCAGCCCGAGCAGCGCCGTGATGTAGGCCCACAACAGCGTGGGTTGCACGCCGCTGACGCCATTGGCCACACTGGAAGCGAAGGGGCCGACGCCCGCCGCCGTGGCGGCCAGCAAGCCGCTGGCCAGCGCAAACATGCTGCCGGAGGCCAATGCCAGGCCGCTGCGCATGGCCAGCCAGCACAGCAGTACGGGCGGCACGACGAACCAGGCCAGTGCCGCATGGCCCAGCCAGCGCTGGCCCAGCATGCCGGCGACCGCAGCGCCGAGACTGCCCAGCAGCAATCCCAGCGTGGTGACGCGGCGGTGGCCTTCGAAGGCCCGTGCCCAACTGCTGGCGCCGAAACACAACAAGGGCACACCAGCGACCAGCAGGCCCAGCGTGTCGCCAATCCACCACTGGAACCACACGGCCGGCAGGTCCAGCGCGCTGATGCGGCCGCCGGCGGCCAGCCAGATCGCGCCGTTGGCGGCACTGACCAAGGTGCCGGCGCCGGCACCCGCGCCGATCAGCAAACCGAGGTCGCGCCGCTGCTCCAAGCGACGGTTGAAGCCGGCGCGGTCCATCCAGCGCGCGGCAATCCAGGGTCCGGCCGTGCTGCCCAGCGTGATGGCCAGCGCCAGCCAGGGGCGGGCGCCGGCGGCCAGGCCGACCAGCAAGCCGCCAAAGGCCACGGCCGGCACATAGGCCTGGCCCCAGCGCACCAGTGCCGCCAGCGCGATGCCGGCGGGCAGCCAGACGGCAGTGACGTGCGGCGAAACGCCCGGGAACGACAACGCCAGGCGGCCCGCTGCGACGAAAGCCAGCACCACGAGCAGCGATCGCCAGCCCCACCGCAGCAGTGAGGCAGCGGCGGGCGGAAGATCCTGGAAAAGGGGTCGGAGCAAGGGGTGGCCGATCAGCGCGGGCGATTCATTGATGCTAGTCGCATCGCACAGGGGCGCTTCTGTGCGGGCACACGATCAAGCGGCCCCTGAATGGGGCGGTGTTGAACGACCGGCGCGGCCTCAGATCGTGAAGTCTTCGACCTTGCGCCCGGCGGCCACCGCAGCCTTCAACCACTTGGGTTGCAGACCCCGGCCGGACCAGGTTTCACCGGTGGCGGCATTGCGGTACTTGGGAGCCACCTTGCTGCCGGCGGCCTTGGTGCGCGGCGCGCTGGCCTTGCCGGCGATGTCCGCCGCCGTCAGGCCGAACTCGGCCATCAGCGATTTGACCTTGGCGATGGCCGATGACCGCTCTTCGCGCTGGGCGTCGGCAATTTTCTTTTCAATCTCGGCGCGCTGAGCCAGCAGGTCTTGCAGCGAAGTCATTCAAGGTCTCCTCATGAAATGAACGCCGCAGTATAGAGGTGCCGCTCGAAACCCCTGTTCGTGGTTTGCACCCGGTCGCAAAAAAGACCCTGAGCCGGCCGGGCGCATACCCTCAGGCGCTGGGCGGCACATAGCCGGTGGGTTGGTCGACGCCCTCGCCGAAGAAAAAGCGCTCCATCTGCCGGGCGAGATACTGCCGGGCTCGCTGGTCGGCCAGATTCAGCCGGTTCTCGTTGACCAGCATGGTCTGGTGCTTCATCCACGCGGCCCAGGCTTCCTTGCTGACGTTGTCGTAGATGCGTTTGCCCAGCTCGCCGGGATACATCGCAAAATCAAGGCCTTCGGCTTCCTTCTTCAAGTAAACACAATTGACGGTACGGGCCATGTCGATAACTCCTTCAGATTCCGGATGACCGGGCCGATCAGCCCAGTTTCTTGACCAGCACTTGCGAGCGCCGGTCCCAGTTGTATTTACGCTTGCGGGCATCAGGCAGCCATTCCGGATCGACCTGCACAAACCCGCGCTTGATGAACCAGTGCATTGTGCGCGTGGTCAGCACGAAGATACTGTCCATGCCCAGCGTGCGCGCGCGCTGCTCGATGCGCTTCAGAATGCGCTCGCCGTCGCCCTGGCTCTGCACCTGCGGTGAAACAGTGAGCGCCGCCATTTCACCGGTGCGCGCTTCGGGATAAGGATAGAGCGCAGCGCAGCCGAATATCACACCATCGTGTTCGATGACGGTGTAGTAGGCAATATCACGTTCGATCTCGGTGCGCTCGCGGCGCACCAGCGTGCCGTCGCGCTCGAAGGGTTCGATCAACTGCAGGATGCCGCCGACATCGTCGGCCGTGGCCTCGTGCAGCGATTCGAGCTTTTCGTCGACCACCATCGTGCCGATGCCGTCGTGGGTGAACACCTCCTGCAGGATGGCGCCATCAACACCGAAGGGCAGGATGTGCGAGCGCTCGACGCCGGCCTCGCAGGCCTTTACGCAGTAGCGCAGGTAGAAGGCCAGATCGGTGGGCCGGTTGGGCGCCGGCAGCGCGGCGAGCAGGCGCTTGGCATCGGCCAGCGCCAGTTCGGTGTCGATCGGGCTCTCCGGATCGTTCTGGTCTTCGTGGATGCCGTCGATTTCGGTCAGGAACAACAACTTGTCCGCCTGCAATGCCACCGCCGTGGCCGTGGCCACATCTTCCATCGACAGGTTGAAAGCTTCGCCGGTGGGCGAGAAGCCGAAGGGGCTGAGCAGCACCAGCGCATCGATGTCGATGGCGCGCCGGATCGACGCCGAATCGACCCGCCGCACGACGCCGCTGTGCATGAAATCGACGCCATCGACAATGCCGACCGGCCGCGCGGTGAGGAAGTTGCCGGACACCACGCGCACCGTGGCATTGGCCATCGGCGTGTTCGGCAGGCCTTGCGAGAACGCCGCCTCGATCTCGAAGCGCAACTGGCCGGCGGCTTCCTGCGCGCAGTCCAGCGTCACTGCATCGGTGATGCGGGTGCCGCCGCTGTAGCGCGAGGCATGGCCCTTGGCGGCCAGTTGCTCGTTGACCTGCGGGCGGAAGCCATGCACCAGCACCAGCTTGATGCCCATCGCATGCAGGATCGCCAGGTCTTGCACGAAGGCGTTCAGTCGGCCGGCGGCGATCAACTCACCGGCCATGCCGACGACAAAGGTCTTGCCGTGGTACATGTGGATGTACGGCGCGACCGCGCGAAACCACGGAATGAAGGTGTGCGGAAAGACCAGGCTCATGGTGCCCGCGATTGTGCCGCAGGGCCCCCGGGCCAAGTTCCGCGAAGGCCTTGCCCCTGCCTTGCCGCGCCTGGGCTCGGCCTGACGCGCTCAGTACAGCTTGACGGCGTTGACCGAGGTGACGGTCGGGTTGGCCACCTCGTTGGTCAATGCTTTCAGCACTTCGAAGTACATGGCGGCCGCTTCTTGGGCCGTGGCCCGCATCTTCATCTGCCCGATCATCGCGGCGGTGATGGCGGAAGCGGGGGCAACCAGATCTTTTTCAATGTGGTGCATGGTCGCCTTTCAGGGGACTGAAGCCACTGTAGTCCTGTTCGCTGCGCTGTGCGGCGAGGGCCGCACAAGCACCTTGCGCGGTGATGGCGCCGCGCTGCGAAACACCCGGTCCCAGAAGCCGCTGGTCACGCCGTAACACGTGGCTTGGCCCTGGTGGTGATGCCGTGCATGCCAGCGCTTGCGCTGCTTGAGCCACGCACCACCGGCGCGCCAGTGGTGTGTGGCATGGTGCGTGATGCCGTAGGCCAGGTAACCGGTCAGCACACCGAGCGTCAGCGCGCAGGCGGGCCACAGGCCCAGGGCCAGCCACGCCGGCACGAACACCAGTGCGAAGATCAGCGCGGCCGTGGCCCATGTCGGTGTGAAGATCAGGGCGCCGGGGCGATGGTGGTGTGCCTGATGCCAGCGGATGAACGGCTGCAGGCCGTGCATCACGAAGCGATGCACCAGGTATTCGATCAATGTCCACGCGGCCAGGCCGGTGAGCACCAGCGCCGACAAGACCGGCGCGTGACCTGCCGGGCCGGCCCGGAGCAGCAGCGCAGCCAGCGCCAGCACCGCGGCACCATACAGCGCCATGTCGGCCTTGTAGGCCCAGCGGCCCGGCTCCAGCGTGAACAGCTGCCGTGCGGCGCTCACGCGCTCGCCGGGTAGCGCCGGCCGTCATCGGTCGACAGCGCGTCGGGAGTGTCTTGCGGCAGCACCAGGTCGCGGCTGCTGTCCTCCACCGCCCAGGCCTGGATCATCGGCGCCTGCGAACGCACGCCGCCGAAGATCGTCGCGAAGGCCACGTCAGCCGCATCGCGACCGGTGCCCAGGCGCACCAGGCCCATCGGGATGGCGGTGCCGGAGGGGTCGAAGAGGTACCAGCGGTCGCCCAGGTACACCTCCACGTAGGCATGGAAGTCGGGCGGGCCTAGCGCCGGATCGGCGCCGTAGTCGGTGCCGGTGGCAAAGCGCGCGGGAATGCTGACGGCGCGGCACAGCGCGATCATCAGGTGCGCGAAGTCGCGGCAGACGCCGACCCGCTCAATCAGCGTGTCCACCGCCGAGGTGTTGGCGTTGGTGGTGTTCGATGTGAAGGTCACCCGTTGGTGCACCCAGTCGCGGATGGCCTGCACGCGGCGGTAGCCCTGCTGCAGCGTGCCGAACTCGGCGATGGCCAGCTTGCCCAGGCGGTCTGATTGGCAGTAACGGCTGGGGTACAGGTAGCCGATCACTTCCGGTGGTAGCTTGCACACCGGAACCTCCGGGATCTGCGACGGGTCGGCGCGGTAATGCGTCAGGTCCACGGTCGCGGAGTAGGTCAGCATCAGTTCGCCCGGCGCCGCGCGCAGCCGCAGGTAGCGGTTGCCGGTCACCGGGTCGGCGTGCAGCAGCGGCGAGCATTGCTGGCTCAGCATCAGCCTCTCGCCGGACAGCGCCTGGCTCGGCGTCTGGGCGCAGTGCACATTGAAGATGAAGTCGGCGCCATAGGCGTCGATCTCGTAGCGAAGATCGACTTGCAGTTGGATGCGGATCATGGTGCGGGCGGGTGCCAGAGTGCGACAAAGCGCCCCGGCGTCCGATGAAGGACGCCGGGGCGCTGTCAGGTCAAGGGTCAGGCGAGATGTGTTGCTTTCGGCGGGCGCCGGCTCAGCTGAACCACGAATCCGTCGCCCTGCGCTGCCATTCAGTCAGCTGGCGTTCGGCTTCATCCTTGGCAACGCCGTAACGCTCCTGGATCTTGCCGGCCAGTTGTTCACGACGGCCGGCAATCACATCGAGGTCGTCGTCGGTCAGTTTGCCCCATTGCGCCTTGGCGTGGCCCGTCAGTTGCTTCCAGTTGCCTTCGATGCGGTCCCAGTTCATGGTGAACTCCTTGGTCTCACGGACGAACCGTGATCTCGTTCTTCACATGCTTGACGCCGTTGACCTTCCAGGCCAGCGACTCGGCGGTGGTCTTCTCGGTCATGTTCTTGGCGAAGCCCGACAGCATCACGGTGCCATTCAGCGTCTCGACGCGGATGCTCGTGCCATCCACTTCCTTGTTGTCGATCATGCGGGCCTTGACGGCCGTGGTGATGGCCGTGTCGTCGACGTAGGCGCCCACGGTTTCCTGGCCGCGCGTGACGGCACAGCCCGAGGCGGTGACCAGCGTGACGGCGATGAAGGCGGCGGTGAATGCGGTACGTGTGTTCATGGTGTGTCCTATCGGGTGAAGTGAGTGGCTGGTGGGTGTGGGGAATCGAGCCTGGCCCGTCAGTCTTCGGCGAGCCAGGTGCTCAGCTCTTCGGCATGCTCCTGTTCATCGCTCAGGATGTCCTCGAACAGGCGGCGCGTGGTGATGTCCTTCTCGCCGACCAGCGTGATCATCTGGCTGTAGCTTTCGATGGCCACGCGCTCGGCGATCAGGTTGGCCTTGATCATCGATTTCAGGTCGGTCGAGTCGTCGTACTCGGCGTGGCTGCGCTGGCTCAGCGAGTCGGGCGAAAAGTCCGGTTCGCCGCCCAGTTGCACGATGCGCTTGGCCAGGCGGTCGGCATGCGCCGACTCCTCGTTGGCGTGCACCAGGAACTCTTCGGCGATCTTGGGCGAAGCCAGGCCGGCCGCGGTGAAGTGGTGCCGCTTGTAGCGCAGTACGCACACCAGTTCGGTGGCCAGCGAGTCGTTCAGCAGCTTCAGGATGTCCTTGCGCCATGGTGCGCTGTGCGGGGTGACCGCGCCATCGTCCAGGCTGTGGCGGGCAGCCTCGATCGCTGCTTCGTCCAGGGCCATGTGGCCAGCGTCCAGCAGCGGCAGTTGCTTGATCTTCACGGATTCAGCCTTGTGATTCATGCGGGCTCCTGAGGTGAGGGGCTGAGGGGGCCGGTGATCAGCGGCGCGAGCGCACCGGCTGATCGTTCTCGGCGATGTAGATCTCCACGCGGCGGTTCAGCGCGCGGTTGGTTTCGGTGTTGTTCTCGGCGACGGGATAGTCCTTGCCGTAGCCGGCCACGGCCATGCGCTGGCCGGCGACGCCCAGGCCGATCAAGGCAGTGTCCACCGCTTGGGCACGGTTGCGCGACAGCGTCTCGTTGGCGCCGGCCGAGCCGATGTTGTCGGTGTGGCCTTCGATCAGGATGCGGCGGTTCGGGTACTGCTGCAGAAAGTCGGCCAGCTTGCGCAGCGAGCCTTGCGCGGCCGGCTTCACCTCGGCACGGTTGAACTCGAACAGCACGTCACCCAAGGTCACCAGCATGCCGCGGTCGGTCTGCTTGGCTTGCATGTCGTTCAGCCGCTGTTGCAGCACGGCCGTCTGGGCCTGGGCGTCGGCGGTGCCGGCCTGGGCCATCGCGGCCTGCGTTTCGGCATTGCTGGCGCGCTGCTCCGATGCAACGGCCTGCTGGCGCGCCACGCCGGTGCGCACGTCGGCCGCGTTGGCCTGGGCTTGTGCCATGCCCGCCTGGGCCTTGGCACGATTGGCCTCGATGGTGCGCATGTCGCCGCGGGCGCGCTCACGCTCCACCTCGGCGCCGGCGATGGCGGCATCGCCGGCCTTGGCATGGGCGATGGCCATCGCGGTCTTCGCCTGCTGGCTCGCGACGTGCGCGACACTGCTGATCTCGACCGTCGATTCACCCTTGGCCTGCAGCGCATTGGCGCGGTTCAGCGAGTCGGTGGCTTTCTTCAACTCCAGCGGCGCGAGCGACAGCACGCCGGCATCGGACTCCGCAGTGCGCACGGTGGCACGGGCCTCCACCAAGGCAGCCGGCGGTTGGGCCGTGGTCGCGCAGGCGCCGAGCAGCAGGCTGCCCAGCAAGGCGCTCATCGTGAGGCTGCGGTTCATGGTGGTGGTCTCCAGGGACTTCGGGGCGGCGGCGGCAATGGACGAACGGGCGGCGTTCACTTGCGGGCCATTTCTTCGCGCAGTTGGCGCAGGCCTTCGCGCACCTCGGCCAGCGCCTTGTCGGAGCGCACCGAGCGGGCCTGGGCTTCGGCCAGCGTGGCGTCGGCTTCGGCCTGTTCCGCCAACTGGCGGGCCAGCACGTAATCCTTGTTCGCGTAGGCCATGTTGGCCTGGGCGATCTTGCCGCGCGCGGCGGCCAGCTCGATGGGCGCTTCCGACGCCGCGGGGCCGTTGGCGCGCTCCACCGCGGCACGGCCGACCGCCAGCTCGGCGCTGGGCGGCGGCGTGCTGGCGCAGGCGGACAGCAACACCAGGATGACGGCGGCAAGCAGCGTGGCTTGCGGCAGTGGCCGGCCGGTCCGGATCTTGTTGTTCATGGGGTGCCCCATCTCGGTTTGGCTTCGGCGACCAGCGGCTGGCGAATCGCCCGTGCCGTGCCGAAGTGATGAGGAGCATGGTCGTCGCCGTACCCGCTCAGGTCCATCGGACGAGCTCGCCAACGCGTGTGGGAATGGGACTACAGCAGCCCGGTGCCGATGGACCGGTGCGCTAGCGAACATACGCGGCGTGCGTTGCTGCCTATACTGAGAACAGCCGCTGCACCCGCAGACGCGCTGTTGCGGGCCGAAGAGCGGCCCGGTGCCGGCACCCGGGAGGTCCGCGATGGAATATCCGCTCGATCCCCGTTCCAACCAACTGCTGGCGTCCTTGCCCGCCGACGAGTGGCGGCGCTGGATGCCGCAGCTGGAAGCCGTCGACATGCCGCTGGGCCAAGTGCTCTATGAGTCGGGCAGCACGCTCAGCCATGTGTACTTCCCGAGCACCGCGATCGTCTCGCTGCTGTATGTGATGGAGAACGGCGCCTCGGCCGAGATTGCCGTGGTCGGCAACGAAGGCATCGTCGGCATCTCGCTGTTCATGGACGGCAACTCCACGCCCAGCCGGGCCGTGGTGCAAAGCGCCGGCCAGGGCCTGCGGCTGAAGGCGCAGACGATGAAGGAAGAGTTCGACCGTGCCGGCGCGGTGATGCACCTGCTGCTGCGCTACACGCAGGCGCTGATCACGCAGATGGCGCAAACAGCGGTGTGCAACCGCCACCATTCGCTGGACCAGCAGCTGTGTCGCTGGCTGCTGCTGAGCCTGGACCGGCTGCGCGGCAACGAACTGGTGATGACGCAGGAACTGATCGCCAACATGCTGGGCGTGCGCCGAGAAGGGGTTACCGCCGCAGCGCTGAAGCTGCAGGAAGTGGGGCTGATCCGCTATGCCCGCGGCCGCATCGCGGTGCTCGATCGGCAGGGGCTGGAGCAGCGCACCTGCGAGTGCTACGGTGTCGTCAAGAAGGAATACGACCGGCTGCTGCCGGCGAGCATCGCGTCCTGAAAGCGGCGCGGCTCATTTGCGGCCGCCAAATGCCAGCAGCAGCCCGCCGACAACGATGGCGCCGACGCCGGCCCATACCGGCACATTGACGGTTTGTTTTTCCTTCACCGACAACTCGATCGGCCCGATCTTGGCCTGGTGGGTTTCCTTGGTGAAGCTGAAGCTGCCGTACACCAGGGCCAGCACGCCGGCGGCGATCAACGCCAGGGCGACCATCTTGGCTGCGTTCATTTTGTCTCCAATCCTTCGGTGGGGGAGCGCGGCTTGGCCGACAAGGCCGCCGCCGGGTTCGGCGCCGGCTTGGCGTGGCGGGCGCTTGCCGCGGTGTACCACGGATCCTGAGCCTGGCGTTCATAGGCGAGGATCAAGCGCCGCGCTTCGTCCATCGCCACGCCATAGCGCCGCTGCACGCGGCCGGCCAACTGCGCGCGGCGGCCCGCGGCGGCGCAGCGTTCGCTGCGCAGCAGCAGCCCGATGCGCGTGACCAATTTGCCCAGGCCCTGCCGGCACAAGCCCTCCACCCGGTCCCAGGCGATCGGCATGCCCTTGGGCAGGGTATCGAGGTAGTACCAAGGCGAGTTCATGGGGCAGGTCCTGAGCGTTGCGGGCAGTGAAGTGGCACGTTGTGCCCGGCTGTGTGCGCTGACAGACAGTCACGCAGCGCCGTCGTGTCCACACTGCGCGAATGACCGCCCCCGAGAACCAGCTGATTGCGCTGTTGCCGCGCAAGGACCGTTTGCGCCTGCATGCCGTCAGCGAACCGTGGCCGCTGCTGCTGGCCGAGGTGTTGAACGAGCCGGGCCGGCTCACGCGCCATGTGTACTTTCCCACCGCCGGCTTCGTCTCGCTGGTGACCTTGATCGAAGGCCATCCGGGTCTGGAGATCGGCATGGTCGGCCGCGAAGGCATGCTCGGCGCGCAACTGGCGCTGGGCGTGGCCGCGACACCCTTGCGTGCGCTCGTGCAGGGTTCTGGCGAAGCCTGGCGCCTGACGGCCGTTGCCTTCCGCAACGCGCTGGCCGACAGCGTTGCGCTGCAGCGCGTGCTGGGCCGCTACCTGTATGTGCGCATGGCGCAACTGGCCTCGGCCGCTGCCTGCCTGCGCTTCCACATGATCGAACCGCGCCTGGCCCGCTGGCTGCTGATGAGCCAGGACCGGGCCGGTACAGACAGTTTCCATGTCACGCACGAGTTCCTGGCGTACATGCTGGGCGTGCGCCGCGTCGGCATCACGGTCGCGGCCGGCAGCCTGCAGCGCGGCGGGCTGATTGCCTACCACCGCGGCATGCTGACGGTGCTGAACCGCGCGGGGCTTGAAGCCGCCGCATGCGCTTGCTACGCTGCCGATCAGCGGGTGCATGCGGCCTGGCTGTCCACGCCGGTGGCCCCCGCACCTGGCGCATGATGTCCAAAAGACGCGGCCACCACTTGCCGCGGCCCCCATCACGAGGAACCGATCATGACCCTGCCCACCCGCACCGAGTCCGACAGCTTCGGCCCCATCGAGGTGCCGGCCGAGGCGCTGTGGGGCGCCCAGACCGCGCGCAGCCTGCATTTCTTCGCCATCGGCGAACAGCGCATGCCGCTGCCGGTGATCCATGCACTGGCCTGGGTGAAGTGGGCCGCGGCGGGCGTGAACAGCGAACTGGGGCTGATCGATGCTGCCCGGGCGCTGGCCATTGCCGGCGCCGCGCAGCAGGTGGCCGGCGGCGACTTCGATGCCGAGTTCCCGCTGTCGACCTGGCAGACTGGCTCGGGCACGCAGAGCAACATGAACGTCAACGAAGTGGTGGCCCAGCTGGCCACGCGCACGCTGGCGGCCGGCGGCGCACGCAAGGTGCATCCCAACGACGAGGTGAACCTGGGCCAGTCGTCCAACGATGTGTTCCCGACCGCGATGCACATCGCCGTGGCCCTGCAGGCACGGGACCAGCTGCTGCCCGCCTTGGCGCTGCTGCGCCAGGGTCTGGCCGACAAGGCTGCCGTGTTCGATGCCATCGTGAAGATAGGCCGCACCCACCTGCAGGATGCCACGCCTGTCACGCTGGGCCAGGAGTTCGGCGGCTACGCCGCGCAGCTGATGCTGTGCGAGGCCAGCCTGGCCCATGCCCTGACGGCAGTGCATGCGCTGGCCATCGGCGGCACGGCGGTGGGCACCGGCCTGAACACCCACCCCGAATTCGGCGCCCGCGTGGCCGGCCGGCTGGCCGGCCAGCTGGGCCTTCCGCTGCGGCAGGCGCAGAGCCTGTTCGCCGCGATGGCCGGCCATGAAGCGCTGGTGGCCTGGCATGGCGGGCTGAAGATGCTGGCCATTGCGCTGACCAAGATCGCCAGCGACATTCGCTTGATGGGCAGCGGCCCCCGCGCCGGGCTGGGCGAGTTGCAGCTGCCCGAGAACGAACCCGGCAGCTCGATCATGCCCGGCAAGGTCAACCCCACGCAGGTCGAGGCGCTGACCATGGTCTGCGCGCAGGTGATGGGCCACGATGCGGCGATCGGCTTCGCGGCCAGCCAGGGCCACTTCGAGCTGAATGTCTACAAGCCGTTGATTGCGCTGAACGTGTTGGACAGCATGCGCCTGCTGGCCGATGCCATGCGCAGCTTCGCGCAGCATTGCGTGGCCGGCATCCGCGTGAACGAGGCCCGCGTGGCGCAGTTGCTGAACAGTTCGCTGATGCTGGTCACCGCGCTGGCACCGCACATCGGCTACGACCGCGCCGCGCAGATTGCCAAGCGCGCGCATGCGCAAGGCAGCACGCTGCGTGAAGCGGCATTGGCGCTCGGCGCCGTGAGTGCGGAACAGTTCGATGCCTGGGTCGACGCGCGCAGCATGCTGGGGCCGCATTCGGCGCCGTAGCGCATCAGCCATCGCAGGGGCCGTCGATCTCGTCCAGCGAATCGGCCCAGTGGATGCCGCGCGGCAGCAGGCCGGCCGGCCGCGGCGTCGACGGGCCGGCTTCGTTCGGGCCGGGGCCGGTGCCCGGAGTGGCCTGCCGGGTGATGAAGGTCGCGCCGCCCGGCTCCCAGACGGGCACCAGATGGCGCGCATCCAGTCCGCAGCGGCTCAGCCAGTACAGCGCTTCCTGGGCCTGGGCAGGCGTGTCGAAGGTCCACTCCAGCGTCTCGGGCGTTTGCAGCGCGGTGGTGCTCATGGCTGGCTCCCTTCGTCGCGGGACCCTTGCATCGCTTCACACCACAGCGGCGCTTGCAGCAAGGGGTCGGCCGCTTCGTAGCCGATGCTGTCCATCCAGTCCTCGCTGCTCGGCGGTCTGGCCGGGCCGCCGGCGGCGCGGGACAAGCGGGTGGCACGTTCCGGTTCGAAGTCGGACGACTCACTGCCCATGATGGAACTCCTGCTGGTGGCCCGCGGTGTGCAGGCGCTGACTGTGGCTTCGAGGATGCCTGCGCGGGCCCGGATTCGACATCAGGTGACACGAGGGCCGCGTGTAGGAGAGCCCTGACAACGCGCCGGCGGCGCCTCATGCCGACCGATGCGGCAGTCCACCTGAAACACTATGTTCAGCCGGGGACAGCGTCTGTGCGCTGCCGAACACTGCGGCACACGGCCTTGTGTTTGGCAGCGCACCGACCGGCCCGCCGCTTGCCCCTAGGCTCGCGGGAGAAACCTTCGCATTCAAGGAGTACGCCATGAGCCTCGGTACCATTTTGTTGATCGTCCTGATCCTTTTGCTGATCGGTGCCATTCCCGCCTGGCCGCACAGCCGAGGCTGGGGTTACGGCCCCAGTGGCGGACTGGGACTGGTGGTTCTGGTGATCGTCGTGTTGTTGCTGATGGGTCGCTTGTGATGGGCCGCTTGTGAACAGGGCGCCGCGCGGCAGTTGACTGTGTGCGACAGCGCACAGACGGCGCGCTGTCGGGCTGGTTACAAGGAGTTGTACAACGCGCCACTGAAAGCTTCCAGATGATCATCCGACCGATTCGAAGCTTTTCCGCAACGGGCGGGGTCATCCCGGGGCCGCCGGCGAGCCCGCCGGCCCAACCGGAGCCCGTGCCCCAGGCCGAGGACGTGCCGCCGCCGTTCCAGCCCGGCTCGCTGTTGCCACCGCCTGCAGCGCGGGCAGGCGCGGCGCTGAGGCATGCGCCGGCCCCTTCCATCCCGCCCGATCGCAAGCGCTGGCCCGCCGCCAAGCGGCGCCTGACGCCGTTCTAGAAGCTGCCGAGCTGCCGCTCGGGGCCGCATCGCCGACGAATGTCGCGATACGGGATTGTCTTTCCGCGCTGGACCCGTTGCACGCCACGCTGGAGCACAAACTGAGTTGCTGCGCATGCGCATGTGGCCATCGCCCATTGGTGAATACGGCAGCGGCGCCGCACGAAGCGGCGCCGCTGCCGGCGATGCGCCCCTCGATCGGGGCGCCGCCCATGAGCCGGTGATCGTCAGGACCGTTTGATCATGCCGTACAGCAAGCTGGCCACGGCCAGGATCACGAACACGAAGAACAGCAGCTTGGCGATGCCCACGGCCCCGGCAGCGATGCCGCCAAAGCCGAACAGGGCGGCAACCAGGGCAATGACGAAGAAGACGACGGCGTAGTGCAGCATGGTGGAACTCCTGAGGTGGCGGGCGCTGCGCCCGGGGCAGTGGCGTGTGGCGCCACGGTGCACCCAGTCTGGTCCCGCAGCGTGGTCGCGGCCATCGGCAGCCTGGCCGCGCTGGCGTCGGGGCCCAGGGGCAGGTGGCGTAGGACGCGGCTCACACGCGCTTGCCGACGCCCGATCCGGGTCCTCAGGCGGCGGCCATGGCCGACGAAAGGATGGCCGGCGCTTCGGGCAGGCTGGTGCGGATCGTCGTGCCCTGGCCCGGTGCCGAGGCCACGGCCAGCGTGCCCCCTTCGGCCTCGACGCGGAAGCGCATGCCGACCAGGCCGTGCGAGGGGCCGCGTGGCCCTGCAAGGTCGAAGCCGACACCGTCGTCGCGCACGGCCACCTCGACCCGGCCTTCGCGGGCTGCCAGGCTGATCCACACCTGGCCGGCCTTGGCGTACTTGCTGATGTTGGTGATGGCCTCCTGCACCAGCCGATAGATCACCAGCTCGGCCGTGGGCCCCAAGGGCACCGGCGTCAGCGTGCAATGCACCTGGGTGCCCGAACGTTCGGCGAACTCGCGCGCCAGGATCTGCAGCGTGGCCGCCAGGCCCAGGTGGCTCAGTGCCGAGGGGCGCAGGTCTTCGGTGATGCGGCGCTTCAGCGCGATCACGCTGTTGAGCGTGTCGACCAGGTGGCCCAAGCGTTCCAGTGCTTCGGGCGCCGTGCCGGCCAGGCGCGACTTGATGCGCGCCGCGTCGAGCTTGGCGGCGGTGAGCAGCGCGCCGAGTTCGTCGTGCAGGTCGCGCGCCAGGCGCATGCGTTCGTCTTCACGCGCGGTTTGCAGGTGCAGTGCCAGCTCGGTGAGCTGCGCGGTGCGGTGCGCCACCTCGATCTCCAGCCGGTCATGTTCGGACTGGACCAGGCGCTGCTGTTGCTGTTGCTGGCGTTTCAGTGCGAAGGTCTGGCGCAGGTAGAAATACAGCGCCAGCAGGCTGATGGCGCTGAGCACTGCCACGCCGATGCGGCCGAGCAGCAAGGTGTGATCCAGCTCGACGCGCCGCGCCGCGACGTTCACGGCTTCATGTTCCACCAGCTGCTGGCTCAGGCCGCGGATCTCGATCATCTGCTGACGGCCGAGGTCAGCGGCCAGCGGGCTCGCGTGTGGTGCCTGGGGCGGCCCGCCATCGTGCGCGTTCAGGGCCTGGGCCAGCGCGTCGAGCCGGGCATCGGTGAGCCGGTGCAGCCGGCCGAGCAACGCCACCGAAGCGGGTTGACCGCCGTAGTAATGGTCCAGCGCCCGGTAGGCCGCGCCAATGTCCTGCAAGGCCTGCTCATAGGGCTGGCGCTGCTCGGGCTGGCCGCCCAGCAACAGCGCGCGCTGTGCCGCGTCGGCATCCTGCAGGCTTTGCTGCAAGCCCTGGATGTGCGTGCGTGCCTCGCCGATCACGCCGATCTGGTTCAGCGCCGCGACCGATTGCCAGTACGAGCCTTCGCTGATGAAGATCATCGTCAGCGTGGACAGCAGCGCCAGCGGAAACACGATGGGGCTGTGCTTGATCACCGCGAGCAGGTTCATTTGCATCCTTCTGCGCTGGTGGAGGCGAAACGTGGGACCATTCGCCCAATGGCCAGGTACCCATCATGATCCGAATTGCCATCGTTGACGACCATGCCATCGTGCGCGCCGGACTGCGGCAATTCTTTGCCGAGCAGATGGATTTTTCGGTGGTGGCCGAGGCCGCCAATGGCCGTGACGCACTGGACATTGTGCGCGGCGGCGAAGTCGACGTGATCGTCATGGACATCTCGATGCCCGACCAGAGCGGCGTCGATGCGCTGGCCGCCATCAAGGCCCGCGCGCCCGACCTGCCGGTGTTGATCCTCAGCGGCTTCCCCGAGGCGCATTACGCGGTGACGCTGCTGCGCCAGGGCGCCAGCGGCTACCTCAACAAGGACTGCGATCCGGAAGAGATCGTCAAGGCCATCCGCACCGTCTACCGCGGGCGCAAGTACATCACGGCTGGCGTCGCCGAGCGCCTGGCCGAGGGCCTGGGCGGCGGGCAGGCGGACAAGCCGCTGCACGAGCAGCTGTCCGAGCGCGAACTGCAAGTCTTCCTGCGCCTGGCCAAGGGCGAAACCATCGGCCACATGGCCGACAGCATGTCGTTGAGCGTGAAGACGGTCAGTACCTACCGCACGCGCGTGATGGACAAGATGGGCCTGGCCTCGAACAGCGACCTGACCTACTACGCGCTGAAGAACGGCTTGATCCAGTAGCGCCCGGGGCGGGGTGTTCACACCAGCGCACCGGGACTGGTCTCGCCCGCCGCGAGGCGGCCGCAGTAGTGGATCAGCGCATCGATGTCGTTGGACTTGTCGAACACCCGGTCGGCGCCCAGTTCCAGGCATTTGCGGCGCATCTCCTCGGTGGCGTAGTTGCTCAGCACCACCAGCGCATGGTGGTACAGCGGGCCATGGGCGGCGCGCAGCACACCCAGGCCCGAGCCATGCTTCAAGAAGATGTCGACGATCACCAGGTCCACCGGGTGATCGGGTTTCGCCAGCCACTGCACCGCGGTGGACTCATCCTCAGCCGTGCCGACGACGTCCACCGGCCCCAACTCTTCCAGCGTGGCGATCAAGCTTTCACGGATGACGGGGCTGTCTTCAACCAGATAGGTCTTGAGCCGGAGCATGGCGGCAGCGCTTTCAGGAGAACTCGGCGCGAGTGTGCGCCAGTGCGCACTGGCGCACCATCGGCGGGCGCAGCGCCACGCTGCCAGACGATTCCTACAAGCGTTGGCGCCGCAGTCCGCTGGTCGTGCTGCGTCGCGGTTTCCATACTGTGGCCATCCCCTGCGCAGAGAGGCTTCACCTCGGGCCCTGAGCGTAAGGCGGTGTTGACAGGAGTAGTCCATGAACAGAGCACACAAGATCGCCTTGACGCTGGTGGCCGGCGCGGCGATGGCCTCCCAGGCCATGGCCCAGGTGACGTTTTACGAGCATGACGGCTTTCAGGGTCGCTCGTTCACGACGGAGCGCCGGGTGCCGAACTTCGAGCGCTTCGGCTTCAACGACCGCGCCTCGTCGGTCGTCGTCAGCAACAACCGCTGGGAAGTCTGTGACGACGCCGGCTTCCAGGGCCGCTGCGTCGTGCTGCGTCCTGGCAGCTATGGCTCCTTGGGTGCGATGGGTCTGAACGATCGCGTGTCCTCGGTGCGCGCGGTGCCGCGTGACTTGCGCGTCGAAGACAGCCGCTATGCGCCGGCGCCCGTGGTCGACCGCGACTACCGCCGCCGGCGCAACGAGCGTCTCTTCGAAGCGCCCGTGACCTCGGTGCGGGCCGTTGTGTCGCAGCCGGATCGCCGCTGCTGGGTCGAACGTGAGCAGGTCGTGCAGGAACGCCACTCCAACGTGCCGGGCGGCATCGCCGGTGCGGTGATCGGCGGCATCCTGGGTCACCAGGTGGGGGGTGGCAGCGGCCGTGACGTGGCCACTGTCGGCGGTGCCGTCGCCGGTGCGGCGATCGGCGCACGCATCTCGCGCGATCGCAACGGCAACGAGGTCGTCACGCGGGACGTGCAGCGCTGCGAGACCGCGCCAGCCGCTGCGCCCGAATACTATGACGTGACCTACAGCTTCCGCGGCATCGAGCACCGCGTGCAGTTGACGGCGCCGCCGGGGGCCACCGTCACCGTCAACCGCGACGGCGAGCCGCGCGCTGCCTGAGCTTGAAGGCGCCCGGCACACCGGCCTGGCCTCAGGCCCTTGCCGGGCGTTGCTGCGCCATCAGCGCGGCCAGCAGATCCAGTTGCCGCTGCTGCATCTGCAGCAGTTCCTGCCACTGCGTCTGCCGCAGTGAATCCACCTTGTCGTGCAGCAGCATGATCTCGAGTTCGGCCTTCAGGTTGACCTCGTAGTCATGCGCCGCACTGAGCCGGTCCTTCTCGGACTGGCGGTTCTGCGACATCAGGATCACCGGCGCCTGGATTGCCGCCAGCATCGACAGGAACAGATTCAGCAGGATGTACGGGTAGGGGTCGAAGGTCTGGCCCTGCTTCAGCAGCAGGAGGCTGTTGAGGCCGACCCAGCCGAGCATCGTGCCGGCGAACAGCGCCACGAAGGTCCATGAGCCGCCGAAACGAGCCACTGCATCGGCCGCGCGCTGACCAGCCGTGGGCTTGTCCTGCGTATCTTCCGCCAGATTGCGCGCGATGTGCCGCCGCCCCGCGATGTGCTGCGCCACCTTCTGCGCGCGCTGATCCAGGGCTTCATAAGGCTGGCCGAGCAGTTTGTTTGCAATGTCCTCGCGCTGGTGCATCTGACACTCCCGGCGACTGCCATGTCGCCCGCGCATTCTCGCCGCTGCCGGCGCGCTGACACGCGCTCGTCATCGGCCGTGCGCAGCATCGGCGGCTTCCGAACACATCGAAGGAAGTTGCCATGGGCTTGCTGCTCCTCCGTCGCCGGCTGTTGATCGGCGGTGCCGCCACCTCGCTCGGTGGTTTGTCCACCGTGCTCGCGCAGGCCCAGGCGCCGGCCGCCATCACGCGGGATGCGGCACGGCCCGGTTTCCCGTCCGGCGTGCAAAGCGGTGATGTGCAGGCCGACCGGGCACTGGTCTGGGCGCGCAGCGACCGGCCGGCGCGCATGTGGGTGGAGTGGTCGACGACGGCAGCCTTCGCGAACCCGACGCGCTTGCGCGGCCCCCATGCGCTGGAAGCCACCGACCACAGCGCGCGCATCGAGCTCAGCGGCCTGCCGCCGGGCCAGGACATCTTCTACCGTGTGCAGTGGGAAGACCTGGCCGGCGGCGCTGCATCGCAGCCGATGGCCGGCCACTTCCGCACTGCGCCGGCGCAGCGCCGCGATGTGCGTTTCGTCTGGTCCGGCGACACGGCAGGCCAGGGCTGGGGCATCGACGACAGCTTCGGCGGCATGAAGATCTACGAGGCGATGCGCCAGCGCAACCCCGACTTCTTCATCCACAGCGGCGACACGATCTATGCCGATGGCCCGATCGAGGCCGAGGTGAAGGCCGGCGACCAAGTGATCTGGCGCAACAAGACCACCGAGGAGAAGAGCAAGGTCGCCGAGACGCTGAAGGAGTTCCGCGGCGCCTACCGCTACAACATGCTCGACGCCCATGTCCAGCGCTTCAACGCCGAGGTGATGCAGCTGTGGCAGTGGGACGACCACGAGATCGTCAACAACTGGTCAGGCTCGAAAGACTTGTCGGCCGACAAGCGCTACACCGAGAAGAACGTGCCGCTGCTGGTGGCGCGCGGCACCCGGGCCTTCCTGGAGAACGCGCCGATGCGCTGGCATGCGCAGGATGAGGAGGAGCGCGTCTACCGCCAGGTCAGCTGGGGCCCGCTGCTCGATGTGTTCGTCATCGACATGCGCAGCTACCGCGGCCGCAACACGCACAACCGCCAGGCCGCGGCCGACGCCGACACGCCCTTCCTCGGCGCCACGCAGCTGGCCTGGCTGCAGCAGGCGCTGAAAGGCAGCCGCGCGCTGTGGAAGGTGATTGCCGCCGACATGCCGGTGGGCTTGGTGGTCGGCGACGGCAAGGACGAGCAGGGCCGCGACCGCTTCGAGGCGGCAGCCAATGGTGACGGCCCGGCGCTGGGCCGCGAGCTGGAGATCGCGCAGCTGCTGTCCTTCATCAAGCGCCAGCGCATCCGCAACACCGTGTGGCTGACGGCCGACGTGCACTACACGGCAGCGCACCACTACCACCCGAACCGCGCGCAGTTCCAGGACTTCGATCCGTTCTGGGAGTTCGTCAGCGGCCCGCTGCATGCCGGCAGCTTCGGCCCGAATGCGCTGGACAACACCTTCGGTCCGGAGCTGAAGTTCGTCAAGGCGCCGCCGGCCGGCCAGGTGAACCTGCCTCCGAGTGCCGGGCTGCAGTTCTTCGGCGAGGTGCAGATCGATGCACGCAGCGGCGGCTTCACGGTGCACTTGCGCGACCTCACCGGCAACTCGCTGTGGCAGACGACGCTCGCGCCGCAGCGCACGTGACCTGACCCTCCCGAAGCGGCCTGGGGCCGCCTCCTGGTGTCAGCCGAACAAGCTGCCATCCGCACGCAGCAGCGTGTGCGTGACGAAGCCGCGGCCGCGCCGGCCGTTGCTGAAGTCGAGCCGGAAGCCGCCCAGATCCATCGGTGCACGCCGCTGGACCTCGACCAGCACGGCCTCGCGCGCCGGCCGTGCTGCCGTGGGCGCTTCGTCGGCGGCCGCGTCGACCAGTTGCACCATGCGGTGGGGGTTGGCGGCGGTGGACGCCGTGCCAGTGCGGGTGCCTTGTGCGAAGGCCGGCGCGGTGGCCAGCGCCGCGGGCAGCAGCAACAGTGAACGACGGTTCAGAATGGAAAGGTTCATCGGGCGCGCAGTGTGCCGAAGGCGGATGACTGCGCAGCAGCAAGCCTGCGGATTTCCCCGCGGGGCCATGGACTTTCATCGCCGTGACACGTCGCTCGGATAGTTGGGGGGAAGGGGTGGCCGCGTCGGTGGCCGATCCGGCGAAGCCGGGCTTTGACGGGCTTTGAGACCGACAGGTGCGTCATACCGTCGCAGATGACCTGCGGCATGATGGCCGGGAGGCCTGCCGCTGGACGCCCGAAGGAGCCGTGATGAACAGAACAAGAGCCAACAACCCGCCGCCGACTCCCGCTATGGTCCGACCCCTGACACCCCGCCACATCCGGGCACTGTGCCGCTTGGCCCCGCTCCTGGCCTGCGGCACACCCGCGCAAGCGGCCGGCGGGCACCATGCG
Organism: Aquabacterium sp.; assembly: GCF_035476535.1. GTDB lineage: Bacteria > Pseudomonadota > Gammaproteobacteria > Burkholderiales > Burkholderiaceae_C > Pseudaquabacterium. The sequence continues at coordinate 29,735 of NZ_DATILJ010000141.1, forward strand.
GTGGAAGATGCCGCGCTGCTCGAACCGCGCCAGTGCCAGCTTGAAACCTGGGTCGACCGCGAGCGTGGCGGTGCACGAACGCTGTGGCACGCCGGGCCGGCCTGCCGACTGGGCGCTGTTGAAGTCGGCCTGAACCTGGACCGCCTGGACCTCGATGGTGCGGGCCATTCAACGCTCGCCGGTGTTCAGCTCAAATGGGCGCACGCCGTTGCCGAGGGCTGGGGCGCCGGCGTCGTGGTCGGTCTGGCCCGGCAAGACCGGGCACCGAACTTTCTGGGTACCGCGCTGGTACTGCCGCTCACTTGGCAGGTCAGCGAGACGCTGCAGGCCCACGCCAACATCGGCTGCGACTTCCGGCCCGGCCAGCGCGACAGCCACCGTGCCGGCCTCGCACTGGAGTGGGCGCCGAACGCATGGTCCTTCGTGGTCGAGCGTTTCCGTGAGGGCGATGCCAACTTCTGGCGCGCCGGCACACGCTGGGCCCCGACGCCGACGATCAGCATCGACCTGAGCCGCGCGCGCGACCTCCAGCGCGGCGCGCCCGCCGGGTGGACGCTGGGGTTCAGCTGGGTCCTCGAGCGCTGATACCGGGCGCGGCCTGACTGCCTGTGCTCGCTTCCGGCACCGCGGCGGGCTGCACCGAGCGCAGCGTTCACACTCAAGCATTGGAGGGAGCACCATGACCATTTCATACGGCGCCCAGCAGAACGGGCTGATCTGCGGCTTCCGCTTCACGCCCACCGAGGGCGGACGGCCGATCGGCCTGGCCGACGCGGTCGACTGGCTCCAGGCCTCGGCACCCGATGGTGACGAGGCCTTCATCTGGCTGCACTTCGACCTGACCCACGCCTCGGCGCAATCCTGGATGCAGGCCAACCTGGCGCTGGCGCCGGAATTCTTCGAGGCGCTGCGCGAAGGTTCGCGCTCGACGCGCATCGAGGACGCCCAGGACAACCTGATCGCGGTGGTCAACGACGTCGCCTACGAGTTCGCGTTCGATCCGTCCGAGATCGAGACCCTGTGGATGAGCGTCAGCCGCCGCGCGGCGGTGAGCGCGCGGGTCCACCCGCTGCGCTCGATCGACCGGCTGCGCGAAGCGGTGAAGCAGGGGGCGCGTTTCAGCTCGACGGTTGACCTGTTGAACCACCTGATGAACGACCAGGGCGACGTGCTCGTGCGCATCGTGCGCGAAGCAACGCTGAAGGTCGACAGCATCGAGGACAGCCTGCTGCGCGGCAGGATGAAGCACCAGCGCGCCGAGCTCGGCAAGCTGCGCCGCGTGCTGGTGCGGCTGCAGCGCCTGCTGGCGCCGGAACCGGCGGCCTTGTTTCGCTTGCTGCGCCAACCGCCGCCGTGGATCGCGACCCACGACCTGGACGAGTTGAGACAGGCCACCGAGGAGTTCTCGTTGGTGCTGCGCGATCTGGCGGCGCTGCAGGAGCGCATCAAGCTGCTGCAGGAAGAGATCGCCGCGCAGGTCAGCGAGCAGACCAACCGCAGCCTGTTCACGCTGACGATGGTGACCGTGCTGGCGTTGCCGATCAACATCACGACCGGCTTCTTCGGCATGAACGTCGGAGGCATCCCGTTCGCAGAGCACAAGTACGGCTTCGTCACGGTGGTGCTGCTCGTGGCGGTGTTCACCGCGGCCGCCGGCTGGCTGGCCTTCCGGCGACGCGAGTGATGGCCGGTCGGACGGCCGTGGCCGCACCGCACTCGCGGCTGTTCATGCTGTCGCCGGTGCCCGAACCGGCGACGATGGCGACGATGCTCCTCGGCCTGGCGCTGCTGACCCGCGCCACAAGACTGCCGGCGCTTTCCTTCGCTATTCGACCCTTCGGTGCGCGCGTTCGCATCTAGAGTTCACGACACACGTCCGAGCGCATGTGCTCGGACGTCATCAACCCGTGGGCGGCTACCGCACACACGCCATCGAAGCAGGTTTCATGACGTTTTTCCAGGACATGCGCATCGGGCTGCGCCTTGCCTTCGTGCTTGGCGGCGTGTTGGTGCTGACCGCGGCTGTTGCCGCTTCGGGCCTGCTCGGCCTGAATGGCCTGTACGGCATCGCCAGCCGGGTGTTGACGCAGGACGTCGAACTGGCCACGCAGGCCCGCGACATCCAGAATCTGATTCTTCAGGCCCGGCGCTTCGAGAAGGATGCGCTGATCAACCTGACCGAGCCCGAGAAGCTTGGCAACTATCTGAAGAAGTGGCAGGGCGCTCGCACCAAGTTGGGCGACACCCTGACCAAGACACGGCGGCTGCCGCTGAGCGCGGACGACCTCGCTGCGCTCGACAAGATGGCGGCGAGCTTGGGTGCCTATGGCGCCGGTTTCGAGGCCACCGTGGCCCGGATGCAGGGTGGCCAGATCAAGTCGACGCAGGAGGCCAATGCGGACCTCGCCAAGGTCAAGGACTTCATCCATGGCATGGAGTCGGCCAGCGACGCCATGGCGGCCCGCGCCATCGAGCGTGCGGCCAAGGCGATGCCGCAGATCGATGCCGTGCGCTCGCGCACGATCGCGATGCAAGCGAGCCTGACGATGGCCGGTCTGCTGCTGGCCATCGCCTGCTGCTGGGCCTTGACGCGTTCGATCACCGGCCCCATTCGCGACGCCGTGCGGGTGGCCGAAAAAGTGGCCTCCGGCGACCTCCGGTCCTGCGTCGTCGCCAGCCGCCAGGACGAAACAGGCCAGCTGCTGTCGGCCTTGAAACGCATGAACGAACACCTGCTCGGTGTCGTCGGCCAGGTCCGCCAGGCCTCGGACTCCATCGCCACCGGCTCGTCGCAGATCGCCACCGGCAACAGCGACCTGAGCCAGCGCACCGAAGAACAGGCCAGCAGCCTGCAACAGACGGCTGCCGCGATGGAGCAGATGACCGCCACCGTGAAGCACAACGCCGACACCGCGCGCCGGGCCAGCACGCTGGCCGGCGAAGCCTGCGCGGTCGCTTCCGAGGGCGGCCAGGTGGTGGGCCAGGTCGTGACGACGATGGGCCAGATCAGCGAAAGCTCGACCAGGATCTCGGACATCATCGGCGTGATCGACGGCATCGCCTTCCAGACCAACATCCTGGCGCTCAACGCCGCGGTGGAAGCGGCGCGCGCCGGCGAGCATGGCCGCGGCTTTGCCGTCGTGGCATCCGAAGTACGCGGCCTGGCCCAGCGCAGCGCGCAGGCGGCACGCGAGATCAAAGGCCTGATCAACAGCAGCGTCGAGCGCGTGGACACGGGCTCACGGCTCGTCGGCGAGGCCGGGCGCACGATGAGCGGCATCGTCGCCCAGGTGCAGCTCGTCAGCGGGCTGATCGGCGAGATCAGCGGCTCCAGCACCGAGCAGAGCAGCGGCATCGGGCAGATCGGCATCGCCGTGAGCCAGCTGGACCACATGACGCAGCAGAACGCCGCGCTGGTCGAAGAAAGCGCCGCCGCGGCGGAAAGCCTCAGCCAGCAGGCCGCGCGGTTGACGCAGGCTGTCGCCAGGTTCAGGATCGACTGATCACGCCCCGGCCATCGCCGCGTCGCCAGGCGGAACCTGTCGCTTCAGCCCGAACAGCGGCCGCAGCCAGCCCACGCGGCGCACGGCTTCATAACTCAGCAGACTCAGGGCCAGCGTGGCGACAACCAGCAAGGCCGCTTCCAGGCCGGGCGGCAGCGCCCAGGGCGCGACCGCCCGGGCCAGCACGATGATCAGCGTCTGGTGCAGGAGGTAGACCGGGAACACCGCCTCGCTGAGGTAACGGCGCCAGGCGTTGTCGAAGCGCAGGTGGCGGTGGGCAAAGCCCAGCGAAGCGACCAGGGCGGTCCACTGCATCAGGCTCACCGCCGCCGGCCGCAGCAGTGCCAGCACGCCGCCGGCGTCGCGCAGCGAGGCCGGCGTGCTGATCAGCGTGGCCCAGCCGCTCAGCGCCAGCACCAACGCCAGCCAGCGCCAGGCCTGCAGGCGCGGCAGCATGTGCGGCGTGTGGGCCAGCAGGGCGCCGAACAGGAACACGCTGAAGTACTGCGCATGCATGAACCAGTCGTCCAGCAGCGCATGGGTGCTCGGAAAGTGGTCGCGCAGCGCCAGGCGCGTCAGCAGCAGCCACAGCACGGGCACTGCCAGTAGCAGGCCGCCGCGCAGCAGCGGTGCCGTGGCAGAGGCCAGCCGGACCAGCAACTGCGGCCGCCAGCGCAGCAGCAGCCACAGCAGCGCCGTGTAGAACGCCAGGTAGGGCAGGTACCACAGGTGGTTCCAGGTCGGCAGCAGCAGGCAGTGGCCCTTGCCATCGCAGAAGCCGTGGTAGGCGCTGTAGTACAGGCGCAGAAAGTCGACGAAGCTGCCGCCGTAGCCGTGCTGCACCACTTCCAGGTAGGACTGCGGTGGCACGATCACCAGCATGCCGAACAGCAGCGGCAGCAGCAGGCGCCCGGTGCGCTCGCGCAGCCGGGCTGCTGCGGGCGGGCTGTCGCGCCGCCACATGAAGGCGGTGGCCGCACCGGAGATCAGGAACAGCAGGTGCATGCGCCATGGCGCGGTGAGCAGCATGAACGGTTCGAGGCCGGTCCCGGCATGCGGGCTCTTGACATGGAAGTCCCAGTTCACGTAGTACATGCCGGTGTGGTAGATCACCAGCACGCCGAAGGCGATGATGCGCAGCCAGTCCAGTTCGTGGTGGCGGGTGGCCGTCAGGCTGGGTGTGCGAGGGGATCGGGGCGAGGAGGAGGCTGACATGGTGAGGGCACCTGAAGTGAGGCTGTTCCCAGCCTAGGCACAGGGTGCGCGGCCGGCCAGCGCTTTGGGGCGAACGGCGGGCAGCGCGGGGCGGCCGAGGCCGCTCAGGCCGCGCGCTTGTGCCGTTAGCCGGCCAGGCCCAGGTGCTGTATCAGCGCGGCGCGGTGGCGGCGGCTGCAGGGCACGGCCGTGCCGCCGCGCAGCAGCACCAGGCTGTCGCCATTGCCCAAGGCCTGCACCTGCTGCACATGGGCCAGCGCCACCGCGGCACCGCGGTGCGTGCGCACGAAGCCGGGGCCCAGGTCGGCCAGCAGGCCGGCCAGCGTGCGGCGCATCAGCGGTGCACGCTCGGCGCTGTGCACGACGACATAGTTGTCCGCTGTTTCCAGCCACAGGATCTCGGCCACCGGCAGCACATGCACCCGCGCGCGGTCGGGGATCAGCAGCTGCGCCGGCGGCGGGTGGCGCTCGCTCGGCGCCGGAGCCTGCCGCTCGCGCAGGCGCTGGATGGCGCGGGCCAGCCGTTCGGGCTCCACCGGTTTGAGCAGGTAGTCCAGCGCCGCGGTGTCGAAGGCCTGCAGCGCATAATGGTCAAAAGCCGTGACAAAGACCACCGCCGGCGCCGGCTCAGGCAGCGAGGCGGCGACGTCCAGCCCGCTGGCGCCGGGCATCTGCACATCGAGGAACAGCGCGTCGGGCGCCAGCGCGGCCACCTGGGCCAGTGCCTCCTCGCCATCGCGTGCCTGGCCCACCAGCTGCACATCGGCAAAGGCGGCCAGCAAGCGCGCGAGGCGCTCGCGCGCCGGCGGTTCGTCGTCGACGATCAGCACACGCATGGCAGCTCGATGCGGGCTTGTACACCACCGCCGTCGCGCGCCGTGAGCGTCAGCGTGGCCGCATCGCCATGGCGTGCCTGCAGGCGTTGTTGCAGGTTCGACAGGCCCACGCCCCAGGCCGGCATGGCGCAAGAGGGGGGCAGCGTGCCGGCATCGTCGGCCACTGCCAGCTGCAGGCGTTCACCCTGCCGCGAGGCGCTCACGCGGATGTGGCAGGGGCCGGGGCGCCGCTCCACGCCATGGCGGAAGGCGTTCTCCAGCAGCGGCTGCAGCAGCAGCGTCGGCACGCGGCAGGCGCGGGCGGCGGGCTCGATGTCGAAGCGCAGCGTCACGCGGTCGGCAAAGCGCTGGCACATGATCGCCGCGTAGGCGTCGAGCAGGCGCAGCTCTTCGTCCAACGTGGTCTCGGGCTGGCGCGCCAAGTCGGTGGCCGCACGCAGCAGCGCGGCCAGGCGGGTCAGCAGGTGGTCGGCCAGGTCGGGGTTGCTGTGGATCGTCGAGGCAATGGTGTTCAGCGCGTTGAACAGGAAGTGCGGCTCGATCTGCTGCGCCAGCTGCAGCAGCTGGGCCTGTTGTGCCAGCCGGCGCTCCTGCTCCAGCCCGATGCGGGCCTGGCTCAGCGCGGCATGCGAGCGGATGCCGAAGACCACCGCGACGAACAGCAGGTAGAACATGCCGAACTTCAGCATCTCGTAGCCGAAGACCACCGGCCAGGTCTCATGCCGGTAGGTCTGGCCGAGCAGCGCAAACACGCCGTGGCGCAGCGCATAGACACCGGTCACGAAGGCCGGCGCCAGCAGCGGCAGCGTGCGCAGCGTGGCCCAGAACCAGCGCCAGGGCCGTGTCAGCTGGGCGTCCAGGCGCCAGGCGCGACGCCATTGCGGCCAGGCGATCAGGCTGGCCATCACGAACGAGCTACCCACCCACAGCAGCGGCCGCCACGCCGAAGGGTCGCCGTGGCGCCAGGCGTCCTGCAGTTCCACCGTCAGCTGCAGACCCCAGAACAGCGCCCAGGCCAGCAGAAAGCCGGCCGACGGTGACGCCGCCGGCGCTGCGGCGCCGGGGGCAGGGGAGGCTTCGCGGACTGGCATGGCGTGCGCCGGGATTGTCACCGTCATGTCGGCCGTGCGGCGCGTGCGCCGGCCGGTCTGGGGCGAACGGCGACGCCGATGGGGTCAGCGGCGTCGCTGTATGCTGCGCCGAGCCTCCAGGGGGTCGGTTCATGAGAAGCCTCACCAAGGGTGACCCGGAACAGCCGGGGCGTGGTGGCCGCGCGTGGCCGCCGATGCTGGCTGTGTTGCTGCTTGTGGCGCTGCTGGCCGCTTGGAACATCCGCCAGGAGTTCCAGCGGCAGCATGCCCAGGCGCGTGCGCGCGTGCTGTCGCTCAACGAATTGCGGGCCACGCAGGTCGAGGCCTGGGTCGCGCGCCGGATGACGATGGCCGGTTTCCTGTCCACCAGCGCGGGCCTGGCCGAGCAGTTTCTGCGCTGGCAGCTGCAGCGGGATGCCGTGCTCGGCGAGCGGCTGCTGGCGCGCGCCGTGGCCTACCGCCAGGCCAACGATGGCGACAGCGCGCTGCTGGTCGATGCCGCCGGTCACCTGCTGGCGCAGGAACATGCGGGTGCGGCGGGCAGCACCTCCGACGAGCTGCAGGCCAGCGTGCGCCAGGCCATCGCGCAGGGCGTGCCGGTGCACACCGGCGTCTACCGCAGCGGCGATGATGCGGCGATGCCGCTGCGCATGGATGTCGTGGTACCGCTGCAAGGTAGCGGCGGACCGGCTCCCGGTGCGCTGGTCGTGCGCATCGATGCGCGGCGATCGCTGTTCCCGCTGCTCGCCGGCTGGCCGGGGTCCAGCGCCAGCGGTGAATCGGTGCTGTGGCGGCGGGCCGGCGACAGCATCGTCAACGTCAGCGAGTTGCGCCACAGGCCGGACGGCGTGGGCCGATTCAGCCAGCCGGCCTCGTCGACGCTGCTGCCGCTGGGCCGCCTGCTGCGCCGGGAAGTGGACGCGACACAGGCCATGCCCGCCGTCGACTACCGCGGCGTGCCGGTGTTGGCCGCGCTGCAGCCGGTGAAGGGCACCGATTGGTGGCTGGTGTCGAAGATCGACCAGGCCGAGGTGGATCAGCCCGCCTGGCGCGGCGCCCGCTGGACCCTGCTGGCCGCGCTGCTGGCCCTGCTGGGCGTGTGGCTGGCCAGCCGCCTGTGGCTGCAGCGCCAGGCGCTGGCCCGCTCCCAGCACGAGCGGGTTGAACAGGGCGATCGGCTGCGCGCCCTGGGCCTGCTGGAGGCGATTGCCCACAGCTCCGACGACGCGATCTTCGCCAAGGACCTGCAAGGCCGCTATGTCTTCTACAACCGCGCGGCCGGCGAAGAAGTGGGCAAGACGCGCGACGAGGTGCTGGGCCGCACCGACGCCGAAGTCTTCGGCGCCGATGTGGCCGAGCATTTCGTGCGGCATGACCGCGTGGCGCTGGCTGCGACGGCGCCGCAGATCTTCGAGGAAACCATGCTCCGCGCCGACGGCGAACACATCCACCTGTGTGCCAAGGGCCCGCTGTTCGATGGCGAGGGCCGCTTGATCGGCCTGTTCGGCGTTTCGCGCGATGTGACCGAGATGCGCCGCGCCGAGCGGGCGCTGCGCGAGAGCGAAGCGCACTTCCGCACGGTGGTGACGGTGCTGAACGAAGGCATCCTCGTCAGCGACCCGCAAGGCCAGGTGCTGAGCTGCAACCCGGCGGCCGAACGCATCCTCGGCGTGCCACAGACCGACTGGCAAGGCCGCTCGGTGGTGGCGCCGGGCTGGACACCGCTGCGTGCGGACGGCAGCGAGATGCCGCCGGACGAAACGCCGCCGGGCCGGGTGCGGGGCGGCGCGCCGGCGCAGCTGGGCGTGCTGATGCAGGCGCGCAGCCCGGCGGGCGAGGCCTTGTGGTTCGAGGTCAGCGCGGTGCCGCTGCACAGTCCCGACAGCGGCCGGCTGGTGGCGGTGGTGACCTCGTTCGCCGACGTCACGCAGCGCAAGCGGCTCGACGATGAGCTGCAGCAGCACCGCCACCGGCTGGAGGAGCGGGTGGCCGAACGCACGCGCGAACTCCAGCGCGTGAACGCCGAACTGCAGCACTCGCGCGACGAGGCTGAGGCTGCCAACCGGGCCAAGAGCGCTTTCCTGGCCAACATGAGCCATGAGATCCGCACGCCGATGAATGCCATCATCGGCCTGACGCACCTGATGGCGCGTGACACCCGCGACGCGCTGCAGCGTGAACGACTGGACAAGATCGACAACGCCGCGCAGCATCTGCTGGAAGTCATCAACGCGATCCTGGACCTGTCAAAGATCGAGGCCGGCAAGATGGTGCTGGAAGACACGGAGTTTTCGCTCGACGAGCTGTTGTCGCGGGCCTTCGAGATGGTCGGCGAGCGGGCGCGCGAAAAAGGCCTGGAGCTGGTGCTGGACACCAACCACCTGCCGAAGCGCCTGCGCGGCGACCCCACGCGCCTGGCCCAGGCGCTGATCAACCTGCTGACCAACGCGGTGAAGTTCACGCAGCGCGGCTGGGTGCGGCTGCGCTGCGAGGCGATCGCCCAGGATACGCGGCGCCTGCAAGTGCGCTTCGAGGTGCAGGACACCGGCGAAGGCATTTCGCCCGAACGCCAGGCCGAGCTGTTCAATGCCTTCGAGCAGGCCGACAGCTCGATGTCACGCCGCCACGGCGGCACCGGCCTGGGCCTGGCCTTGACGCGCCGATTGGCCGTTATCATGGGCGGTGATGCCGGCGTCGACAGCCAGCCTGGCGTCGGCAGCGTATTCTGGTTCAGCGCCTGGCTGGGCCGCGGCAGCGAGGCCGGCGAGGACGCCGCGCCGATCCCGTTGCAGGGGCTGCGCGCGCTGCTGGTCGACGACCTGCCGGAGGCCTTGCATGCACTGACCGAGCAGCTGCAGATGCTGGGCCTGCAGGTCGACGCCCAGGCGGGCGGCCAGGCCGCGCTGCAGCGCGTGCAGGCCGAGATCGCCGCCGGTCGGCCCTACGACGTGATGCTGATCGACTGGCGCATGGCGCCGCCCGACGGCATCGCCACGCTGCGGCAGCTGCGTGCGCTGCTGGGTGACGGCATGCCGCCCAGCGTGCTGGTCACCGCCTTCGACGACACGGCGATGTGGCACGAGGCACAGGACGCGCGCTACGACGCGGTGCTGGTCAAGCCCATCACCGCCTCGGCGCTGCACGACGCGCTGGTGCGCGTGCTGCGCCGCCTCAGCGTCACGGCCACCGTGGAGCCGGCCGCGCCGGGCGAGGTGGAGGCGCAACTGCGCCGCCAGCATGCCGGCCAGCGCGTGCTGCTGGCCGAGGACAACCCGATCAACCAGGAAGTGGCGGAGGAACTGCTGCGCTCGGTCGGCCTGGTGGTGGAAATCGCCGGCGATGGCGGCCGCACCGTGGCGCTGGCGCTGACGCGCCCCTACGACCTGATCCTGATGGACCTGCAGATGCCGGTGATGGACGGCCTGGCGGCGTGCCGCATGATCCGCGACAAGGCGGGCCGCGGCACGCCCATCGTCGCGATGACGGCCAATGCCTTCGGCGAGGACCGCCAGGCCTGCCTGGACGCCGGCATGAACGACCATGTGGCCAAGCCGGTGGACCCCGAGCGCCTGTATGCCACGCTGCTGCGCTGGCTACCGCTGCGCGAACGGCCGGCGGTGGAGGGGGCCGAACCGGCGCGTCCGCCGGCCGCCCCGCTGCAGCCGGTGCCGCCGTTGCAAGAGCGGCTGGCCAGTGTCGAAGGCTTCGATGCCACGCGCGCGCTGCGCAACGTCGGCGGCCAGCCGCTGACCCTGGTGCGGGTGCTGCACAGCTTCGTCAACCGCTACCGCGTCGGTGAACCGGCGCTGCTGAGCGCCGAGACCGCCGAGGACAGCGAGCGCTGGCGCAATGCCTGCCATTCGCTGCGCGGCGCCTGCGCCACCATCGGCGCGCAGCCGCTGCACCTGCGGTTGCAGGCTTTCGAGCAGGCGGCGTTCAATGGCGAAGACGTCGTCGCGCTGCTGCCGCGGGCGCGCCAGTTGCACGAAGACCTGCAGGCGCTGGTGAGCCGGCTGGAAGTGGAGCTGCAGCGCTGAGTCAATCGGCGAGCAGCCGGTAGCCCACACCCGTCTCGGTCACGATGTGCCGGGGCTGCGCCGAGTCGTCCTCGAGCTTCTGGCGCAGGTTGCCCATGTACACGCGCAGGTAGTGCGTGCTTTGCGAGTGGCCGGGGCCCCACACTTCGCGCAGCAGGTACGGGTGCGTCAGAACCCGGCCCGCATTGGCCACCAGCACGCCGAGCAGGCGGTACTCGATGGGTGTCAGGTGGACCTCGACGCCGCGCTTCTTCACGATGCGCGCTGCCAGGTCGAGCTCGACGTCGCCGAAGCGAAACACCGCCTCCGCCGGCGCCTTGCCGACCCGCATGCGCCGCAGGCTGGCCCGCGTGCGCGCCAGCAACTCGTTGATGCCGAAGGGCTTGGTGATGAAATCGTCGGCGCCGGCATCCAGCGCGGCAACCTTTTCATCCTCGTGGGTGCGCGCCGACAGCACGATGATCGGCACCGCGGACCAGGTCCGCACTTCGCGGATGAAGTCCACGCCGTCGCCGTCGGGCAAGCCGAGGTCGGCGATGATCAAGTCGGGCCGCCGCGTGCCGGCTTCCACCAGCCCTTGCTTGACGGTGCCGGCCTCATGCACCTGCCAGCCTTCGGCCTCGAGCGAGCTGCGCACGAAGTGGCGAATCTCGCGCTCGTCTTCGAGCACCAGGACGACGGGCGTGGGCGTGGACATCAGGGGTTATGAAGGTTGACGATGGCGCTGGCGTCTTCGGCCAGGTCGATGGTCGGCGGCGTGCCCTGCGGCAGGCTGAAGGTGAAGGTCGCGCCGTGGGGTGGTGTCGGTTCGACCCAGATGCGGCCGCGGTGTGCGTCGACGATGGCCTTGCAGATCGCCAGGCCCAGGCCGACCCCGGGCGTGGCCGATTCGGTGTTGCCGCGGGTGAACTTCTCGAAGATCGCCTCTTCCTGGCCCTTGGCCACGCCGGGGCCGTGGTCGCGCACGCTGACCTGCAGCTCATCGTCCACCGGGCGCACCAGGATCGCCACCGGCGTGCGGTCCGGCGTGTACTTGCCGGCGTTTTCGAGCAGGTTGGCCAGCACACGTTCGATCAGCACCGCGTCGCATTCGATCAGCGGAACATCGGGTTCGATGCGCACGCTCAAGGGCCGCGCGCCCAAGGCACCGTGGGCCGACTTCACCGCGCTGCCGATGATTTCTTCAATCGACTGCCACTCCACCCGCAGCCGGATCTCGCCGCTCTGGATGCGCGCCATGTCGAGCAGGTTGGTGACCATGTCGGTCATGCGCAGCGACTTCTCGCTGATGGCGGTCGCCAGGGCTTGCTGTGGGCTGCTGAGCGCCGGCTGGCTGGCGGCCAGCGTCTCGGCCATGCCGACCAGCGCCGCCAGCGGCGTGCGCAGGTCGTGCGACAGTGCGGCCAGCAGCGAGTTGCGCAGCCGCTCGGACTCCATCTGCACCGTGGCGCTTTGGGCCACCTCGATGTAGTGCACACGCTCCAGCGCCATCGCGGTCAGGGCGGCGAAGGTCTCCAGCTGCTGGCGCTGCTCGGGCACGAGCAGGAAGCGCGGCTCTTCGGGCTGCACTGCCAGCACACCGCGCGAGCGCATGGTGGCCTTCAGCGGCAGGTACAGCCAGGCGCTGCCGGCGAGTGTGTCGGTGCCCAGGCCGGCGGCCTGGTTGTGGTCCAGCGTCCACTGCGCGGTGCCGAAATCCAGCCCGTCGGCGTCGGTCTTCGGCGCCTGCAGCCGGTCGCTGGCATCGAGCACGTAGATCACGACCTTGGCGTGAAATTCGCGCGAGATGACGGCCTGCGCCACTTCGATCGCCTGCTCGTTGGTCAGCATGTTCGACAGGTCGCGCGCAGCCTCGAACAGGGCTCTTGAGCGGGCCTCGCGATGTGTTGCCACGTGGGCCTGGAAGCGCAGCCCCGCCGTCAGCTGCCCGGTGACCAGGCCGACCACCAGCATCACCGCGAAGGTCAGCAGGTACTGCGCATCGGCCACCGCGAATGACAGGTGCGGCGCGACGAAGAAGAAGTCGAAGGCCGCGACGTTCAGGAAGGCCGCCAGCACGGCCGGCCCGCGGCCCAGCCAGACGGCCACGCCGACGACGGCCAGCAGAAACACCATCACGATGTTGGCCAGGTCGAAGTAAGGCACCAGAAAGTGCGTCAACAGCGTCGTGCCGGCACAGGCAGCGCTGGCCAGCAGGTAGCGGCGGGCCTGTGCGCCGGTGCCGGCGCCATCGTCGGTGGCCGACGAGCGCGGCGCGGCGACCGGCCGCGAGCGTTGTGACTGGCCGACTTCGATGCGGTCGATGTCCGGCGCCAGTGCGCCAATGGCCTGCCCGAGTGTGCGGCGCGGCCACCCCGCCGACCAGGCCGGCGCCCGCCGGCCAGGGCCGAGCACCAGCTTCGACAGGTTGTGCTGCCGCGCGTGGGCGACCAGGGCCTGCGCGATGTTCTGGGCCGGCAGCACGGCGGTGCTGGCGCCCAGGTCCTGGGCCAGCTTGACGGTCTGCAGAATGCCTTCGCGCCGGCCGCCGTCCAGACGCTGCAGTGCCGGCGTTTCCACGTACACCGCATGCCAGGTGACGGCCAGTTGCCGCGCCAGCTGGGCCGTGCTGCGCACCACGTGATCGGCACCGGGCCGCGGACCGATGCAGCACAGCAGCGCGCCCTCGGTCTTCCAGACCTGGGCGACCCGGCGCTCGATGCGGTAGGCCTGCACGTCGTCTTCGACGCGGTCGGCGGTGCGGCGCAGCGCCAGTTCGCGCAGGGCCATCAGGTTGCCCTTGCGAAAGAAGTTCTTCGCCGCGCGCTCGGCCTGCGCCGGCATGTAGACCTTGCCGGCGGCCAGCCGCTCGATCAGCTCATCGGCCGGCGTGTCGACCAGCACCACCTCGTCGGCGCGGTCGAAGAAGGTGTCGGGCAGGGTCTCGTGCACCACGATGCCGGTGATGCCGCCGACCACATCGTTCAGGCTCTCCAGGTGCTGCACATTGAGCGTGCTGTAGACGTCGATGCCGGCCGCCAGCAGTTCTTCCACGTCCTGCCAGCGCTTCGGGTGGCGCGAGCCGGCGACGTTGGAATGGGCCAGCTCGTCGACCAGGATCAGCCCGGGCTTGCGGGCCAGCGCGCCGTCGAGGTCGAACTCGGCCAGCCGCTTGCCGCGGTAGTCGATGTGCGCGGGCGGCAGCACCGGCAGCCCTTCCAGCAGCGCCGCGGTCTCGCCGCGGCCATGGGTCTCGACGACGCCGGCCAGCACGTCCACGCCATCGGCCACCAACTTGCGCGCCGCCACCAGCATGGCGTAGGTCTTGCCGACGCCGGCCGACGAGCCGAAGTAGATGCGCAGGCGGCCACGCGCCTCGCGCTGCTCGTCCTGGTGGATCTGGGCCAGCAGCGCGTCGGGGTCAGGGCGTTGGTCGTCGCTCATCGCTTTGCAGGGATTGTCACGGTCGGCGCGTGCCGACGAACTCAGGGCTTGCGCTGCTCGCCTGGACCCGGGCGCGGAAGTTTGCGCCGTTCACTCCAGCCCAGCAGCAGCCAGGCCAGCCACAGCGGGGCCAGGATGGCGATCAGCGCCAACAGCGCGCCCCAGAGGTCGGATGAGACCATGCGATGGTCTGAGTGCAATGGCGCGCCAGCCGCCCTGGGTTCAGCCGCGGGCCGCGTCAAGCGCGAGGTTGAGTTGCAGCACGTTGACGCGCGGCTCGCCGAGCAGGCCGAACAGGCGGCCTTCGGTGTGCCGGTCGATCAACTGCTGAACCTGGGGCAGGGGCAGCTTGCGCGCCTGGGCCACCCGCGCGGCCTGGTACAACGCCCCGGCGACGCTGAGGTGCGGGTCGAGCCCGCTGGCCGACGCGGTGACCAGGTCCACCGGCACCGGCGCCGCATTGCCGGGGTCCGCGGCCCGCAAGGCTGCGATGCGCCCCTTCACGGCATCGGCCAGCGCCGGGTTCAGCGGGCCCTGGTTGGAGCCGCTCGATGCGCTGGCGTTGTTGGGCATTGGCGCGGTGGCCGACGGGCGGCCCCAGATGTACTTCGGGTCGCTGAAGTTCTGCCCGATCAGCGACGAGCCGACCGGCTTGCCGTCACGCAGGATCAGGCTGCCCGCGGCTTGCTCGGGAAACGCCGCCTGGACTATGCCGGTGACGACGAGCGGGTAGACGGCGCCGGTCAGCGCGGTGAGCACCGCAAAGCAGACCAGGGCCGGGCGAATGGTTGAACTCATGTTGTTTCTCTTTCAGACAAGGTGCACGGCGCTCAGCAGCAGGTCGATCGCCTTGATGCCGATGAAGGGCACGATCAGGCCGCCGACGCCGTAGATCAGGACATTGCGGCGCAGCAGCGCGGCCGCGCCGATGGCGCGGTACTTGACGCCCTTGAGCGCCAGCGGGATCAGGAAGACGATGACCAGCGCGTTGAAGATCACCGCCGACAGGATTGCCGACGACGGGCTGGCCAGGCCCATCACGTTCAGCGCGCCGAGCTGCGGATAGGTGGTGACGAACATCGCCGGGATGATGGCGAAGTACTTCGCCACGTCGTTGGCGATCGAGAAGGTGGTCAGCGAGCCGCGCGTCATCAGCAGTTGCTTGCCGGTCTCGACGATCTCCAGCAGCTTGGTCGGGTTGCTGTCCAGGTCGACCATGTTGCCGGCTTCCTTGGCTGCCTGGGTGCCGGTGTTCATCGCCACCGCCACGTCGGCCTGCGCGAGGGCCGGGGCGTCGTTGGTGCCGTCGCCGGTCATCGCCACCAGCCGGCCGTCGGCCTGGTAGTCGCGGATCATCTTCAGCTTGGCCTCGGGCGTGGCTTCGGCCAGGAAGTCGTCGACGCCGGCTTCGGCGGCGATGGCCGCGGCGGTGAGCCGGTTGTCGCCGGTGATCATCACCGTCTTGATGCCCATGCGGCGCAGTTCGGCAAAGCGCTCCTTGATGCCGCCCTTGACGATGTCCTTCAGCTCTACCACGCCGAGTACGCGGCCGCCGTCGCACACCACCAGCGGCGTGCTGCCCTTGCGCGCCACATCGTCGGTGGCCGCCTGCACGTCGGCCGGAAAGCTGCCGCCCAGCGCTTCGACATGCTTTTTGATCGCCTCGCCGGCGCCCTTGCGCAGCCTGCGCACACTGCCGTCGACGCCTTCGATGTCGACACCGCTCATGCGGGTCTGCGCGGTGAACGGCACGAAGCTCGTCTTGTGGGTCGACAGCTCACGCTCGCGCAGGTTGAACTTCTGCTTGGCCAGCACCGTGATGCTGCGGCCTTCCGGTGTTTCATCGGCCATCGATGCGAACTGCGCGGCATCGGCCAGCTGCTGCTCGGTGACGCCTTTCGCGGGCACGAAGGCCGCGGCCTGGCGGTTGCCCAGCGTGATGGTGCCCGTCTTGTCGAGCAACAGCACGTCGACGTCGCCGGCGGCTTCCACCGCGCGTCCGGAGGTGGCGATGACATTGGCCGCCATCATGCGGCTCATGCCCGCCACGCCGATGGCCGACAGCAGCGCGCCGATGGTGGTGGGGATCAGGCACACCAGCAAGGCGATCAGCGCGGTGACGGTCACCGGCGTGCCCAGCTTGGCGGCTTCGACGCTGAAGATCGAGTACGGCAGCAGTGTCACCGTCACCACCAGGAAGACGATGGTCAGCGCCACCAGCAGGATGGTCAGCGCGATTTCGTTCGGCGTCTTCTGGCGTTTGGCGCCTTCGACCATCGCGATCATGCGGTCGAGGAAGGACTCGCCGGGGTTGACGTTGATGCGCACCACCAGCCAGTCGGACAGCACACGCGTGCCGCCGGTGACCGATGCGAAGTCGCCGCCGGATTCGCGGATCACTGGCGCCGATTCGCCGGTGATGGCGCTTTCGTCCACCGAGGCCACGCCTTCGATGACCTCGCCGTCGAGCGGAATCACGTCGCCGGCCTCGACCAGCACCACCGCGCCCTTGCGCAACTCATCGGCCTCCTGCGGATGCCACGACGAACCATGCCGGGGCTGCTCCAGCTTCTTGGCGATGGTCTTGCGCTTCATGCCGCGCAGCGAAGACGCCTGGGCCTGGCTGCGGCCCTCGGCCATGGCTTCGGCGAAGTTGGCGAACAGCACCGTGAACCACAGCCACAACGCGATGGCCAGGATGAAGCCCTGCGGCGCTTCGCCTTTGCCGCCCAGGGCCTGGACCCAGAGGATGGTGGTGATGATGCTGCCGACGTAGACGACGAACATCACCGGGTTGCGCCACTGCACGCGCGGACTCAGCTTGCCGAATGCGGATGCGATGGCGGGCTTGACCAGCGCCGGGTCGAGCAGCGAGAACGAGTTTGAAGTTGTCATGGTGTTGTCCTGGTGTTGTGGCGCCGCAGCCCGTGGCCGCTCATTTCGGGTACCACAACATGATGTGCTCGACCACCGGCCCCAGGGCCAGCGCGGGCACGTAGTTCAGCAGGCCGACCAGCAGCACGGTGCCGATCAGCAGCGTCACGAACAGCGGGCCGTGCGTGGGCAGGGTGCCTGCTGTGACGGCCATGCGCTTCTTCGACGCCAGCGAACCCGCAATGGCCAGCACCGGCACGATGACGCCGAAACGGCCGAACCACATCGCGATGGCCAGCAGCGTGTTGTAGAACGGCGTGTTGGCCGACAAGCCGGCAAAGGCGCTGCCGTTGTTGTTGCCCGCCGAGGTGAATGCGTAGAGGATCTCCGAGAAGCCGTGCGCGCTCGGGTTGGCGATGCCGGCCTTGCCGACATCGGCCAGCACAGCCACGGCGGTACCGGCGAGCACCAGGATCGGCGTCACGAGAATGGCGATCGACGTCATCTTCATCTCGTAGGTCTCGATCTTCTTGCCCAGGTATTCGGGTGTGCGGCCGATCATCAACCCGGCGATGAAGACGGCCAGGATGGCGAAGATCAGCATGCTGTACAGACCCGTGCCGACGCCGCCGAAGACCACTTCGCCCAGTTGCATCAGCACCAGCGGCACGGCGCCGCCCATCGGCGTGAAGGAATCGTGCATGGCGTTCACCGCGCCGCACGAAGCGGCGGTGGTGATGGCGGCAAACAGCCCGCTGGCCGCAATGCCGAAGCGTGCCTCCTTGCCTTCCATGTTGCCGCCGGGCTGGCTGGCGCTGACGCTCTGATCGGCGCCCAGTTGCGCCAGCAACGGGTTGCCTTGTTGCTCTTGCGCCGTCACGACGATGACCGAGACGACGAAGATCGCCGTCATCGCCGCCAGCACTGCCCAGCCCTGGCGCGCATCGCCGACCAGGCTGCCGAACATGAACACCAGCGCCGCCGGAATCAGGAAGATCGACAGCATCTGCAGGAAGTTGGTCAGCGCGCTCGGGTTCTCGTACGGATGCGCGGAGTTGGCATTGAAGAAGCCGCCGCCATTGGTGCCCAGCATCTTGATCGCCTCCTGCGAAGCCACCGGGCCCATCGCCAGCGTCTGCTTGTCGGCCTTCAGGTCCTCCAACACCGGCGCGCCCTGGGCGTCCTTCAGCGGCTGGCCGTCAGGTCCGTTCCTGGCCTGCTGGTAGGCGGTGACTTCGAGTGTCGTGACCTCCTTGTAGGGCGAGAAGTTCTGGATCACGCCCTGGCTGACCAGGAACACCGCGAAGACCAGTGACAGCGGCAGCAGCACATAGGCTGTCACGCGGGTCAGGTCGACCCAGAAGTTGCCGATCGACGCCGACGAACGGGCGACGAAGCCGCGGACCAGCGCGATGACCACCACGATGCCGATGGCCGCGGAAAAGAAGTTCTGCACCGTCAGCGCCAGCATCTGCGTCAGGTAGCTCATCGTGGCTTCACCGACATAGCCCTGCCAGTTGGTGTTGCTGACGAAACTGATGGCAGTGTTGAACGAAGAATCGGCGCTCACGCCGGCCATGCCCTGGGGATTCAAGGGCAGAACGCCTTGCAAGCGCTGCAGCGCATAAACCGCGATCACGCCCAGGAAGTTGAAGGCGACGAGCGCGATGGCGTACTGGCGCCAGCCCATGCCGGCTTCGGGGTCGACTCCGGCCAGGCGGTACAAGCCCCGTTCGGCGGCCTGGAAGGGCGCCATCCAGCGAGGGAACCGGCCCTCGGCCACCAACACCAGCCATTTGCCGAGCGGCCAGGCCAGCAAGAGCAGGGCGCTCAGGTAGGCGAGCAGCAGCATCCATGCGTGGGTGTTCATCAGAATTCCTCCGCCCGCAACAGGGCGTAGACGAGATACACCAGCAAGCCCAGCGAGGCCGATCCTGCGAGCCAATAGAGCCAGGTCATTTGCGCACCCCCAGCGTGTCGCAGCCGATCACCATGCCCACGATGGCCGCGAGCAAGAGCGCGGCGGCGGACAGAAAGACGACGTCCATGAATCCCTCAGATGTCTGCTCAGAATCCCGCAAGCGTAGGGATCCGGGCATCAAGTCGGTGTAGAGATTCGGGGGGCCGGCATCAAGACGGCATAAAGACAGCGCTGCGAGCGCAGCGCCGGTACTGTGAATACCCCGCCCAGGAGGTGCCGATCGGCGCGATGCCGATCGCGGGCTCAGCCGGTGATGCGCGCCACCAGCGCCCGCGTGTACTCCGCGGTGCCGGCCTTGCCGCCCAGGTCGCCGGTGCGGATGTTGTCGACGTTCAGCGTCGCGTCGATCGCCTGGCGCAGTTGGGTCGCCATGTCGTTCAGCTTGCAGTGGTCCAGCATCATCGCGGCGGCCAGCAGCAGCGCGGTGGGGTTGGCGATGCCTTTGCCGGCGATGTCCGGCGCCGAGCCATGCACCGCTTCGAAGATCGCTGCATCGGCGCCGATGTTGGCGCCCGGCGCCATGCCCAGGCCACCGACCAGGCCGGCCACCAGGTCGGAGAGGATGTCGCCGAACAAATTGGTCGTGACCAGCACGTCGAACTGCCACGGGTTCAGCACCAGCTTCATCGCACAGGCGTCGACGATGATGCTGTCCATCGCGATCTGGCCCTTGTACTTCTCTTCGTAGAGCTGTTCGGCCGTTTCCTTGAAGATGCCCGTGAGCGCCTTCATGATGTTGGCCTTGTGCACGATGGTCACCTTCTTGCGGCCAGTGCCGATGGCGTGCTGGAAGGCGTAGTCCAGGATGTGGCGGCAGCCGGCCCGCGTGTTGATGCCGGTGGCCATGGCCACGGCGTGCGGGTCGTCGTCGATCTGCACGAAATGCTCGTGGCCGATGTACAGGCCTTCGAGGTTTTCGCGCACCACCACCAGGTCGATCTTGTCGTAGCGGCCGCCGGGCACGATGGTCAGCGCCGGGCGCAGGTTGGCATAGAGCTTGAACTCTTCGCGCAGCCGCACGTTGGAGCTGCGGTAGCCACCGCCCGAGGGCGTTTCCAGCGGGCCCTTCAGTGCCAGCCGCGTGCGGCGGATGCTGTCCAGCGTGGCCGGCGGCAATGGGTCGTTGGCGATCGTCACGCCTTCGAGTCCGGCGATCTGGCGGTCCCAGTCGAATGGCGCGCCCAGTGCGTCCAGCACCGCCAGCGTGGCGTCCATGATTTCGGGGCCGATGCCGTCGCCGGGGATCAGCGTGGCGGGAATGCGGGTTGTCATGTCGGGATTGCCTCTTTCAGTACACCACCACGGAGCGGATCGATTCGCCCCGCTTCATCAAATCAAAACCTTCGTTGATCTGCTCCAGCTTCAGCGTGTGGGTGATCAGGTCGTCGATGTTGAGCTTGCCGTCCATGTACCAGTCGACGATCTTCGGCACATCGGTGCGGCCGCGCGCGCCGCCGAAGGCCGAGCCCTCCCACTTGCGGCCGGTCACCAGCTGGAACGGACGTGTCGCAATTTCCGCGCCGGCCTCGGCCACGCCGATGATGATGCTGCGGCCCCAGCCTTTGTGGGTGCACTCCAGCGCGTCGCGCATCACCTTGGTGTTGCCGATGCATTCGAAGCTGTAGTCGGCGCCGCCGTCGGTGAGTTGCACAATGGCGTCAACGACGTTGGCGTGGTCCTTGGGGTTGATGAAGTGCGTCATGCCGAACTTGCGCGCCATGGCTTCGCGCGCGGGGTTCAGGTCGACACCGATGATCTTGTCGGCGCCCACCATCTTCGCGCCCTGGATCACGTTCAGGCCGATGCCGCCGAGGCCGAACACCACCACGTTGGCACCGGCTTCCACCTTGGCGGTGAAGATCACCGCGCCGATGCCGGTGGTGACGCCGCAGCCGATGTAGCAGACCTTGTCGAAGGGCGCGTCTTCGCGGATCTTGGCCAGCGAAATTTCAGCCGCCACGGTGTAGTTGCTGAAGGTGCTGGTGCCCATGTAGTGAAAGATGGGCTGACCGTCCAGGCTGAAACGGCTGGTGGCGTCGGGCATCAGGCCCTTGCCCTGCGTGCCACGGATCAGCTGGCAGAGGTTGGTCTTGCGGCTCAGGCAGAACTTGCACTGGCGGCATTCGGGCGTGTAGAGCGGGATGACGTGGTCGCCCTTCTTGAGCGAGGTCACGCCCGGGCCCACGTCCACCACGATGCCCGCGCCCTCATGCCCAAGGATGGCTGGGAAGATGCCTTCGGGATCGGCACCCGAGAGCGTGTAGTAGTCGGTGTGGCAGATGCCGGTGGCCTTGATCTCGACCAGCACTTCACCGAATTTCGGACCTTCGAGATCGACGGTTTCGATGGTCAGGGGCTGGCCTGCTTTCCAGGCGACGGCGGCTTTGGTTTTCATGGTGTTGGGGGTGGTGTTGTGACGGCGGCACCGAGGTTACCGCAGAACAAGAAAGCCCATGCTCACCACCCGCTGGCGTTTCCGGAGCGACATGCCTGGAACCCAGAACACCGCGGATCTGGCTTCGCCAGGCCGCAGGTGTTGCCCCCCTGGGGGGGTAGCGCGAAGCGCTGCAGGGGGG
Source organism: Aquabacterium sp. (assembly GCF_035476535.1). Taxonomy (GTDB): domain Bacteria; phylum Pseudomonadota; class Gammaproteobacteria; order Burkholderiales; family Burkholderiaceae_C; genus Pseudaquabacterium. The sequence continues at coordinate 51,271 of NZ_DATILJ010000141.1, forward strand.
TCAATCGGTCCGTGCGCCGTCCATGAACCACTGCGCAAACAGGGCACGCTCTGCGTCGGTCAGGCCGGTGGCGTTGTTCATGGGCATGGCCTTCATGAGCACCACCTGCTGGTAGATCATCTGCGCGTGCTGCTTGACGGCGGCTGGCTGGTCCAGGCGCACCCCCTTGGACTGCAGGGCTTCGCCGTGGCACATCACGCAGCGCTGCTCGATCACCGGCTTGAGCTGGGCGTAGCCCACCGTTTCAGGAGTCGCCACCGCAGCCACCGGCGCGGGCTTGAGCCAGACAATGAGCGCGAGCAAGGCCACCACGCCCACGGCCGCGTAGGGCCAGGGATGGGCGTTGCGGCCGAGCTTGAAGCCGTGGCGCATGACGAAGAACTGGCGGATGGCCGCGCCCGCGAACATCATGCCGATGAGGATCAACCAGTTGTGCTCGTTGGCGTAGGTGAAGCTGTAGTGGTTGCTCAGCATGGCGAACAGCACCGGCAGCGTGAAGTAGGTGTTGTGCACGCTGCGCTGCTTGCCGCGTTTGCCGTGGATCGGGTCCACAGGGCGGCCGGCTTTGATGTCGGCCACCACGGTGCGCTGGCCGGGGATGATCCAGAAGAACACGTTGGCGCTCATCGAGGTGGCGAGCATGGCGCCCATCAGCAGGAAGGCCGCACGGCCGGCAAACATCTGCGTGGCGGCGTAGGCCGCAATGCACACCAGCACCAGCACCAGCGCACCGACCTTGGCGTCGCCGTTGTCGGTCTGGCCCAGCGTGCGGCAGATGGCGTCGTAGAGCAGCCAGAACACCACCAGGAACGCCAGCGCCGCGGCGATCGCGCCGGCCGGGCTCCACTGCATGATGCTGGGGTCAATCAGGTAGACGCTGGGGCTCCACAAGTACGAAATGAGGAACAGCGCAAAGCCCGAGAGCCAGGTGGAATAACTCTCCCAGTAGAACCAGTGCAGGTGCTCGGGCAGCTTGGGCGGCGCGCCCGAGAACTTGACAGGGTGGTAGAAACCGCCACCGTGCAGCGCCCAGAGCTCGCCGCTGACACCGTCTTTTTTCAGCTGCTCGTCTTCGGGTGGCGTGAGGCTGCTGTCGAGGAAGACGAAATAGAAGGAGGAGCCGATCCAGGCGATGGCGACGATGACGTGCAGCCAGCGCAACAGCAGGTTGGCCCAATCGAGCAGATAAGTTTCCATGGCACCTCAACACGACGACGGACACCCGTCAGGGTTTGCGACTCACCACCGCGGGCGCTCTGAGCCGACTGAGGGCCGCGTTTGAGCGTCGATGCTGTTGAACGACGCCCGCTCCGCTGCGACCAGACCACCAAAGTGTATACACTTTTTGGAAACAGTCGACTGCGTGATAACCCGCAGATCCCGCCTCGTTTCAGCCCTTGGCGGCCCCGGACCGGACTAGCAACAACTGCGCCACAACCGAGGCCGCGATCACGGCGGGCTCCTTGCCGGTGATGCCCGGCAGCCCGATCGGACAGGTGACCCGGGCCAGCTCGGCATCGCCGAAGCCACGTTCGGCCAGGCGGTGCCGGAAGGTGGCCCACTTGGTGTGGCTGCCGATCAGGCCCACGAACGGCAGGTCGGCCGTGGTGCGCTGGCGCTGCAGACAAGCCGCCACGATGTCGAGGTCTTCGGCGTGTGAAAAGCTCATGATCAGCACCAACGAACCCGGAGCGAGGTCGCCCACAGCCGCCTGCACCGGGTCGGAATGTTCCGCGTGCACCTGCGGCGGCAGATCGCCGGGAAACACCTCGTCGCGGCTGTCGATCCAGGTCACCTCAAAGGGCAAGGGCGCCAGCGCCTGCACGATGGCCCGCCCCACGTGCCCGCCACCGAACAGGGCCAGCGGCGTCAGCCGGGGGCTCAGGCGCTGGCGCAGGGTGTCACGGTCCGCCGCCTGGACCGGCTCGAACCGCAGGCGCACGCGACCACCACAACACTGCCCCAGGCTGGGCCCCAGGGCCACCTCGTGCTCCCATGCGCCGCCTCCCGGTCGGTCGCCGGGCAGTGCCAGCCGTTCGCGCGCCTGGCGAACGGCGCTCCATTCGAGCTGGCCGCCACCGATCGTGCCCACCAGCGTGTCGGCAAACACCGCCATCCAGGCGCCGCGCTCGCGCGGCACCGAGCCGCGCGTCTCCGACACGCTGACCAGCACCGCCGGGGCCTGGGTCAGATGCCGCAAAAAACCATCGAGATCGGGGGTCATGTGTGGTGCGTTTGCCTACAGAAACTGTGTGAATACGTAACGCCGGAGCCTGCTGCGAAGTATCACCGCGACCAGCAAACACGCCCAGGCGAAAGACACATACACTTCATCAGATTGCCCGTATGAGCCCGCCATCGCCACCCCGCTGGCAGCCCGCGCGGACCTCGCATCAGGAGACCTGGCACCATGAACATCACCACCCCCGCCCACCCGGGACCGGTCGGCCCCTCACCAGCCGACTCCAGCCGCCTGCGCAGCGTCTGGGGATCGCTCGCATTGTGCGCCGCTGCCCTGCTGGCCGCCTGCGCGTCGCCAGTGACAGCACCCCCCACAACACCACCGGCCGTCGAACCCATAGCCTTGCCGGCGCCCTCATCCGAATTGCCCCCGAGTCTGGTGTCGCAGGCGGACAATCCCCGCGCCTACCGCCAGGACGGCGCCCGCCACATCTACGGGAAAAACGCCCACCGCATCTTCAAGGGCCAGCTGCCGCCGCTGATGCACGCCGTCGGCGTGCTGCAGGTGGATCTGGACAACCGCGGCAACGTGCGGCGCCTGAACTGGATGCGTGCCCCCTCCCATGCCCCCGACGTGGTGCGCGAGATCGAACGCACCGTGCACGAAGCGGCCCCGTTTCCGGCACCCGTACAGCTGGGCAGCGTGATCTACACCGACGTCTGGCTGTGGGACAAGAGCGGCAACTTCCAGCTCGATACGCTGACCGAAGGGCAAAGGAGTAAATAAACACCCCCGCCGCGCTGCGCGCGACCCCCTCAAGGGGGCAACGCGGTGCGGCCCGGCAAAGCCGGTTCCGCCGCGTTCTGGGTGAAGACACGCAGCGCCGGAGGGGGAGTTTGTCCCAGGGCACCGCCGGGCCGGCTTTGCCGGACGGCCAGTGCCGCCCCCCTTGGGGGGTGACGCGAAGCGGCGCGGGGGGGGTCAGCTCCCTCTGTATGTGGAATAACTCCACGGACTCACCAGCAGCGGCACGTGGTAGTGCTCGCTGGTGTGGGCCACGCCGAAGTCCAGCGCCACGCGGTTGAGGAAATTGGGCTCGGGCAGCACCACGCCCCTGGCCGCGAAATACCCCTTCACATCAAACACCAGCCGGTAGGTGCCTACCTTGAGACTGGCGTTGTCGTAGAGCGGGCCATCGGGGTTGCGGCCGTCGGCGTTGAGTTCGAAACGCTTGACCAGCGTGGCCTGCTCGCCCTCGGTGGTGTAAAGCTCCACGGCCATGCCGGCGGCCGGACAGCCATGCATGGTGTCCAGAACGTGTGTACTCAAACCCATCGCAGATCCTTTCAATTGCAGTCGACTGAAAGTGTATACACTTTTTGTTTTTCTGGATATGATGACCGCATGGAAACCTCCAGCACGCGCCAGATCGTCGAGTCCCTCACCAAGGCCATCGTGGAGCACCGGTTGCATCCGGGCACCAAACTGGCCGAGCAGAAACTCGCGGACCACTTTGGCGTCTCACGCACACTGGTGCGCCAGGCGCTGTTCCAGCTCTCGCAAAACCGCCTGATCCGCCTGGAGCCCGCGCGCGGCGCCTTTGTGGCGGCGCCCTCTGTCGAGGAAGCCAAACAGGTGTTCGCCGTGCGCCGCATGCTGGAGACCGAAATGACGCGCGCCTTCGTGCGCCAGGTCACGCCAAGCAAGATCAAGGCCTTGCGCGAACACGTGGCGCAGGAAAAACGGGCCGTGGACAACCAGGATGTACCGGGCCGCACCGAACTGCTGGGCGACTTCCACGTGCGTTTGGCCGAACTCATGGGCAACCAGGTGCTGGCCGAACTCTTGCGCGAGCTGATCTCACGCTGCGCCCTCATCACGCTGATGTACCAGAGCACCAACGCGGCCGAACACTCCAACGAAGAACATGTCGCCATCGTCAAGGCCCTCGCCGCCAAAGACGAAGAAACCGCCGTTCGGCTAATGAACGAACACCTGATGCATGTGGAAGAAAACCTGACCTTCGACCGCAAGCTCCCGAGCAACGACATCTCCCTGGCGCTCTCCTCATGACTGTCTACGACTCCACCCTGCCCTACCCCCGCGACCTGGTCGGCTATGGCCGGGACGTGCCCCATGCGCGCTGGCCGAATGGCGCGCGCATCGCCGTGCAGTTCGTGCTGAACTACGAAGAAGGCGGCGAGAACTGTGTGTTGCACGGCGACGCAGGCTCGGAGCAGTTCCTGTCCGAGATGTTCAACCCGGCCTCGTTCCCGGACCGACACATCAGCATGGAAGGCATTTACGAATACGGCTCACGCGCGGGTGTGTGGCGGCTGCTGCGCGAGTTCGAGAAGCGCGGCATGCCGCTGACCGTGTTTGGCGTCGCCACCGCGCTGGAAAAACACCCCGAGCTGACCGCGGCCTTCCAGGAACTCGGCTACGACATCGCCTGCCACGGCCTCAAGTGGATCCACTACCAGGCCATCGACGAGGCCACCGAGCGCGCCCACATGGCCGAGGCGATGGCGATCATTCAGCGCCTCACGGGCGAGCGCCCGCTGGGCTGGTACACCGGCCGCGACAGCCCCAACACCCGCCGCCTCGTGGCCGACTTCGGTGGCTTCGAATACGACAGCGACTACTACGGCGAAGACCTGCCGTTCTGGATGAAGGTCCGCAAGAGCGACGGCAGCGATGCGCACCAGCTCATCGTGCCCTACACGCTGGACTGCAACGACATGCGCTTCGCCCTGCCCCAGGGTTATTCGCACGCCGACCCGTTCTTCCAGTACATGAAGGACAGCTTCGACGCGCTCTACGCCGAGGGCGACCCGAATGGCCTGGACCGCCCCAAGATGATGAGCATCGGCATGCACTGCCGCCTGCTCGGCCGACCGGGCCGCATCACCGCGCTGCAACGCTTCCTGGACCACATCCAGTCGCACGACCAGGTGTGGGTGGCACGCCGTCTGGACATCGCGCGGCACTGGAAGGCCACGCACCCCCTTCACACAGCCTGAACCGCCATGCCCATCACCCTGGACCAACTCAACGCCGCGCCGCTGGCCGAAGCCGCGACGATGCTCGATGGCCTCTACGAACACTCGCCCTGGATCGCCGAGGCCGCGCTGCAACAGCGCCCGTTCGCCTCGCTGGCTGCACTGAAACACGCCATGGTGCGCGTGCTGGATGAGGCCGGCGTGGAACCACAGCTCGCCCTGATCCGCGCCCACCCCGAGCTCGCGGGCAAGGCGATGGTCAGCAAAACCCTGACAGCCGAGTCCACCAACGAGCAGTCGAAAGCGGGCCTGACCCACTGCACGCCCGAGGAGTTCGCGCGCATCCAGCGGCTCAACGCCGACTACAACGCGAAACACGGTTTCCCGTTCATCCTCGCGGTGCGCGGCCCGCGCGGCACCGGCCTGAGCAAGGCGGACATCATCGCTACCTTTGAGCGCCGCCTGCACAACCCGGTGGACTTCGAGCGCGCCGAGTGCCTGCGCAACATCCACCGCATCGCCGAGCTCCGGCTGAACGACAAGTTCGGCTTCGAGCCGAACTTGGGCAACGCGGTCTGGGACTGGCATGAAGACCTGGCACGCCACACCGACCCGGGCTACGCCGAACTCGGCCAGCTCACCGTGACCTACCTGACGGTTGCACACCGGGCTTGTGCGGCGCAGCTGCATCAGCAGATGCTGGCGCTGGGCTTTGACGAAGCGCACATCGACGCGGTGGGCAATGTGGTGGGCCGTTACCACGGCACCTCGCCCGATGCGCCCAGCTTGCTCACCGGCAGCCACTACGACACCGTGCGCAACGGCGGCCAATACGACGGCCGCCTCGGCATCTTCGTCCCCATGGCCTGCGTGCAGCAGTTGAAGCAGGCGGGCAAGCGCCTGCCGTTCGCCATCGAGGTGGTGGGCTTTGCCGAAGAAGAAGGCCAGCGCTACAAAGCCACCTTCCTCGGTTCGGGCGCGCTCACCGGCCACTTCAACCCCGCCTGGCTCGACCAGCAGGATGCCGACGGCATCACCATGCGCGCGGCCATGCAACACGCCGGCCTGCCCGCGACGCTGGAAGCCATCACCGCGCTGCAACGCGACCCATCGAAATACCTCGGCTTTGTCGAGGTGCACATCGAGCAGGGTCCGGTGCTGTGCGAACTCGACCTGCCGCTGGGCATCGTCACCTCCATCAACGCCAGCGTGCGTTACCTCGGTGAGGTGATCGGCATGGCCAGCCACGCCGGCACCACGCCCATGGACCGCCGCCGCGACGCCGCCTGCGCCGTGGCCGAGCTGGCGCTTTACGCCGAACAGCGCGCCGCGGCCGACGGCGACTCGGTCGCCACCATCGGCATGCTGCAGGTGCCCAACGGCTCCATCAACGTGGTGCCGGGCCGCTGCAGCTTCAGCCTCGACCTGCGCGCGCCGAGCGACTCGCAGCGCGACGCCCTGGCGCGCGACGTGCTGACGCAGTTGCAGGCCATCTGCGAACGTCGCGGCGTGCGCCACACCCTGGAAGAAACCATGCGTGCCGCCGCCGCGCCCAGCGCCCCCGCCTGGCAGGCGCGCTGGGAAGCGGCCGTGAACGCGCTCGGCGTGCCGCTGCACCGCCTGCCCAGCGGCGCCGGTCACGACGCCATGAAGCTGCACGAAGTGATGCCGCAAGCCATGCTGTTCGTGCGCGGTCTCAACAGCGGCATCAGCCACAACCCGCTCGAATCCACCACCAGCGACGACATGGACCTGTGCGTGCGCGCCTTCGCGCACCTGCTGAAACAACTCGCCACCGAACACCAAGGTTGAACCACCCATGACCACCCCACAACAACAACTCGACGCCTGGATCGACGCCCACTTCGACGAGGAAGTGCAGTTCCTGCAGGAACTCATTCGCGTGCCCACCGACACGCCGCCGGGCAACAACGCACCGCACGCCGAGCGCACGGCCGAGCTGCTGGCCGCCATGGGCCTGACCGCCGAAAAGCACGCCGTGCCCGAAGCCGAGGTGAAGGCCGCGGGCCTGGAGACCATCACCAACCTGATCGTGCGCCGCCGCTTTGGCGACGGCGGCAAGACCATCGCCCTCAACGCGCATGGCGACGTGGTGCCGCCAGGTGAAGGCTGGACCCACGACCCCTACGGCGGCGAGATCGTGGACGGCAAGATCTACGGCCGCGCCACCGCGGTCAGCAAGTGCGACATCGCCAACTTCACCTTCGCGATCCGCGCGCTGGAATCGCTGGGTGCGCCGCTCAAGGGCGGTGTCGAACTGCACGTGACCTACGACGAGGAATACGGTGGTGAAGTCGGCCCGGACTGGCTGCTGAAGAAGGGCCTGACGAAACCCGACCTGATGATCGCCGCCGGCTTCAGCTACCAGGTGGTGGTGGCGCACAACGGCTGCCTGCAGCTGGAAGTGACGGTGCACGGCGACATGGCGCACGCCGCCATTCCCGACAGCGGCACCGACGCGCTGCAGGGCGCGGTGCACATCCTCAACGCGCTGTACGCACTCAACGCCGACTACCTGAAGATCACGTCCAGCGTCGAAGGCATCACCCACCCCTACCTCAACGTGGGCCAGATCAGCGGCGGCACCAACACCAACGTGATCCCCGGCAAGGTCGTGCTCAAGGTGGACCGCCGCATGATCCCCGAGGAAGACCCGGCCGAGGTGGAAGCCGCCCTGCGCCGCACCATTGCGGAGGCCGCCGCCAGCTTCAACCCGCCGCGTGGCGGACGCGCGATCAGCGTGGACGTGAAACGCATCCTGCTGGCGCGCGCGCTCAAACCCCTGCCCGGCAACCAGCCCCTGGTCGAAGCGATCCAGAAACACGGCCAGGCGATCTTCGGCGAAACCATTCCGGCGGTGGGCACACCGCTCTACACCGATGTGCGCATCTACGGCGAACACGGTATCCCGGGCGTGATCTACGGCGCCGGCCCGCGCACGGTGCGCGAGTCGAATGCCAAACGCGCCGACGAGAACCTGGTGCTGGAAGACCTGCGGCGCGCCACCAAAGTGGTTGCCCGCACCCTGCTGGATGTGTTGCAGGCCGCCTGAGCCACCTGTGGAATGTCCCAGCAGATGGCTGGCCGACTGCGTGCCACAATGACCGCCCGTCCACGCCGGGCGGCCCGATTCTGGAGACAACATGACCCCCGCTGAACAAGCCCTGCGCGACGCCGCGTTCGAATACCACCGCTCGCCCGGCAAGGGCAAGATTTCCGTCACGCCGACCAAACCACTGTCCAACCAGCGCGACCTGTCGCTGGCGTATTCGCCCGGTGTGGCCTACCCCTGCCTGGCCATCGAGGCCGACCCGTCCCTGGCTTCCGAGTACACCGCGCGCGGCAACCTGGTCGGCGTGATCACCAACGGCACCGCCGTGCTGGGCCTGGGCGACATCGGCCCGCTGGCGAGCAAGCCGGTGATGGAAGGCAAGGGCTGCCTGTTCAAGAAATTCGCCGGCATCGACGTGTTCGACATCGAGCTGGCCGAGCGCGACCCGGACAAGCTGGTCGACATCATCGCGGCGCTGGAGCCCACGCTGGGCGGCGTGAACCTCGAAGACATCAAGGCACCCGAGTGCTTCTACATCGAGAAGAAGCTGCGCGAGCGCATGAAGATCCCGGTCTTCCACGACGACCAGCACGGCACCGCCATCATCTCCAGCTCGGCGCTGATCAACGGCCTCGAACTGGTCGGCAAGGACATCGGCCAAGTGAAGATGGCGGTGTCCGGCGCCGGCGCCGCGGCCATCGCCTGCCTCGACCTGATGGTCAACCTCGGCGTGAACATCGAGAACATCCTGGTCTGCGATTCCAAGGGCGTGATCCACACCGAGCGCGCCGACGCGCTGGCCGGCAAACTCGACGAGTCCAAACAGCGCTACTGCCGCAACACCAACGCCCGCACCCTGGCCGACGCCATGAACGGCGCCGACGTGTTCCTCGGCTGCTCCGCCGCGGGTGTGGTGGACGCCGACATGGTGAAAAGCATGGGCACGCAGCCCATCATCCTGGCGCTGGCCAATCCGGAGCCCGAGATCCGGCCCGAGATCGCCAAGGCCGCGCGGCCCGATTGCATCATCGCCACCGGCCGTTCGGACTACCCCAACCAGGTCAACAACGTCCTGTGTTTCCCCTACATTTTCCGTGGCGCGCTCGATTGTGGCGCGACCAAGATCACGGAAGAAATGAAGATGGCCTGCGTGCGCCAGATCGCGGACCTGACCAAGAGCGAGATCAGTGACGAAGTGGCCGCCGCCTACGCCGGGCAGGAGCTGGTGTTCGGCCCCGACTACATCATCCCCAAGGCCTTTGACACGCGCCTGATCCTCAAGATCGCGCCCGCCGTGGCGCAAGCCGCGGCCGACTCCGGCGTGGCCACGCGCCCCATCACCGACATGGAGGCCTACAAGGAGAGCCTGGGTCGTTTCGTCTACCAGACCGGCATCCTGATGCGGCCCATTTTCAACGCCGCCAAGGCGTTGCCGGCAGCCAAAAAGCGCGTGGCCTTCGCTGACGGTGAAGACGAGCGCGCGCTGCGCGCCGCCCAGATGGCGATCGATGATCAATTGGCGGTACCAATCCTGATCGGCCGGCCCGCCGTGATCGCCGCGCGCATCGCCAAAGCCGGCCTGCGCATGCGCCTGGGCGTGGACGTGCAGAACACCAACCCCGAAGACGACCCGCGCTTCCGCCAGTACTGGGAGCACTACCACAAGCTCATGGCGCGCAACGGCGCCACGCCCGAGGTGGCCAAGGCCGCCGTTCGCCGATCCAACACCATCATCGGCTCGCTGATGGTGTCGCTGGGCGATGCGGATGCCCTCATCTGCGGCCTGGTGGGCAGCTACAACACCAACCTGGAGCGCATCGACGCGATCCTGGGCAAGCAACCCGGCGTGAGCAACTACGCCGCCGTCAACGCCCTCATGACCGAGCGCGGCCCGATCTTCATCTCCGACACCTACGTCAACGAAGACCCGAGCGCCGAACAGCTGGCCGAGATCGCCTGGATGGCCGCGCAGCAGGTGCAGCGCTTCGGCATCCCGCCCAAGGTCGCCTTCCTCTCACATTCGAGCTTCGGCTCCAGCAAGCGGGCTTCGGCCAAGAAGATGCGCGCCGCGCGCGACCTCTTCGTGGCGCAGCACCCCGGGATCGAATGCGATGGTGAACTGCACGGCGACGCCGCACTGCAGGAAGAAATCCGCCGCAGCTACGACGCGCAGACCACGCTCACCGGTTCGGCCAACCTGCTGATCTGCCCCAACCTGGATTCGGCCAACATCCTCTACAACGTGCTCAAGACCACCACCAGCGGCGGCGTGACCGTGGGCCCGGTGCTCATGGGCGCGGCAGCCACGGCCTACATCCTCACACCCGCCGCCACCGTGCGCCGCGTGCTCAACATGACGGCCCTGGCCGCCGCGAGCCACAAGGCCTGACAGCAACACCCGGCAACGGGCACCCGCCATGAAATGGACGCTTCGGCGTCCATTTTTTTCATCTCGTCACCAGCGGCACGGTGTTTGCAAGGGTTTTCCCGGTGCAATCTTCATCCGAATGTACACATAATTTGTATACAGTTTTGCATGCGATGTAGTCGCAAAAACGACCATGGACATCGCAGGAATCCCCCCAGCCCCATCGCCCAGGAGCCGCCCATGACCCCCTCTGTTCACCCGGTTGACGAACGACTGCCCGCCGGCAAACTCACCGCCCTCGGCCTGCAGCATGTGCTGGTGATGTACGCCGGTGCGGTGGCCGTGCCGCTGATCGTGGGCCGCGCGCTCAAGCTCAGCCCGGAGCAGGTGGCGATGCTGATCTCGGCCGACCTGTTCTGCTGCGGCCTGGTCACGCTGATCCAGTCGCTGGGGGCCACGCAGTGGTTCGGTATCAAGCTGCCGGTGATGATGGGTGTGACTTTCGCTTCGGTCGCCCCGATGGTGGCCATGGCCAACAGCAACCCGGGCACGCAGGGCGCGGGTCTCATCTTCGGCTCCATCATCGGCGCGGGGGTGGTCTCGATCCTGATCGCGCCCATCGTCAGCCGCATGCTGCGCTTCTTCCCGCCCGTGGTCACCGGCACCATCATTGCGGTGATCGGCATCAGCCTCATGCGCGTCGGCATCAACTGGATCTTCGGCAACCCCTTCGGCCCCACGGCGCCGAGCATTCCCAGCCCTGAACACCTGGCCTGGCTGGAGAGTGTGAAGCAGGCGTCCACCACCGGCGCCGTGCCCGCGATGCCGCAAGGCCTGGCCATCGTGGGCAGCGTGCCCAACCCGAAATACGCGCAGCTCTCGCACATCGGCATCGCAGCCATCGTGCTCGCGGCCATCCTGCTGATCGCCAGATTCGCCAAGGGCTTCGTCGCCAACATTTCGGTGTTGCTCGGCATCGTCGTCGGCGGCGTGATCGCCACCGCCGCCGGTCTCATGACATTCGAGAAAGTGGCCAAGGCGAACTGGTTCGACATCGTGCTGCCGTTCGAAATCGCCGCGCCGGTGTTCGACCCCATCCTGATCCTGACCATGAGCCTGGTGATGATCGTCGTGATGATCGAGTCCACCGGCATGTTCCTCGCGCTGGGTGACCTGACCGGCAAGAAGATCGACCAGAAGATGCTGACCGCCGGCCTGCGCACCGACGGCCTGGGCACGCTCATCGGCGGCATCTTCAACACCTTCCCCTACACCAGCTTCTCGCAGAACGTCGGCCTGGTCGGCGTGACCGGCGTGAAAAGCCGCTTCGTCTGCGTGGCCGGCGGCGTGATCCTGATCGTGCTCGGCCTGCTGCCCAAGATGGCGGCGCTGGTGGAGTCGCTGCCGACCTTCGTGCTGGGTGGCGCGGGTCTGGTGATGTTCGGCATGGTCGCCGCCACCGGCATCCGCATCCTCGCGGGCGTGGACTACAAGAGCAACCGCAACAACCTCTTCATCGTCGCCCTCTCCATTGGCGTCGGCATGATCCCGTTGATTGCCCCCAACTTCAAGCAGTGGATGCCGCATGCGATCCACCCGCTGATCGAGTCCGGCATCCTGCTGGCCTCGATCTCGGCGGTGGCGCTGAACCTGTATTTCAACGGCGGTCGGGGCGACGCCTCGGCGGCGATCGAAGCGGCGAAACACGCCGACGCACATTGAGCAAGGCCCTACGGGGCCTTTTTTTGTGCGCAGTCACTTCTTGTTTTGGTGCAGACGAGCGGGCGAATGCACCATTTCAGGGTTAGTCAGGATGACGCCGGGCGTCGCGCGGCCAAAAATCTGTATACACATTTTGTGTGCGCCTGATCGCCCCAACCGCTGCTGGCATCGTTTTTGCTCATTGGCTGGAGCGCACGGGCTGCCTGCCCGTGCCCCCACCGCATTCCAACGGAGAAAACATGAACAAGCGCCACTTCATCCAGACCGCCGCCGCCCTCGCCACCTGGGCCGCTTTCGGCTCGGCCCAGGCCCAGACCGCCCTCAAGTTCCAGCTCGACTGGCGCTTCGAAGGCCCGGCCGCGCTGTTCCTGCAACCCGCCGCCAAAGGCTATTTCAAGGCCGCCGGCCTGGACGTGACCATCGACTCGGGCAACGGCTCGGGTGGCACCGTCACCCGCGTGGCCTCGGGCACCTACGACATGGGCTTCGCCGACATGGCCGCGCTGATGGAGTTCCACGCCAACAACCCGGATGCGCCCAACAAGCCGGTGGCCGTGATGATGGTCTACAACAACACGCCCGCCGCCGTGCTGGCGCTCAAGAAGAGCGGCATCACCAAACCCGCCGACCTGAACGGCAAGAAGCTCGGTGCCCCGGTGTTCGACGCTGGCCGCAAGGGCTTCCCGATCTTCCAGAAGGCCAACGCCGTGAGCAACGTGGCCTGGACCTCGATGGACCCGCCGCTGCGCGAAACCATGCTGGTGCGTGGTGACATCGACGCCATCACCGGCTTTTCGTTCACCTCGCTGCTCAACCTCGAAGCGCGCGGCGTGAAGGCCGAAGACGTGGTGATCCTGCCCTACGCCGACTACGGCGTGAAGCTCTACGGCAACGCCATCATCGCCAGCCCCAAGCTGATCAAGGAAAACCCGGCCGCCATCAAAGCCTTCCTGACCGCGTTCGCCAAAGGCGCCAAGGAAGTCATGGCCAACCCAGCCGGCACCATCGGCACCGTGAAGGAGCGCGACGGCATCATCAACGTGGCGCTGGAAACGCGCCGCCTGCAACTGGCGGTGGACTCGGTGCTGGCCAGCCCCGACGCGCGCAAGGAGGGCTTCGGCCAGGTCAACCCTGGCCGGCTTTCGCTGATGGCCTCGCAGGTGTCGGATGCCTACGGCACCAAGACCCGCGTCGATCCCAAGGCGGTGTGGAACGGCAGCCTGCTGCCCAGCGCCGCCGAACTCAACGTGCTGCCGCCGGCCAAAAAATAGGCCCTTTCCAGACCAGGACCTGGGCCAGACACTCTGCGGAGCGGCTGGCCTTTTTTTCGGAAACCCGCATGTCCAACGCCACCACCGCCGACAAGCCCTTTGTCGATTTCGACCAGGTCTGGCTCGCCTACAACGACGACCTGCTGGCCAAGAACATCTTCGCGGTTGAAGACATCAACCTCAAGGTGAAAAAGGGCGAGTTCATCGCCATCGTCGGCCCTTCGGGCTGCGGCAAGTCCACCTTCATGAAGCTCACCACCGGGCTGAAGATGCCCAGCATGGGCAAGATCCTGATCGACGGCCAGCAGGTCACCGGTCCGCTCAAGATATCGGGCATGGCTTTTCAGGCGCCGTCGCTGCTGCCCTGGCGCACCACGCTCGACAACGTGCTGCTGCCGCTGGAGATCGTCGAGCCTTTCCGCAGCCAGTTCAAGGACCGGCGCAAGGAATTCGAGGAACGCGCGAAAAAGCTGCTGGAATCCGTGGGCCTGGGTGGCATGGAGAAGAAGTTTCCCTGGGAGCTCTCGGGCGGCATGCAGCAACGCGCCAGCATCTGCCGCGCCCTGATCCACGAGCCCAAGATGCTGTTGCTCGACGAGCCCTTCGGCGCGCTCGACGCCTTCACGCGCGAAGAACTCTGGTGCACGCTGCGCGACCTGTGGGAGGCGCAGCGCTTCAACGTCATCCTGGTCACGCACGACCTGCGCGAAAGTGTGTTCCTCGCCGACACGGTGTACTGCATGAGCAAAAGCCCGGGGCGCTTCGTCGTCAGGCGCGAGATCGACATTCCGCGCACGCGCGATCTGGAGGTGACCTACACACCGCAGTTCACCAACATCGTCCACGAGTTGCGGGGCCACATCGGGGCGATGCGAAAAAATTGAACCACCCCCATCGCTTGCTCGCTGCGCGTAGCCGCTCCGCCCCTCAAGGGGCAACACCTGCGGCCTGGCAAAGCCAGTTCCGCGGTGTTCTTGGCTGAAGGCACCTCGCTCGTTGAATTTTCTCTTTTCGCTCTGGAGTTCTCCCTATGAACAAGAAACAAGTCGAACGCTGGTCGCCCTTTCTGCTGCTGATCGCCATCATCGTGGTCTGGGAAGTGATCACCAGCGGCTTCGGCGTCTCGGAATTCATCTTCCCCAGCCCCTCGCGCATCTGGGAGCAGACGCTGGAGCACAAGGTCACCATCCTGGGCCACGCCTGGCGCACCTACTGGGTGACGATGGCGGGCTTTGGCATCGCCATCGTGGTCGGTGTGTTGCTGGGCTTTCTGATCGGCAGCTCGCGCCTGGCCTACGCCGCGGTGTACCCGCTCATGACGGCCTTCAACGCCCTGCCCAAGGCGGCCTTCGTGCCCATCCTCGTGGTCTGGTTCGGCATCGGCGTCGGCCCGGCCATCCTGACCGCCTTCCTGATCAGCTTCTTCCCCATCATGGTCAACATCGCCACCGGCCTGGCCACCCTGGAGCCCGAGCTGGAAGACGTGTTGCGCGTGCTGGGCGCCAAGCGCTGGGACGTGCTGACCAAAGTCGGTCTGCCGCGCTCCATGCCTTATTTCTTCGGCTCGCTCAAGGTCGCGATCACGTTGGCCTTTGTGGGCACCACGGTGTCGGAGATGACAGCATCGAACGAAGGCATCGGCTACCTGCTGATCTCGGCCGGCAGTTCCATGCAGATGGGCCTGGCCTTCAGTGGCCTGCTGGTGGTGGGTGCGATGGCGATGGCGATGTACGAGCTGTTCAGCTTCGTGGAAAAACACACCACGGGCTGGGCACACAGAAGGGCTGAATAGGCTCCCCCCGCGTCGCCTGCGGCGCCACCCCCCAGGGGGCGACACTGGCGGCCCGGCAAAGCCGGTTCCGCGGTGTCCTGTCAAACTGCCCCTCCCTCCGCCGAGTTGGGTCCCTACATGAACCAAGATCAAGTTTTACGTCATCTGCGGCGCGCCAACGAGGTGGCGCTGCGTGCCGCCAGCATGGGTCGCCACCCTTTCGGCGCCTTGCTGGTCGCACCGGACGGCGAGACGGTGCTGGCCGAGCAGGGCAACATCGACACCGTGAACCACGCCGAGTCCACACTCGCGCGCACGGCGGCGGACAATTGGCCAGGGGAATACCTCGCGCGCTGCACGCTGGTGACCACCTTCGAGCCCTGCGCCATGTGCACCGGCACCGCTTACTGGGCCAACATCGGACGCATCGTCTACGGCGCCAGCGAAGAAGCCCTGCTCGCGCTCACCGGCAGCCACGCAGAAAACCCCACGCTGTCGCTCCCCTGCCGCGAGGTCATCGCGCGCGGGCAGAAGGCCATCGAAGTGATCGGTCCGGTCGCCGAACTGGAAACCGAGCTGCTGGCACCGCACCGAGACTTCTGGAAGTCATAGAGTCACAGAGCCCAAGTCATCCCGAGCCTTGACGGTACGGCCCATCACACCAACAAGAAGCGGGGAAGCCCCCCCCGGGGCACCGCCGGGCCGGCTTCGCTGGACGGCCAGTGCCGCCCCCCCTGGGGGGGGTGACGCGAAGCGGCGCGGGGGGGCCCCACCGTGAACCTAAACTCACGCTATGCCCTGGCACGCCCAACTCTTGCTCGACTACCGCCTCGACGCCCAGCGCACCGTGCTCCGCCACGAACACAACGGCCCGCTGCGCATCTTCAAGAGCCTCTACCCCGAAGGCGACGCGATCTGCCACAACGTCATCATCCACCCGCCCGGCGGGCTCGTGGGTGGCGATGTGCTGGATGTGCAGGTGCACGTGGGCCGCGGTGCCCACGGCCTCATCAGCACCCCGGGCGCCACGCGCTTCTACGCCTCCGACGGCCTGCCCACCACCCAGCAGGTGAAGCTCGTGCTGGACGCCGGCGCCCGGCTCGAATGGCTGCCGCTGGAAGCCATCGCCTACCCCGGCTGCCAGGCCCACAACAGCCTGAGAGCCACGCTCGCCGAGGGCGCCGAACTGCTGGCCTGGGATGTCACGGCGCTCGGCCTGCCCACCGCCGGCCAGGCGTTTGACCAGGGCCGCTTCAACCAGCGGCTGGAGATCCCCGGCCTCTGGCTGGAGCAGGCCCGCATCGACGCGGCCGACACCCGCCTGCTCGAATCGCCGCTGGGCCTGGGCGGTCAGCGCTGCCTGGGCACCCTGTGGCTGGCCAGCGGCACGCCGTTCAGCCGCGAACGCCGCGAGCAACTGCTCGACGGGGTGCGCGCCGTGCTCGACACCGCACCCCCGGGCGTGCGGGCCGGAGCCACCTGCCCCAACCCGCAACTGCTGGTGGTGCGCGCCGTGGCACCCCTGGTAGAGCCCCTGATGGCGACCTTGCAACAGGTCTGGGCCGCCCTGCGTCCGCTCGCCTGGGGCCTGGACGGCACCCCGCCGCGCATCTGGCGGGTCTGAGAAAAACACCCGCATGGTCGGGTAATTCCGGCGATTGCGCGCGCCCGAGGCTGGGCACAATGCACCAAGACCTCGTCCGCACACGCCCATCCACGCCCGCCCTCCGTCCATGCCCGCCCACCACACCGATCTCCACGATGCGCGTGCCCTGGTCATTGATGGCAACCCGCGCTCGCGCTCGATCCTGGTGTCGCAACTCAAGGAGTTCGGCGTCGGCACCATCGTGCAATGCTCCAGGCTGGTGGATGCCCGCACCAAGCTGGAGATGGGCACCTTCGACGTCGTCATCTGCGAACACTATTTCGAGCGCGAGGAGTTGACGGGCCAGGACCTGCTCGACGACCTGCGGCGCAACCAGCTGCTGCCCTTCTTCACCGTGTTCGTGATGGTGACGTCGGAGTCGTCCTACAGCAAGGTCGCCGAGGCGGCCGAGTCGGCGCTCGACGCCTACCTGCTCAAACCCCACACCGCCATGGGCCTGGTCAAACGCATCTACCAGGCGCGCAAGCGCAAGATGGCGCTCAAGGACATCTTCACAGCGATCGAGGCCGAAGACTTCGAACTGGCGGGTCAGCTCTGCAAACAGCGGTTCGAATCGCGCAAACCCTTCTGGCTGTATGCCGCGCGCATTGGTGCCGAGCTCATGCTGCGCAGCGGCCACCTGAGCGAGGCCCAGCAACTCTACGAAGCCGTGGTCGAGGCCAAGACCCTGCCCTGGGCCAAGCTCGGCGTGGCGCGCGCGCAGCTCGAAGCCGGCTACCCGCAACGCGCCACCACCACCCTGGAGAGCCTGATCGAGACCGATCCGGGCTACACCGATGCCTACGACGTGATGGGGCGCGCGCAGTTCGAGCTCGGCAATTTCCAGAACGCGCTGGCCACTTTCAAGATGTCCACCAAGCTGACGCCCGCGTCGGTCAACCGCCTGCTCAAGCACGGCATGATGGCTTGGTACGCCGGTGAACGCGAAGAGGGGATCGAGCTGCTCGACAGGGCCACCCGCATCGGCCTGGACTCCAAGCTGTTCGACCCGCAGGCCCTGGTGTTGCTCGCCTTTGCGCGCCTGGACGACAACGACCAGCGGCGCCTGCTGCGCTGCGTCGAACATCTGGAACGCCTGCGCGACCGCAACCCGGACAAGCCCCGGATCCCCCGACTGCTCGACGTCGCACATGCCCTGGTGGCCATCCAGGAATACCAGACCGCCCGCGCACTCGATGAAGTCCGGCGCATGGCCAAGACCATCCTCGAACCCGGGTTCGATTTCGAGTCCGCCAGCAACCTGCTCGCCCTCATGACCCGGCTGGCGAACCGCTCGATCCAGCTCTATGAAGTGGATGCCGCGGTGGACACCATGGGCCTGCGGTTCTGCACCAGCCGCGCGCTCACCGAATTGCTGGCCTGCGCGGCCACCGGGCGGACGGATTTCATCAACCGGATCCGGGCCGCCCACGGGGACATCCTCAAGCTCACCGAAGAAGCCATGTCACTCAGCCTCAAGGGCGACCCGCAAAGCGCGGTGGAACACCTGCTGGCCGACGGCGAGCGCACGCTGAACGCCAAGCTCATCGAGTCGGCCCATCTGGTGCTGCTGCGCTACGAAGGCCGCATCGCGGACCATGTTGGGCTCAAGCAGCGGGCCCAGACACTGCGTGAGCGCTACCGCACGACCGACATCCACGCGGGCCTGGGCGAACAGGCGGCCACGGGCCGGGCGGCGGGCGGCATGTCGCTGCCAGCGGGCTACAAGCCGCCGCCGAAAACCGAAGGTCTGCTGGCGAAAGTCAATGCCACCGGGTAGACATGCCCACCCCATCGCGGCTCACTGCGTGTAGCCGCTCCGCCCCTCAAGGGGCAACAGCAGCGGCCCGGCGAAGCCGGTTCCACGCTGTTCCCGGTTCAGGCACGCGCTCCGGCTAGACATCGAACCATCAAATGGCAACGAGCTGGCGCACGCCCTTGGCCTGCATCTCGCTGCCAGGACCGCTGGCGATGACTTCGCCGCGCTCCATCACCACGTACTGGTCGGCCAGCTCTTCGGCGAAGTCGTAGTACTGCTCCACCAGCACGATGCCCATGTTGCCGCGGTCGGCCAGCATGCGGATCACCTTGCCGATGTCCTTGATGATGTTGGGCTGGATGCCTTCGGTGGGTTCGTCGAGGATCAGCAGCTTGGGGCCGGCGGCCAGCGCGCGCGCGATGGCCAGCTGCTGCTGCTGACCGCCCGAGAGATCGCCGCCTCTTCGACCCAGCATCTGCTTGAGCACCGGGAACAGCTCGAACAGCTCGGCCGGGATCGGCGTGCCGCCGCTCTTGTAGGCCAGACCCATCTGCAGGTTTTCCTGCACCGTGAGGCGGCCAAAGATCTCGCGCCCCTGCGGCACGAAGCCCACGCCCATGCGGGCGCGTTCGTAGGGCGTGGCTTTGTCGATGGCCACGCCGTCGAGCGTGATGCTGCCGCTCTTGATGGGCACCAGGCCCATGAGCGATTTGAGCAACGTGGTCTTGCCCACGCCGTTGCGGCCCAGCACCACCGTCACCTGGCCCAGTTCGGCGGTGAGGTTGACGTTGCGCAGGATGTGGCTGCCGCCGTAGTACTGGTTGACTTGTTTGACTTCTAGCAGGCTCATGGTGTGCTCCGTGTGTGGCTCAACGGCCCAAATAGACCTCAATCACCCGTTCATCCGCCTGCACCTCATCCAGCGTGCCCTCAGCCAGCACCGACCCGTCACACAACACCGTGACCTTCTCCGAAATGGTGCGGATGAAGCTCATGTCGTGCTCCACCACCATCAGCGAATGTTTGCCCTTCAGCGTCAGGAACAGCTGCGCCGTGCGCTCCGTCTCCTCGTCCGTCATGCCGGCCACGGGTTCGTCGAGCAACAAGAGCTTCGGGTCCTGCATCAGCAGCATGCCGATCTCCAGCCACTGCTTCTGCCCGTGGCTCAGGTTGCCCGCCAGACGCGCCGCGCTGTCGGCCAGGTGGATGGTGGTCAGCACCTCGCCGAGGCGGTCCTTCTCTTCGCCCGTCGGGCGGAACACCATGCTGTGGCGCACGCGCTTGTCGGTCGCCAGCGCGAGTTCCAGGTTCTCGTACACGCTGAGCTGCTCGAACACCGTGGGCTTCTGGAACTTGCGGCCGATGCCCAAAGCGGCGATCTCGGGCTCGCGGTAGCGCAGCAGGTCGATCGTGCTGCCGAAAAACACCTGGCCGCTGTCGGGCCGGGTCTTGCCGGTGATGATGTCCATCATCGTCGTCTTGCCCGCGCCGTTGGGGCCGATGATGCAGCGCAGCTCGCCGGGCGCGATGTCCATACTCAGTCCGTTGATGGCCTTGAAGCCGTCGAAGCTCACGTGCACGTCTTCCAGGTACAGGATGCGGCCGTGCGTGGTGTCCACCTCGCCGGGCGTGTGGATGCGGCCGTAAGCCGCGGCACGACCACCCGATTCGGTCCGGCCCAGCACGCCCGCTGTCTGCAGTTTTTCAAAGCGCTGCGCGCCTTCTTCCATCAGATCGGGCGTCATGCTCTCGCTCCACGGATTTTCTTCACCAACCCCACCACGCCCTGCGGCATCCACAGCGTGACCGCGATGAACAGCGCGCCCAGGAAGTAGAGCCAGAACTCGGGGAAGGTCACGGTGAGCCAGCTTTTGGCGCCGTTGACGATGAAGGCGCCGATGATGGGGCCGACCAGCGTGGCGCGGCCGCCCACCGCGGCCCAGACCGCGATCTCGATGCTGGCCGCGGTGCTCATTTCACCGGGGTTGATGATGCCGACTTGTGGCACGTAGAGCGCACCGGCGATGCCGCACATCACGGCCGAAATCGTCCAGATGGTGAGCTTGTAGGGCAGCGGGTTGTAGCCGCAGAACATGACGCGGCTCTCGGCGTCGCGCACGGCCTGCAGCACGCGGCCGAACTTGCTGTTGACCAGCCAGCGCGCCCACAGGAAGAAGCCCAGCAGCGTGAGGCCGGTGAGCACGAACAGCGTCATGCGCATGTTCTGCGTGGCCAGCGGCATGCCGAGAATGCGCTTGAAATCGGTGAAACCGTTGTTGCCGCCCAGGCCGGTCTCGTTGCGGAAGAACAGCAGCAGCGCGGCGAAGGTGAGGGCCTGCGTGATGATGGAGAAATACACACCCTTGATGCGCGAGCGGAAGGCGAAGTAGCCGAACACGAAGGCCACCAGACCGGGGACGAGCACGATCAGCAGCAGCGTGGCGATGAAGCTGTCGGACAGCGCCCAGTGCCAGGGCAACTCCTTCCAGTCCAGGAAGACCATGAAGTCGGGCAGCTCGCTCTTGTAGTTGCCGTCGGTGCCGATCTGGCGCATGAGGTACATGCCCATCACGTAGCCGCCGAGCGCAAAGAACAGGCCGTGGCCCAGGCTCAGGATGCCGGTGTAGCCCCAGATCAGGTCCATGGCCAGCGCGCAGATGGCGTAACACATGATCTTGCCCAGCAGGCCCACCATGTAGTCGCTCAGGTGGAAGGCGCTGCCTTCGGGCACGAACAGGTTGAGCAGCGGCGCCACGGCGCAGACCACCAGCAGGGCCACGACGAAGGCGCTCCAGCCGGTGCGGGTGAGCAGCGGGCCGGCGTGCGGCAGCGTGACGGACGCGGGAACGGGGGGTGTGGTCATGTTGGTCATGCTTCGGCACTCCGGCCCTTCATGGCAAAGATCCCCTGCGGCCGCTTCTGGATGAAGACGATGATGAAGACCAGCACCGCGATCTTGGCCAGCACGGCGCCCGCCCAGCCTTCGATGAACTTGTTGAGCAGGCCCAGGCCCAGCGCGGCGTACACCGTGCCGGCGAGCTGGCCCACGCCACCGAGCACCACTACCATGAACGAGTCCACGATGTAGTTCTGCCCAAGGTCGGGTCCGACGTTGCCGATCTGGCTCAGTGCGCAGCCCGCCAGGCCGGCGATGCCCGAACCGAGCGCGAAGGCGTAGGTGTCGATGCGCGCGGTGTTCACACCCATGCAACTGGCGATGGGCCGGTTCTGCGTCACGCCGCGCACGAACAGGCCGAGCCGCGTGCGGGTGATCAGCAGCGTCACGCCGATCAGCACGGCCGCCGCAAAGCCGATGATGACGATGCGGTTCCAGGGCAGGTTGAGGTTTCCCAGCAGCGTCACGCCACCGCTCATCCAGCTCGGGTTTTCAACCCCCACGTTCTGCGCGCCGAACAGGCTGCGCACACCCTGCATCAGCACCAGCGAGATGCCCCAGGTGGCGAGCAGCGTTTCCAGTGGTCGACCGTAGAGGAAGCGGATCACGGTGCGCTCCATCGCCGCGCCGACCAGGGCCGAGGCCATGAAGGCGACCGGCAGCGCGGCCAGCAGGTACCAGTCGAACACGCCCGGCAGGTAGTTGCGGAACAGCGCCTGCACACCCCAGGTGGCGTAGGCACCGATCATGATCAGCTCGCCGTGGGCCATGTTGATCACGCCCATGAGGCCATAGGTGATGGCCAGGCCGAGCGCGGCCAGCAGCAGGATGCTGCCCAGGCTGATGCCGGTGAAGGCCTGCGCCAGCGCATTGCCGACGGCGAGCGTGCGGTCCAGCGCCGAGAGCGCGGCCTGCAGGGCTCCCTTCACGGCCGGGCTGGTTTCGGTTTCCAGGCGCTGCAGCAACAGGGGGCGCACCTCGGGCTGCAGCGTTTCGCCCAGCTTCTGCGCGGCGGCCAGGCGCTGCGCTTCGTCTTCACTCGCCAGCAGCACGGCGGCCTGCGCCATCTCCAGTGTCTGGCGGGCCTTGGGGTCGAGCTGCGCCGCCAGCGCGCGTTCGATCAGCGGCAGCTGGGCCACATCGGGTTCATCAAAACTGCCGCGTTGCAGGCTCAGCGCCGCTTCGCGCTGGCGCTCGGGGTCGCCGCCCACGAGCTGCATGCCAGCGAGCGCGGTTTCCAGCGCGCCGCGCATGCGGTTGTTGATGGTCACGTCCTGCGCTTCATCGGTGAGCGCCACGGCTTCGCCGGTGACCGCGTCAGTCGCTGTTTCATCGCGCACGATCAGCACCTGCGTGCCCTGCACGCGCACGGCCTCATCG
>NZ_DATILJ010000142.1:0-3092 GCF_035476535.1 Aquabacterium sp.
CGTTTTCCCGATGCACAGAAAGCCCGGCATGAGCACCGCTTGGATCCGTTTTGAACACGCCGGCAAGACCGGTTTCGGCATACTCGACGGCGAGCAGGTTCACGAGTATGTCGGCGACATGTTCGCCGCCTGCGACAAGACCGGCCAGGTGCTGGCGCTGAAGGACCTGACGCTGCTGACGCCCAGCGCACCGACCAAGGTCATCGCGCTGTGGAACAACTTCCACGCGCTGGGTGCCAAGCTGAACCTGCCGGTGCCGGCCGAGCCGCTGTACCTGCTGAAGGCACCCAACAGCTACCTCGCCAGCGGCCAGACCATCCGCGTGCCGCGCTGCGACGGCAAGGTGGTGTTCGAAGGCGAACTCGGCATCGTCATCGGCAAGACCGCCAGCGGCGTGCCCGAAGCGTCGGCACTCGACCATGTCTTCGGCTACACCTGCGCCAACGACGTGACCGTGGCTGACATCCTGCACCGCGACGCTTCCTTCGCGCAGTGGGCCCGCGCCAAGGGCTTCGACACCTTCTGCCCGATGGGCCCGGCCGTCGTCACCGGGCTCGATCCGTCGATACTCCAGGTTCGCACGCTGCTCGACGGGCAGGTGCGGCAGGATTACCCGATCAGCGACATGCGCTTTTCGGTTCAACAATTGGTCAGCCTGATCTCCTTCGACATGACCCTCAATCCGGGCGATGTCATCCTCTGCGGCACCTCGGTGGGTGTCGGCTCGATGAAGCCCGGCAGCGTGATCGAGGTCGAGATCGGCGGCATCGGCAGGCTCAGCAATTGCTACGGCTAGCGTGACAGCCGGGGCCTGCCCGCAAGGATTTTTCTACTGGAGTTTGACGACATGAAGATAGCCATCATCGGCGCGGGCGCGATCGGGGGACTGGTGGGCGCCAAGCTCGCACTGGCCGGCGAGCAGGTCACGTTCATCGTGCGCGGAGCCAACCTGGAAGCCATCCGCAACAACGGCATCACGCTGATCAGCCACGGCGGCGAGCGACAGACAACGCGCGAAGTGAGCGCCACCAACGACTATGCCGCCGCCGGCCCGCAGGACCTGGTGATCCTGGCGATGAAGGCCCATCAGGTCGAGGCCGTCGCCGCCGAGCTGCCCAAGCTGCTGGGCCCGGAGACGGTGATCGTGACGATGCAGAACGGCGTTCCGTTCTGGTACTTCCACCAGCATGGCGGCGCGCTGGCCGGCAGCACCGTGCGCAGCGTTGACCCCGAAGGCACGCTGGTCAGGCTGATCCCGGTCGACCGTGTGCTCGGCTGCGTGGTCTACCCGGCCTCCGAGCTGGTGGCGCCCGGCGTCATCCAGCACATCGAAGGCGACCGCTTCCCGCTGGGCGAGCTGGACGGCAGCAGCAGCGAGCGTGTCAACCGCGTGGCCGCCTGCTTCAACAAGGCCGGCTTCAAGGCGCCGGTGCTGGACAACATCCGCTCGGAGATCTGGCTGAAGCTCTGGGGCAACCTGACTTTCAACCCGATCAGCGCGTTGGGCCATGCCACGCTGGTCGACATCTGCCAGTACCCGCCTTCGCGCGAACTGGCCGCTGCCATGATGCGTGAGGCCCAGACCGTGGCCCACAAGCTGGGCATCGAGTTCCGCGTCACGCTGGACAAGCGCATTGCCGGCGCCGAAAAGGTGGGCGCGCACAAGACCTCGATGCTGCAAGACGTCGAAGCCGGCCGTGCACCCGAGATCGACGCGCTGGTCGGCGCGGTGGCCGAATTGGCGCGCCTGACCGAGACCCCGACACCGCACATCGACGCGGTGTATGCCCTGGTCAAGCTGCTGGCCCGCTCGATGGAGCAGCAGCGCGGCCAGGTCCGCTTGCAGCCGATCGGCTGAACGGAAGCCCGGGCACAGGTCCAGGCCCAAGCGCCAGCCCAAGCGCGACATCCCTCACGTTGTTGCGCGCTTTCCCGGCATTGCAGGGGTTAGACCGCCTGCAATGCGTCATCCCGCGGGCCGATAGCACGAGCAGCACGAGCCGGCGCCTTTGACGCGCCGGCCACTCGTGCGTCCAGGAGACGCCCATGCCCATCCCCCGCTGCTTTCGGCCGCTGGCCGTTCTGGCCTTGGCCTCGCTCAGCCTGCTGGCGGGCTGCGGCCCCGGCATTCCGTCGATCATCAAGATCGGCGTGGCGCAACCGCTGTCCGGCCCTTCGGCCGAACGGGGGCAGGACCTGCTCAACGGCGTCAAGCTCGCGGTAAAGGAACTGAACGCCAGCGGCTACAAGATCGCTGGCCAGCCGGTGACCATCGAAGTGGTCGCCGTCGACGACAAGGCCGACGCCGCCACCGCCAAGCAGGTGGCGCAGCAACTGGTCGACCAGAAGGTCACCGCGGTGATCGGGCACCTGAACTCCGACATCACCGAAGCCACGATTCCGATCTACAAGCAGGGCAATGTGCCGCAGCTGTTCACCTCGTCGGCCGCCGAGCTGACGCGGCTGGGCGACGGCAATGCGTTCCGGCTGGTGGCCAGCGACTCCTTGCAGGCCCAGGCCGTGGCCAGCTACATCACCGGCACGCTGAAAGCCGGCCGCGTGGCGATCATCTACGAAGACACGGCCTTTGGTGCGCCGCTGAACAAGGATGTCAGCGCAGCCGTCAGCAAACAAGGCAGGACGGTGCAGCTCAGCGAGGCCGTGGACAAGAAGCGCACCGACTTCGCAGACTTCGTCGCCAAGCTGAAGGCCGCGCCGCCCGACGTGCTGGTGGCCGCGATGCGCGACCACCAGCTGCTGCCGCTCTTTGCGCAGCTGCAAGCCGCGCAGCTGGCGGACCTGCCGGTGGTGGCGACCAGCGTTGCCAAGACCCGCAAGCTCGCCACCGCGCCGGTCGATGTCAAGTCGATCTTCCTGACCTCCAGCGCGCTGACGCCGCGCGAGTTCGTCGGCGGCCCCGCCTTCCTGACCAAGTTCCGCGCCGCCTACAACGCCGACCCGGTGTGGGCCGCGCACTATGCCTACGATGCCGTGTATGTGTTGGCCGACACACTGCGCGCGATCGACTCGGTCGACGCCAAGCTGCTGCGCGACAAGCTGCGCACGATCGACGGCAATGCGCCGGTGACCAG
>NZ_DATILJ010000143.1:0-20453 GCF_035476535.1 Aquabacterium sp.
TGGGTCAGCGGGTCGGTGATCTTCTCGACCATGCCCTTGTCGAGTTCGGTGGCTTCACCCTGCGTGACCAGGTCGACCTTCTTGCCGAGCTTGGCCGCCAGGTCGCGCAGCATGCGCGGGAAGCGGTTGAAGACCATCGACATCGGAATCATGCGGATCGACATCACCGCTTCCTGCAGGTCGCGGGTGTTGCGTTCCAGGTCGGCCAGGCCGGAGGTCATCTGCTGGAACAACCCGGGGTCGATGCCCTTGCTGTTCTGCGCCAGCATGGCCTGCGTGATGACGAGTTCGCCGACCAGGTTGATCAGCTGGTCGACCTTCTCGACCGAGACGCGCAGCGTGGCCGAGTCGAGCGCGGCGCCGGCCTTGGCTTCGGCCTTGGGCGCGGCTTTGGCGGCGACAGGCTTCGGTGCGGCGTCCGCGGTGGGCGCGGCGGCGGTTTCGGCGGCCGGCGCGGCGTCGGCGCCCGGGGCGCCAGGGGCGTCGTCGAAGAAGCCATAGCCAGGGTCGCTGCTCGGGGCTTCGACTGGCGGTGCGCCGGGCGCGCCTTCGTGGAAGCCGTAGCCCGGGCCCAGGGGTTCGAGCCGCACCGCTTCACGCGGCACGTGGAAGGTGAACAGGTCCAGCAGGTCGCTGTCGCTGGATGCCGTGGTGATCTTGAAGCGGCGCATGCCGTCGGCACCGCGGCCGGCGTCGAGCGGCTCGATCGTGCCCAGGCCGGTGATTTCCTTGAACAGATCGACCAGGCTGTCGGCGGCGCTCATGTCGGCCAGCTCACCCACGGTGAGCTCGATCACGCGCACATCGTTCTTCAGCACCCTCGGCGCGGGCGCCGGAGACGGCGTGCCGGTGCTGGCGACGGTGGCGGACGCGGTGCTGGGCGTATCGACCTTGCCGCCTTCGCACAGGGTCTTGATCGTGAACAGCAGTTCGGTGGTGTCGATCTCGCCGCCGCCGGAGCCCTGGTGGCGGGCCAGCTGGGCACGCAGCGCATCGCCGGCCTGCAGCAGCACGTCCACCATCTGCGAGGTCGGGTGCAACTCGTGGCGGCGCACCTTGTCCAGCAGCGCTTCCATCTGATGCGTCAGCTCGGCCACGTCGGTGAAGCCGAAGGTCGCTGCACCGCCCTTGACCGAATGGGCGCAACGGAAGATGGCGTTCAGCTCTTCATCATCGGCCGCGCTGACGTCCAGCTCCAGCAGCATCTGCTCCATCGTGCCCAGGTTCTCACCGGCTTCTTCGAAGAAGACCTGAAAGAACTGGCTCAGGTCGATGCCGGCGGACATGTGTGCGCCTTCGTTGCTCATCTCTGCCATGGCAGGGTCTCCGGGAAATTTGGGGCGGCAATACGGATCGAAACCAGACGGATCTGATCGGGCAACCAGGTCAGCGGATGACCTTGCCGATCACTTCAATCAGCTTGGCCGGATCGAATGGCTTCACCAGCCAGCCGGTGGCGCCGGCGGAGCGGCCGGCCTGCTTCATCTGGTCGCTGGACTCGGTGGTCAGGATCAGGATCGGCGTGCCCTTGAACTTGGGGTTCTCGCGCAGCCGCTTGGTCAGCGTGATGCCGTCCATGCGGGGCATGTTCTGGTCGGTCAGCACCAGGTTGAAGTCGCGCTGGCCGGCCTTTTCCCAGGCGTCCTGGCCATCCACGGCTTCAACCACATTGAAACCGGCGTTCTTCAGCGTGAAGGAGACCATTTGGCGCATCGAGGCCGAGTCATCGACGGCAAGAATTGAGTGCATCGTTTTCTCCGGGCAATCTGGGGGTTATCGGGTGTGAAGATGAAAAACTTAGAACAGCTCGATCGAGCCGGCGTCCATTTCGTCCTGGGTCACCGGGTTCGGGCGCAGCGGGGCGTCTTCCACCACGGCCACGCCTTCCTCGTCGTCGTCGCCCATGACGTCGCGTGCCAGCCGGTCGGCGCAATTGCGCAGGCGGCGCTGCAGATGGGCGATCAGCTGAGTCGACATGTCCTGGAACTGCAGTGCCGTGACCGCGCCGCCCATGTGCTGCATGGCCTGCTGCACGGGCTGGGTGTCGAGCTCCGGATGCGCTTGCGCCAGTTGCAGCAGGTGGTTCATCTGCGCCGAAGCGCCATAGAAGTGCCCCATCAGGGTTTCCGTGGCGTCGGTCAGCAGCCCGGCCAGCCGCTCCAGGTCGTTGTTGGCGACCATCAGGTTGTCCTGCACATCGGCCGCTGTGAGCAGCGGTACCGTGGTCATGGACGACTGTGGCGTCGGTTCGTTGTTCAACATCGTCACTCCGCGTTGGGGTCGAGGACCAGCCGTCGGAATCGGATCTGGTGTGAGGGATTTTCGGCAGCTTGTCCGGAGTTATTGAGGCGAAGACGGCAACAAACCCGGCGCATTTCCACACTGAACAGGCCTCAAGTCCCCGGAAGGAGTCGGGTTTGCCATACTTCGGGCATGGCCGACGCTCACGCTGCCGACACCCTGAAGCTGCTGCACATCGAGGATTCGCCGCTGGACCACGATCTGGCGCTGGCCCACTTGCGCCGTGCCGGCCACCGGCTGCAAGCGCTTCGCGTCGACAGCGAAGCCGACTTCCGCCGCGCGCTGGTGGCGCAGGAGTGGGATGTGGTGCTGTCGGACTTCAACCTGCCCGGCTTCACCGGCCTGCGCGCGCAGGAGATCCTGAAGGACAGCGGGCTGATGGTGCCCTTCATCCTGGTCTCGGGCGAGATCGGCGAGGACACGGCCGTCTCGGCGATGCGCAACGGCGCCACCGACTACCTGCTGAAGAACAACCTGGCGCGCTTGGCGCCGGCGGTGGAACATGCCATCGAGGCCGGCCAGGAGCGCCGCGCCCGCCAGCAGGCTGACCGCGAACTGGCGGCCTCGCGCCAGCGCCTGTCGGAGCTGGCCCAGCACCTGCAGACCAGCGTGGAAATGGAGCGTGCGGCGATCGCCCGCGAGATCCACGACGATGTCGGCGGCAGCCTGACGGCCGTGAAATACGACCTGGCCTGGATCGGCCGCCATGTCGGTTCACCCGAGGTGCAGCAGCGCGTAGCCAGCGCGCTGGAGACGGTGGACCTGGCGATCGAGGCCAGCCAGCGCATCATGCACAACCTGCGCCCGGCGATCCTGGAGCAGGGCCTGGTCGCCGCGCTGCAGTGGATGGCCAGCCGCTTCGAAAAGCGCAACGGCGTGCCGTGCACGTTCCGCACCAGCCATGAAACCATGCAGCTGCCGGTGGGCGTGCCGCTGGTGGCCTACCGCTTCGCCCAGGAAGCCTTGACCAACATCAGCAAGCATGCGGCGGCCAGCAAGGTCTCGATCGACCTCTCGCTGACCCGCGGCGTGCTGTCGCTGGAGGTCGAGGACAACGGTCGCGGCCTGTCCAGCGCCGACCTGGCCAAGGCCCGCAGCTTCGGCCTGCGCGGCCTGACCGAGCGCGCCGGCACGGTGGGCGGCTGGGTCGATGTGTCCAGCGGCGCGGCCGGCACGATGCTGATGCTGTCGGTGCCGGTGAATGGGGGGCTAGGGGGAATGCGCAGCGACACGCCACGCTTCGACGATGATGCGGACCACGATCCGTCGACCTGGGGAGCGCCATGATCAAAGTGATGCTGTGCGACGACCACGCGCTGATCCGCCGCGGCATCCGCGACACGCTGGCCGACGCCGAGGACATCCAGGTGGTCGGCGAGGCCGGCGACTATGGCGAGTTGCGTGCGCTGATGCGCGGCAACAGCTGCGACGTGCTGGTGCTGGACATCAACCTGCCCGGCCGCAGCGGGCTGGACGTGATGCATGCCTTGAAGGACGAAGGCTCGCCGATCAAGGTGCTGGTGGTCAGCATGTACCCGGAAGACCAGTACGCCATCCGCGCGCTGCGCGCCGGTGCCTATGGCTACGTGAACAAGGGCGGCGACCCGCAGCTCATCGTGCAGGCGGTGCGCACCGTGGCCCAGGGCCGCAAGTACGTGACGCCGGAGATCGCGCAGATGCTGGTCGAGAGCCTGACCACGCCGGTGGCCGAGAACGCGCACGACAAGCTGTCCGACCGGGAACTGCAGACGCTGGTGATGATCGCCTCGGGCAAGCGCCTGTCGGACATCGCCGAGGAGTTGACGCTGTCACCCAAGACGGTCTCGGTCTACCGCGCCCGTGTGCTGGAGAAGCTGGGGCTGCAGAACAACTCCGAGCTGACGGTCTACGCCATTCGCAACGGGCTGGTGGGCAGCTGAGCTCAGCCCGCACGCGGCAGCCAGCGCGACAGCGCCGTGTACAGCACCGCCGGATCCACCGGCTTGGCCAGATGGCCGTTCATGCCGGCGGCCAGGCAGGCCGCGCGGTCCTCGCTGAAGGCGTTGGCCGTCATCGCCAGGATCGGCACGGTGGCCTGGCGGGGCAGCGCGCGGATGCGGCGGGTCGCTGCCAGGCCGTCCATCTGCGGCATCTGCACGTCCATCAGGATCAGGTCGTAGCGGTGTCGCTGCACCTGCGCCACCGCTTCGAAGCCATCGCCGGCCACGTCGACGAGCAGGCCGGCCGATTGCAGCAGCTCGACCATCACTTCCTGGTTCACCGGGTTGTCCTCCACCACCAGCAGGCGCGCGCCGGCGCTGCGCTGCTGCAGCGCGGCCAGGGCTTCGGCCGGGTCGGCCTCGTCGTCAGTGGCCGGCGCTGGCGACGGCGATAGCGCGGTGCCGGCGGCCAGGCCTGCCTCGAATCGTGCGCTGAACCAGAACTCGCTGCCGCTGCCCGGCTGGCTGCTGACGCCGACCTCGCCGCCCATCAGCCGCGCCAGCCGCTGCGTGATGGCCAGGCCCAGGCCGGTGCCGCCGAAGCGGCGGGTGGTCGAGGCGTCGGCCTGCACGAAGGCCTGGAACAGCGACTTCAGCACCTCGGGCGCGATGCCGACGCCGGTGTCGTGCACCCGGAACTGCAGCCGGATGCCGGCATCGTCTTCGGCGCCGGCGATGCGCTTCACGTGCAGCGAGACGTGGCCACGTTCGGTGAACTTCACGGCATTGCTCAAGAGGTTCACCAGCGCCTGCGACAGCCGCGTGCGGTCGCCGCGCAGGGCATCGGGCACGTCGGCGCCGATGTCGGTGCTCAGGGCCAGGCCCTTGTCCCGCGCTGTCTCCGCGAGCAGGCCGCTGCTGTGCGACAGCACGGCCCGCAGCGAAAAATCGGCCCGCTCCAGGGCCAGCTGGTCGGCCTCGATCTTGGACAGGTCCAGCACGTCGTTGATGACCCGCAGCAGGTGGCCGGCGGCACCGCTGATCTTGGCCAGCCGATCGGCCTGCACCGGCTGGTGCAAGTCGCGGCGCAGCAGGTGGGTGAGGCCGATGATGGCGTTCATCGGCGTGCGGATCTCATGGCTCATGTTGGCCAGGAAGGCGCTCTTGGCGCGGTTGGCCGCTTCGGCCTTGTCGCGCGAGAGCACCAGCTCGGCATTGGCTTCGCGCAGCTGCTGCGTCTGGGCCTCCACCAAGCCCTGCAGCCGGTGGCGGTGCTGGTCGAGTTCGGCCGCGCTGCGCCTGCGTTCGCCGATGTCGCGGATCAGGCCCAGCACCGCCGGCTTGCCGTGGTACTGGAAGCGGTTGGCGCGCAGCTCCACCCACAGCCGTCCGGCACCGCCGCGCCGCAGGAACTGCAGTTCGTAGTGCGCCACCGGTTCCTGGCCACCGCCGATGCGCTGGTCGAAGCGCTGGGTCCAGGTGGCCAGGAAGTCGGGCGCGATGACGGCATCGAAGGGCAGGCCGACGAAATCCTCCATCGCGTAGCCCAGCATCTGCGGCAGCGCCGCGTTGGCGAACACGAAGCGGTGATCCTGGGCCACGAACATGCCATCGGCCATCGAGCCCAGCAGCGTGCGGTTGGTGGCTTCGCTTTCCTGCAGCGCGGCCTCGGCGCGCTGCAGTTCGAACAGGTGGGCGTCCTGCCGCAGCCGGTCGGCCCGGACCTGGTCCAGCACGCGGCGCTCGCGCCACAGGAAGCCGCCGACAGCCAGGCCCAGCAGGGCCAGCGCGCCGGTGGCGGCGATCCAGACGCCGTCTCGCCAGACGGCGGCACTCACTTCGCTGCGGTCGATCTTGGCCACCAGGTACCAGTCGGTGTCGGCGATCGGCCGCAGCACGCCCAGCACCTCGACGCCGCGGAAGTCCACGCCCTCGGCGACCTTGCCGAAGGGCACCTCGCCACGCAGCACGCGCGCGGCGAACAGGTCGGGCGTCGATATCAGCAGCGGCCGCTGGCCGTAGAGGCCGACCACCTGGTCACCCACGCGCCGCACCAGCAGCGTGGCCGCGGTCCGCCGTGGCACCGGCCAGTTGCCCAGCGTGGGCACCAGGTAGGCCTGCGGATCCAGCCGCAACACCACCGCGGCCCGGGCCGGCGCGCCGCCCGCGGCCAAGGGGGCCACCAGGTCCAGCCGCGCCGACTCGGCGTCGGCGCCGTGCTGGTAGACGCCGGTGTGCTGCACCTGGCCGCTGGACAGCGCACGCAGCACGGCGGCGCGCAGCAGCGGCGGTGTCGGGCCGGCCGTGCCGGCCTCGCCGGCGATGAAGTCGCCCTGCGCATCCACCAGCAGGCTGCCCTGGCCGCCGAAAGCCTGGCGCAGGTCGCGGGCGCGCTCGAGCAACTGGTCGCGCGCCTGCACATCGCCGCTGTCGTGCCAGCGCTGGTACAGCTGCGCCCAGACCGGGTTGTTGCGCGCAAACCGGGCCTGCGCAAGCCGGTCGCGAAACCAGCTGCCCAGCTGGTTGGCGCGCAGTTCAGCCACCGCTTCGAGCTGCAGCGACTGCTGTGCAAACTCGTCACGGTGGTTGTGCATCAGGGCCCAGCCGGTGAGCGACACCACGGCCAGCGCCAGCGCCAGCAGCTGCGGCTTCAGCCACCGCGGTGGTGCCTGGGGGGCCGGCGGCGTCAAGCCTCGCCCGGCATCGTGCCAGGCGCTGTTCCGCTCAACGGTATTGTTAGGATGGGCAGTTGCTGGCGTGGGCATCCGGCGCGCAGGTAGGCCGGTGGTTCACCGGCGGCTCGAGACTATCCTACGCTGTCAGTTCGGCGGCGGCGCTGACCAGGCGTTCATGCGGCTGCAGGTGCGCGGCCAGCATCTCCGGCGTCAGCTTCAAGCGCGCCAGCAGCGGGGCCTGCGCGACGCGGGCGGCCTGCACGCGGTCGACGCCATCGTGGCCGGCATCGGCCAGCACGCTGGCCAGGCGCAGCACGGCGCCGGCGGGCGAGAAGGGCTCGGCGGCCATGGGGTTGCCGGCGGTATACAGCGCATCCACCAGCGGCAGCGGCATGCGCCAGCGGGCCGCCAGCTCGGCCGAGATCTCGGCGTGGGTGCAGCCGAAGTGGGTGCGCTCGAGTTCGAAGATGCTGTCCGGCGCGCCGGCCATCGATTCCACCAGCGAGACCCGGCCGGGATCGGTCATCAGCATCAGCAACTGGCCCGAGCGCAGGATCAGGCCGGCCACTTCGGCCAGGCCGCTGTCTTCACCGACCAGGCCGGCCAGGGTTTTGGCATGGCCGGCGGTGGCCAGGTTCTGGCACCAGAAGCGCTGGCGGTCGAAACCGGGCGGGCGCGGAAAGGCATTCACCAGGCACACCGTGAGCGCCAGGCCGCGCAAGGCGTTCAGGCCGATCAGCGCCGCGGCATCGGGCAGGTGGGCGACGCGCCCGCGGTTGCCGAAGCGCGCCGAGTTGGCCATGCGCAGCACGCGCGCGCTGAGCGCCGGGTCCTGTGCGATCAACTCGCACAGCTCCATCAGCGACACATCCTCGCGCCGGAAGGTCTCCAGCAGCCGATGCGCTACCTCGGGCAGCGAAGGCAGTGAATGCGTGAGGGCGAAGAAGCGGTCGATCGTGGCCATGTCCGGATATCGGTCAAAGCGGGCGCGTGCTTGAGCGCCATGTCCCGGCGCGCGATTCGGGCGTTACTGGACATGCTCAAGCATGCGCTGGTTACTGGAAATGCTCGAGCATGCGCTCGAGGGCCATCGTGAACGGTTGCTGCATCAATGGCAAGGTCAGCAGCATGCCGACCAGGCCCACGCTCAGCGTGATCGGAAAGCCGATCGCGAAGATGTTGATCTGCGGCGCGACGCGCGAGATCACGCCCAGCACCAGGTTGACGAACAGCAGCATGCCGACCAGCGGCAGCGCGATCCACAAGCCCAGCGTGAAGATCTCGGCACCCCAGACCTGCGGCTGCGTGGCGCGCAGGAAGGCAAAGGGCTCGGGCCCGACCGGGAAGGCGACGAAACTCTTGATCAGCGCCGCGATGATCGCCAGGTGCCCGTTGACGATGACGAACAGGAACGCGACGATGGTGCCGAAGAACTTGCCCGAGGCCGTGCCCTGGGCCGAGGTGGCGGGGTCGAAGAAGCCGGCGAAGTTCAGGCCCATCTGCAGGCCGATGATTTCACCGCCCAGTTCCACCGCGGCAAACACCAGCCGCACCGCAAAGCCCAGCGACACGCCGATCAGCACCTGCTGCACCACCAGCAGCATGGCCAGCGGCGAATCCAGCGGCACCACCGGCATCTCCGGCAGCGAGACCTGCGACGCCAGCGCGATGAACATCGCCAGCGCGATCTTCACGCGCATCGGCACCGTGCGCTGGCTGAACACCGGCAGGCTGCTCATCAGCGCCAGCGCGCGGATGAAGGGCCAGAACAGCGGTGTGATCCAGCCCAGCAGTTGGGCTTCGGTGAAAGAGATCATCCCACCGCGCTGGGTATCGATTGAAGCGTCTGCTGGATGTAGTCGACCAGCATCGTGATCATCCACGGCCCGGCGATCGCCAGCACCGCCACGGCTGCCAGCACCTTGGGCACGAAGCTCAGCGTGGCCTCGTTGATCTGCGTGGCGGCCTGGAAGATGCTGACCACCAGGCCGACCACCAGCACCGCCACCAGCAGCGGCGCCGACACCAGCAGCAGCATGTACAGGCCCTTCTGGCCCAGCGTGAAGACTTGTTGCGGATCCATGTCTTGAAAACCTAGGTTGCAAAAGAGGCGGCCAGGGAGCCGAGCAGGAGATTCCAGCCATCGGCCAGCACGAAGAGCATCAGCTTGAACGGCAGCGCGACGAGCACGGGCGAGAGCATCATCATGCCCAGGCTCATCAGCACGCTGGCCACGATCATGTCGATGATCAGGAAGGGGATGAAGATCAGAAAGCCGATCTGGAAGGCGCTTTTCAGCTCGCTGGTCACGAAGGCCGGCACCAGCACCTTGAACGGCATGTTCTCGCTCTTCACGCCAGCTTCCACCTTGGCCAGCTTGGCGAACAAGGCCATGTCGCTCTGGCGGGTCTGCTTCAGCATGAACTCGCGCATCGGCACCTCGCCGCGCTTGAGCGCCTCGTCGAAGTTGATCTGCTGCGCCTGGTAGGGCTGCCAGGCCTGGGCGTAGACCTTGTCGATGGTCGGCGACATCACGAAGAAGGTCAGGAACAGGCTCAGGCCGACGATCACCTGGTTCGGCGGCGCCGATTGCGTGCCCAGCGCCTGGCGCAGCAGCGACAGCACGATGACGATGCGGGTGAAGCCGGTCATCATCAACAGCACCGCCGGCAGGAAGGACAGCGCGGTGAAGAACAGCAGGGTCTGGATTGGCACCGAGTAGCTGGTGCCGCCGGCCCCCTGGCCGACCAGCAGCGGCAGGTTCGCACCACCGGTCTGTTGGGCTAAAGCCGCTACAGGCAGCGCCGATAACACCGACAAGGCCAGCACTTGGCCGGCGCGACGCAGCAGGCGCAAAAAAACGGGGCGGTCAAAAGCAGGGCGATCAGCCAGCATGCTCATCTCCCTTGCCGGCGCGGCTCTTGGCCAGCCAGGCCGCGAAGGGCAGGGCGCCGACCGTGTGCTGTGCCGGCACATCGGCCTGCGGCGGCATGCTGTGCAGCGTGTTGATGCCACCGGGCGTGACACCCAGCACCAGCCAGCGGCGCTCATCCCCGCTGCCCACTTCCACCGTCACCACGCGCTGGTTCGGCGCCAGGGCCAGTTGCGCCACCATGCGCATCGTGCCTTGCGACGCGGCCGTGCCCATGGGCGTGCGCTTCAACAACCACAGCGCCACCGGAATCATCGCGATCACCGCGATGAAGGCCATCAGCGGTCCGAGGATCGAATTCATCGGCGAATCGTCCTCAGGCCCGCGACAGGCGGCGCATGCGCTCGCTGGGCGTGACGATGTCGGTCAGGCGGATACCGAACTTGTCGTTCACCACCACCACCTCGCCCTGCGCGATCAGATAGCCGTTGACCAGCACGTCCATCGGCTCGCCGGCCAGCGCTTCGAGCTCCACCACCGAGCCTTGCGCCAGCTGCAGGATGTGCTTGATCGGGATCTTGGTGCGGCCGAGTTCGACCGTGAGCTGGACGGGGATGTCCAGAATCATGTTCAGGTCGTTGCCGGCGCCGTTGGGGGCCATGCCGGTGGGCGCGAAGTTCGTGAACGCCGCGGCCGCGACCGATTCGATCGGGTCGCTCAGCGCGGTGCTCTCGCTGGGCTTGGTTTCGGCCAGCGCGGCCGCCCATTCGGCGGCCATGCGGTCCTCTTCGGACATTTGCGGTTCACTCATTGTTTTCTCCCAGCCAGCCCGCGGGGGTACTGGTCAGCATGCGGTCGATCTTGATGGCGTAGCGGTTGTTGGAGGTGCCGTAGTGGCAGTCGAAGACCGGGACGCCGTCGATCTTGGCCTGGATCATCGGATCCAGGTCCAACTCGATGAAGTCGCCGGGCTTGAAGGACAGCAGCTGCTCCAAGGTGGCATGGGCATGCGCGAGCTCGGCCACCAGCTTGACGTCGGCCGACTGGATCTGCTGCTTCAGCAGCTTCACCCAGCGGCGGTCGGGTTCGGAGGAGTCGCCCTGCATCGTGCTGTACAGCACGTCGCGGATCGGCTCCAGCGTCGAGTACGGAATGCAGAAGTGCACCGTGCCGGTGGTCTCGCCGATTTCCAGCGTGAAGCTGGTCGCGACGACGATTTCCGAGGGCGTCGCGATGTTCGCGAACTGCGGCTGCATCTCCGAGCGCTGGTACTCCATCTCGACCGGGTAGATGCCGGTCCAGGCCTTCTTGTACTCGGCGATGATGGTCTCGACCAGGCGCAGGATCACGCGCTGCTCGGTGGGCGAGAAGTCGCGGCCTTCGATGCGGGTGTGGAACTTGCCGGCGCCGCCGAACAGCGCATCGATCACGGCGAAAACGAGCGTCGGGTCGCAGACGATCAGGCCCGATCCGCGCAAGGGCCGTACCGAGACGATGTTGAAGTTGGTCGGCACGACGATCTCACGCAGGAAGGCGCTGTACTTCTGCACCTTGATGCCACCGATCGCCACTTCCGGGCTCTTGCGGATGAGATTGAACAGCCCGATGCGGATGTTGCGCGCAAAGCGCTCGTTGATGATCTCCATCGTGGGCATGCGCCCACGGACGATGCGTTCCTGGCTGGCCAGGTCGTAGTCGCGGATGCCGCCGGTGGGCGCGTCTTCCTGCTCGAGCTTCTGGCTCTCGCCGGTGATGCCTTGCAACAGCGCATCAACTTCGTCTTGCGAAAGAATCTGCTGGTTCACGACTCGGATCTCCAACGAAGCGGACTTCCCAAGCGCGCGCCGCGGATCCGGCTCTGCCGGGCCGCTGGCGTGGCCCCCTTGAGGGGGAGGCGGCCGCAGGCCGCTACGGGGGTGGGCGAGTTCACTGGATGATGATGTTGGAGAAGTGCACGGCCTTGACCGGGTAAACCACCGGGGCCTTCTTCTTCTTTTTCTTGCCGGTGCTGGCGGCTTCTTCGTCCTCGTCGGGCAGGTTGAAGCCCAGCGGCTGCATCGCCTCGCGGCGGATCTCGCGGGCCAGCTTGAGCTTGCCTTCACGCGTCAGCAATTCGCCGGCGGTCTTGTGCGCCAGCAGCATCAGGATGTTGTTGCGGATGGCCGGCAGGTAGAGCTTGAGGTCTTCGCCGACCTTGGCGTCCTCGATCTCCAGCGTCACGCCGACCTGCGCGTAGCGCTCGGCTTCGCGGTCGGCCAGGTTCACGGTGAAGGGGTCCAGCGGCACGAAGATCGGTGGCTTGCGCTTCTCTTCCTTGTGCTCGGGCTCGGCCACGGCATGGGTTTCGGCGGCGCCGTCTTCGCTGTCGGCTTCTGCCGCGGCCTTCTTCTTCATCATGAACACCGCCGCGCCGCCGCCGCCCAGCACCAGCAGCAGCACCGTCGCGACGATGATGATGATCAGCTTCTTCTTGCCGGCGGCCTTGGGCGCAGGGGCGTCGGTGAGTTCGGCAGTGGCGGCGGACATGGTCTCTCCGGATTCGGGCATCGGTCCCACGCGGCGTCTGGCCATGCGGGGTCGTTAGCAGCGATTATTCGGAGAGCAGGCCTTGGGGGATGTCGCGAATAGCGGGTGAAAGGGCCGTGATTTGCCGCCACCCGCCAGGGCTGTGTCAGGCGACGAGGTCGACCAGACCGCGCTGGGTGCCGGGCCGCAGCACGGTGCCGAGGGAGGGCAGGCCGGCGTCGTCGGTGTCGCTGCCGCGGCCGCTGCGGCCACTCCTGGGCTGGCCAGCGCCATGGCCGGTGGGCTGCTGGCCGGTGCCGCCCTCCTGGCCGCCGGCTTGGCCTGGGAGCGCGGGGCCGGACAGGCTGCCCGCTGGCGAAGCC
The DNA here is from genome assembly GCF_035476535.1 of Aquabacterium sp. Classification (GTDB taxonomy): domain Bacteria; phylum Pseudomonadota; class Gammaproteobacteria; order Burkholderiales; family Burkholderiaceae_C; genus Pseudaquabacterium. Next base: position 12,656 of record NZ_DATILJ010000143.1, read on the forward strand.
TGCAGCGCGTCCGCCTGGAACACGCCGCCGCCGGTCAGCGTCATGCCGGCGTCGCGCAGCGAACTGGCCAGCGCCGGCAGCGAGGATTCGATGACCTGGCGGGTGGCGGCCACCTCGGCGTGGAAGTCCACCCGGGCGCTGCTGCCATCCATCACGATCTGCACCGAAATCGGCCCCATGTCGGCCGGATTCAGCTCGATCCGGGCCTGGTGCACGCCGCCGCGGGCGAACAGCGTGACCTGCGCGCCCAGCGCCGGCGCGAACTCCGGGCTGTACAAGGCGGTGGGCAGATGGGCCGTCGGCACCGCGGCGGGCGCCGCGCTGGCCAGCGGCGCGGCGGCCGCTGTGGCCATGCCAGCCGGCAGCAGGGTCTGCAGTTGTTCGGCGAAGCGCCCGCCGGTGCTGGCGTTCAGGCTGCTGGTGCTGCCGGCGCTGGTGACGGCGCCGGCCGGATTGCCGCTGTCGCGCTGGGCGTCGGATCGGCCGGGGTCGGCATCGCTGGCAGTGCTGCGCGGGACGGGTGCTTGCGCGTCGGGCATCAGCGCCAGGGCGTCGGCATCGCGCCGGACGGGGCGGCTGTCGTCGCCCGCCGTGCGCGGGTCGGTGGCGGCTGTACTTCGTGCCGGCCGGACCTCGGCTCGGGTGTTGGGGGTGTCGGCGCGGCTGGCGGTGCTCAGCGACTTGGGGTTGGCGGGCACGGGCGCGATGGCATCAGTCGCCGCTGTGGCTGTGCGCAACGGCGGGCTGGCGCTGGGCTGTGTCGATGGGCTCGCCGGGGTGGCCGTGGCCGCCGGTGCGGCCGTTGCGGCCGGTGCGGCGCTGTTGCTGGTGGGCGTGGCGGTGTCGCTGGCCGCGGTGACCGGGGCGTCTTCGCTGGCGCTGGGGTCGCGTGTTGCGCCGGAGGGGCTGGTGGCGGCGTGCGCGGCAGCGCTGTTGTCGACCACGCCGCGCGGCGCCAGCGGCGGCAGCGGCTTGGCTTCGGGCGGCGGCAGGCCTGACGGGGCGGCGGCGGGCGCCTGGGCCGGCAGCGGCACGTTGCGGGCCGTGCTCGTGGTGCCAGCGCGCGCTGCCGCATCGCTGCCGTTGGACGGCTGCAACAGGGCCGCCGCGATCGCACCTGGCGTGGAGGCGGTGTCCTGGCCGGTGGTGCCGGGAGCGGCGATGGCCACCGAGGCAGCTGCGACGCCCGGGCTGTCGCCCGGCCACGCCGGTGGCAGGGCCGGCGCTTCGACCGCAGCGGTCTGTGGCTGCGGCAAGCTCGTGAGGCCGGCGGCGAGGCTGATGTCTTCGTCCACGGCCTGGGTCAAGGCATCGCGGTCGGCCGAGCCGGGCACTTCGGTGCCGGTGTCCGCCGCTTCGGGCCTGGCCGCGTCGGCACCTTGGCGCAGGGCCTGCGGCAGACGGATGTCCGGCCCGCTGCGCCGCGGTGCGTGTCGGCTGCGGGCAGGCACGGCATCGCCGGCTTCATCGGCCGGCGCGTCGGCGTCGTCGGTGCGGTGGCCGTCACGGGTGGCCGAGGCTTCACCGGCGGTGCCATCGCTGCGGGCCGGTGTGCCGGCGCTATGGGTTGCGCTGTTTTCGTTGTTGCCGCCAGGCGTGGCCGCGGCCGGTCTGGTGGAGCCTGCGGCGGGCGCCCTGCCCGCGGCGGAGCCCGCGGCCGGCGCGTTGCCCTGCAGGGCGCTGCTGCTGCGCTGCAGCGCCTGGGCGAATGCGCCCGATCCGTCGCTGTCCGCGCGGGCGGCAAAGCCATGGCCGTCCGCCGCGGCGGCGGCTGCAGGCTTGGCGGAGGCAAGGGGGCTCAGCTGGCTCAGCATGGCGGCTTTCTCGGCAATCAGATCAGGGACGGCGTGAGCCGCGAACCGCTGGGGCGGCGCTGCGCGGCTTCATCGGTGCTGCGCTGTTCGCGTCGGTCGGCCGCACGCCGTTGCTCGGCCTGGCGGCGTTCGATCAGCTTGCGCACTGCAGCCACGCGCTGTTCGAGGGCGATCAGCTGCTGGCGCGCCTGGGCCACACGGGCCTGGGCCTGGGCGCTGGCGTGGCCCTGGTGGCTGATGGCCTGCTCCAGCCGCTGCGAGAAACCCTGCACGCATTGCAGCAGTTCGATGGCGCCGGCCTGGCGGAAATGCGTGGACCAGCGCTGCTCGTACTGGCCGCGGTAGGCCAGCAACTGGTCGGCCTGGGCCTGGGCATGCGCGGCGGCGGCTTCGCAGTTGCGCAGCACGGTCTGCTGGGCATCGCGTGCGGATTCGGCCTGTTCCAGCAGCAGGGTCAGGGAGGTGGAAGAGTCCATGGTCGGCGGGTCTCAGGCAAAAGGCTGGAAGCGGGCGAGGTGTTCAGGCGCCGACCATGCGGCACAGCTGGCTGCGCGACTGATCCATGGGTGCGCGGTCATGCTGGTCCTGCTGCAGCAGCGCCATCAGCTGCGGCTGCAGGCGCACGGCGAGGTCGAGTTCGGGGTCATGCCCGGGCTGGTAGGCGCCCAGCTGGATCAGGTCGCGCGCCTTGCTCAGTTTGGACAGCAGCGCCCGCGCGCGGCGGGCGGCTTCCAGTTGCTCACGCGGCGCCACGGCGGTCATCACGCGCGAGATCGAGCGTTCGACGTCGATGGCCGGGAAGTGGCCCGATTCGGCGAGGTCGCGCGACAGCACGATGTGGCCGTCCAGGATGCCGCGGGCGGCATCGGCGATCGGGTCCTGCTGGTCGTCGCCTTCGGAGAGCACGGTGTAGAACGCGGTGATCGAGCCGACGCCGTTCAGGCCGTTGCCCGAACGCTCCACCAGCTGCGGCAGCTTGGCAAAGCAGGACGGCGGGTAGCCTTTGGTGGCCGGCGGCTCGCCGATGGCCAAAGCGATCTCACGCTGGGCCATCGCGTAGCGGGTGAGTGAATCCATCAGCAGCAGCACGTGCCGGCCTTCGTCGCGGAAATGCTCGGCAATCGCGGTGGCATAGGTGGCGCCCTGCATGCGCACCAAGGGTGGTGCATCCGCCGGGGCAGCCACGACGACCGAGCGCGCCAGCCCGTCGTCGCCCAGGATGTCCTCGATGAATTCCTTGACTTCGCGGCCGCGTTCGCCGATGAGACCGACGACGATGACGTCCGCCGCGGTGTAACGCGCCATCATGCCCAGCAGCACCGATTTGCCGACGCCGGTGCCGGCGAACAGGCCGATGCGCTGGCCGCGGCCGATGGTCAGCATCGCGTTGATCGCGCGCACGCCGGTGTCCAGCGGGGTGCGTACCGGGTCGCGGTCCATCGCGTTGATCGGGCGGCGCACCATGGGCTCGTTGCGGGTGTGCTGCAAAGGGCCCTTGCGGTCCATCGGCTGGCCATGCGCGTCGACCACGCGGCCCAAGAGCCCGTCGCCCATGGCCAGGTGCAGGCCGCGGTCTTCGGTGCGGCGCCACAGCTGGTTGTCGCGGCCCAGCAGCGGCGGGGCGTGCGGCACGGCACGCGGCGAGACACGCGCGCCGCTGGTCAGGCCATGCACTTCGCCGGTGGGCATCAGGAAAGCACGGTCGCCGTTGAAGCCGACCACCTCGGCCAGCACCGGATCGCGCGCTTCGCCATGCACTTCACACACCGAGCCGACCGGTGCGCGCACACCGGCCGCTTCCAGCACCAGGCCGGTCACGCGCACCAGCGTGCCCTGGGTCTGCAACGGCGTGCGCAGCGAGGCGTACTGCTCCAGATCCTTCAGGTAGTGGCCCCAACGCTGCGCTCGCGCACTTTGCGTGACGTCGGCGTCGATCAGTTCGGCGGTTGGGGGGGCGTTGGCAAGCATCGGGACGGCAGGGGCGGGCAAGGCGGCGTTGGCAATGACGATGGCGCGGCAGTGCGCTTCGCTGGCGATGATCGGCGAGCTGGCCTGCTGGCATGCGCCGGAATAAGGCGGTGTTTTCCGGCTGAATCCCGTTCGGCGCCCGCAGCCGACCGTTCGGCGAGGACCGCTGGTACCAAGGTGTAACGGCCATTAAGTTCCGCCCCGGAAGTCCGAGAACGCCGTATGTCCTTAATCCTGCCAAGCCGCCGCCAGGCCACCGGATTCACCTTGATCGAGCTGATGATCGCGGTGGCGATCGTGGCGATCATCGGTGCCGTCGCCATGCCGAGCTATCTGTCCAGTGTGCGCAAGGGTCGCCGCGCCGATGCCACCGATGCGGCCTCGGCCGTGATGCAGGCGCAGGAGCGCTGGCGCGCCAACAACCCCAGTTACACCACCAGCTTCAGCAGCCTGAACGTGGGCAGCAGCACCAGCAGTGGTTACTACACGATGGCCTTGTCCGCGGTCAGCGGCACCGGCTACACGCTCAGCTACACGCCGGTCGCCAGCAAGGGCCAGAACAACGACACCGGCTGCACTGCGCTGGTCGTCACCGTGAGCGGCGGCAGCCCGACCTTCACCCCCGCCACCTGCTGGAGCCGCTGATGAACCGACGTCATGCGCAGGGGCTGACGCTGATCGAGGTGCTGGTGGCCGTGGCCATCGCCGCCATCATGGTCGGCCTGGCCGCACCTTCTTTCGTGCAGACACTGGCCCGCTCGCGGCTCGAGGGCGTGGCCACCACGCTGGCGATGGACATCCAGTACACGCGCAGCGAAGCCATCCGGCGCGGCGGCAAGCATGCCGACACCACGCTGGCCGGCGCCACGCTGACGATCGCTGCCGACGGCGCCTCCTATGCGATCACCGTCACACCGGCCAGCGGCGCGGCCGACGTGACGATGAAGACCGTCACCCTGCCCACCGGCGTGACGCTGGCCCAAGGTCAGCCGATCCGCTTCGAGAGCCTGCGCGGCACCACCGCGGCGCAGAGCTTCGAGGCCAGCAGCGACCTGGTGAGTACCAAGCTGCAGGTCTCGATCAACGCACTGGGCCGGGTGGCGATGTGTTCGCCCTCCGGCGTTTTCTCGGGGTACCCGTCATGCTGAGAACCAGGCCGTACCGCACCGCCCGCACGCGTGCCGGGCAACGTGGTTTGTCGATCATGGAACTGCTGATCGGCGCGGCCGTCGGCATGGTGGTGGTCAGCGGCGCGGCGATGCTGTTTGCGAACAACGTGGTCGGCTCGCGCAAGCTGCTGGCCGAATCGCGGCTGAACCAGGACCTGCGCAACGCCGCCGATCTGCTGACGCGCGACCTTCGCCGCGCCGGCTACTGGGGCAACGCGGTCAGCGGCACCCAGGCGATCGGCGTCAGCTCGGTGACGCTGAAGAATCCCTACCGTGCCGTTCAGCTGGCGTCCAACGAGATCGGCTACGGCTTCTCGCGCGAGGCGACGACCGACAACGACGTGCTCGACGCCACCGAGCAGTTCGGCTTCCGGCTGCAGGACGAGGCGTTGCAGATGCAAACGAACGGCGGCTGGGCCGATGTCACCGACAAGAACGCCGTGCGTGTCAAGACGCTGGTGATCACACCCACGGTGACGACGATCAGCCTTGGCGACACCTGCTCGACCGTGTGCACCGTCGGCACGCCGAACTGCCCGACGGTGACCGTGCGCAGCTATGCCGTGCACATCGCCGGCGAATCGGTGCTCGACGCGCAGATCCAGCGCAACCTGCGCTCCACCGTGCGTGTGCGCAATGACGAGGTCAGCGGCAGTTGCCCGGCCTGAAGGAACCTGTGATGACTGCCCGCCCCCCCCTCGTCACGCGCCGCGCCCAGCAGGGCGTGGCCACGCTGCTCGTGACGATGCTGCTGCTTTTCATCGCGTCGCTCGGCGCGCTGTATGTCAACCGTGGCGTGCTGTCCGAGCAGCGCAGCTCGGGCAACCAGATGCAGGCCACGCTGACGCATGAAGTGGCCGAAGCCGCCATCGAGTGGGCCACCGGCATGATCAACTCGCCGGCCGACATCGGCGCCGATTGCAAGGCTTCGTCGGCCGCGGGCGACACCTCGTTCCGCAAGCGCTATGTGATGACCGGCTGGAACGGCGCGCCGGCATCGAGCGACGTCAAGACCGTGGCCGTCTTCCCCGGCTGCAAGATCAACCCGGCCGATGGCACGCTGACCTGCAGTTGCCCGGCCACCACGGCCAGCGGCGCCGCGGCGGTGGCCGCCGTCGGCACGGCTGAACAGCCCGGTTTCACCATGGCCTTCGAAACCGTGGCCGGCGATACCGATGCGGTCAAGGTCACCGCCTGGGCCTGCCCGGCACAGAGCAAGGTCTGCTCGTCCACCGAGTACGCCACCGGCGAGGGCCATGCGCGCTTGAGCGTGACGCTGAAGCTGGGCCTGTCGCCGCGGCCGCCCGCCGCGCCGCTGACCTGCGGCACCTCCTGCGACATCGGCGGCTCGTTCAACGTCGAGAACACCGACGTGGCGACCAACGGGATCCTGGTCAATGCCGGCACCTCCATCGACACCGCCCCGGGCACCTCGATGGTCACGCTGTCGGGGCAGCCGACGGCCAATGCGCTGATCGAGAACGACCAGTCGCTCTACACGCTGGCCAGCCAAGACACGACCTGCGAAAAGTCGTCGATGTTCAAGGCCTACTTCGGCATGACCATCGAGCGCTTCCGCGATTCACCGACCACCAAGGTCATCAGCTGCGGCAGCACGTCCGACTGCAAGAGCCAGATCGACACGGCCTACAACCAGGGCTGGCGCTCGTTCTACTTCTCGTCCGATCTGCAGCTCAGCGGCAATAACACCTATGGTACGCAGGCCGATCCAATCATCTTCGTCACGCCCAATGCCATCAAGATCAACGGCGACAACACCTTCTACGGCCTGATCTTCTCCAACAGCGCCGACTGGAACGACATCGGCACCGGTTCGGCCACCATCTACGGCGCCCAGGTGACCTGTGCCGCCTACAAGACCAACGGCAACGGCACGGTCAGCTACGACCCCGATGCGCTGAACAACGCGCGGCGCATGAGCGCGCCGCTGGTGCGCGTGCCGGGCAGCTGGCGCGATTTCAAGACAAACACGGACACCCAGCCATGAACCGCCCGATGAACCGCCTGACGACCCCCTTGCGGCGGGGCTTCTCGCTGATCGAGGCGATGATCGCGATGCTGATCACCTCCTTCGGGCTGCTGGCGATCGCCGGCATCGGCCTGAAGCTGGCCTTCAACGAGGACGTGGCACGCCAGCGTGGCGAAGCAACCCGGCTGGCGCAGGAAAAGCTCGAGGAGCTGCGCTCGTTTTCGCAGCTCACCGCGGCTGCGGGCGTGGTGAGCTGGGACGGCCTGGTCGGTGCCAACGACGACATCACCGAAGGCAGCACGCACAACGGCGAGGCCTACCACGCCAACACCAGTTTCGAGCGCCGCTGGGAACTGCTGGACAGCAGCAGCGATGCGTATCGGCGCGTGCGCGTGACCGTGGCCTGGGCCGACCGGGTCAACGGCGATGCCATCAAGCAGACGCTGAGCTTCAACAGCATCATCTCGAAGACCGACCCCTTCGACAGCGGTGCGCTGGCCTTCCCGCTGCCGGGTAACACCACATTGAAGCGGCCGAAGAACCGCAACCTGAACATCCCGATGCCGGCGCTGGACCTCGGCAACGGCCAGAGCGTGGTGCAGGTCAGCAACACCTTCGCGGTGGTGTTCGACAACGCTTCAGGCTACGTCGTGCTCACCTGCAACCAGGTGGTCACCACGGTGGCCGAAGTGCAAGCCTATTGCACCGAGAGCAATGCCTACATCATCGCGGGCTACATCTCGCTCAGCGGCACCAGCTCGTTTCCCACCGGCCTGCTGATGAGCACGGCGCAGATCAGCGGCAGTACCGGTGTGACCTGCTCGCTGGGCAATGCGGTCGACCAGAACGACAACAGC
>NZ_DATILJ010000144.1:0-27118 GCF_035476535.1 Aquabacterium sp.
CTTGCTGATGAGCTCGGCGGGCACATCGGCGCTGGTGAGCGCCACGGGCTTCATGGCGGCCACGTGCATCGCGACGTCCTTGGCGGCCGTCTCGTCGCCCTCGAACTCCACGACCACGCCGATGCGCGTGCCGTGCAGGTAGGCGGCCAGCTTGCCTGCGCCCGCGAAACGCTGGAAGCGGCGGAAGCTCATGTTCTCGCCGATCTTGCCGATCAGGCCCTTGCGCACGTCTTCCACCGTCGGGCCAAAGCCGTCTTGCGACAGTGCCAGCGCGGACAGCGCCGCCACGTCGGCCGGGTTGTGCTGGACGATCAGGTCCGAGCAGTTCTTCGCGAAGGCCAGGAACGAGTCGTTCTTGGTGACGAAGTCGGTCTCGCAATTGACTTCGATCATCGCGCCGCTGCTGCCCTTGACCGTCGCGGCGATCACGCCTTCGGCGGTGACGCGCGAAGCGGCCTTGCCGGCCTTGCTGCCGAGCTTGACGCGCAGGATCTCTTCGGCACGCACCATGTCGCCATCGGCCTCGGTGAGCGCCTTCTTGCACTCCATCATCGGGGCATCGGTCTTGGCCCGCAGTTCGCCGACCATGCTTGCAGTGATTGCAGCCATCATCAAATCTCCGTTATCTGAGGGGCCCCCTGGAGGGGCCAAGGATTGCGGAAATTCCCGCAACCCTTGCGAAAAAGGGGCTGTAAAGCCCCTCGTTCAAGGCTTGGGCGCGCGGATCACGCGTCTTCGTTGACTTCCACGAATTCGTCGCTGCCGGCTGCTGCCTGCACCACTTCGTTGACCGCATTGGCCTTGCCGTCCTGGACCGCATCGGCCACCGCGCGGGCGTACAGCGCCACGGCCTTGGCCGAGTCGTCGTTGCCGGGGATCACGTAGTCGATGTCTTCGGGCGAGTGGTTGGTGTCGACCACGCCGATCACCGGAATGCCGAGCTTCTTGGCTTCGGCGACGGCGATCTTGTGATAGCCGACGTCGATGACGAACAGCGCATCAGGCAACGCGTTCATGTCCTGGATGCCGCCGATGTCCTTCTCGAGCTTGGCCAGCTCGCGCTCGAACATCAGGCCTTCCTTCTTGGTCAGCGACTCGAGGCCGTTTTCCTTGGTGGCCTGCATGTCCTTCAGCTTCTTCAGCGAGCCCTTGACGGTCTTGAAGTTGGTCAGCATGCCGCCGAGCCAGCGCTGGTCGACGAAGGGCATGCCGGCGCGCTGGGCTTCCAGCGCAATGACTTCGCGCGCCTGGCGCTTGGTGCCCACCATCAGGATCGTGCCGCGCTTGCCGCTGAGCTGGCGCACGAACTTCATCGCTTCCTCGAACTTCGGCAGCGTCTTTTCGAGGTTGATGATGTGGATCTTGTTGCGATGGCCGTAAATGAACGGGGCCATCTTCGGGTTCCAGAAGCGGGTTTGGTGTCCGAAATGGACGCCCGCTTCCAGCATTTCACGCATGGTGACTGACATGGAGAACTCCAAAGGTTGGGTCTAGAATCCGGCGCGAATCGCGAGGGCTTCCTGGTCACACACCCATGGTGTGCATACCACCCCCGCGACACCTCTCGATAGCCGGTTCGCGATTGATTCACCTGCCGTCCGGTGCTGTCGCTTCTTGAAGCTCCGCATGGACACCCAGGTAAACCCAAAGAGTATAGCAGCAGGCACTTTGAGCGCGGCCGAGGCACTGAGCCATGCGCTCGCCGTGGCCGACAGCCCGGCTTGCCGGCACGTCTTCGTCCGGCGCTTCGATGCTGGCGCGCGCGCCACGGCCGCGGCGATCGATACGCTGCGCACTGCCGGGCTGCCCTTGCCGCCTCTGGCCGGTGTGCCGGTCTCGATCAAGGATCTGTTCGACGTCGCCGGCCAGCCGACCACCGCGGCCTCGCGCGCGATGGCCGATGCAGTGCCTGCAGCGCGGGACTGCGGCGTGATCGCCTGCCTGCGCGCCGCCGGCGCGGTGCTGGTAGGCCATACCAACATGAGCGAATTCGCGTTCTCCGGAGTCGGCATCAATCCGCACCATGGCACGCCGCGCCATCCGGTCAGCGCGACTGGCGAAGCGCTGATTCCCGGCGGCTCGACCTCCGGCGGTGCCGTCTCGGTGGCCACCGGCGCGAGCTGGGCCGCACTGGGTTCCGACACGGGCGGCTCCATCCGCATTCCGGCCGCGCTGCAAGGGCTGGTGGGTTTCAAGAACACGCAGCGGCTGACGCCGCTGGACGGCAGCGTGCCACTGTCCAGCACACTCGACACCGCGTGTGCAATCACGCGCAGCGTCGCCGATGCGGTGCTGGTGCATGGGGTGCTGGCAGGCCAGGCGCCACGCCTTGCCACGCGCCCCTTGCACGCCATGCGCTTCGCAGTGCCGACGACCGTGATGCTCGATACGCTCGAGCCCGCTGTTGCCGATGCCTTCAACCGGGCGCTGAGCGCGCTCAGCACATCGGGCGCGCAGATCGAACAGATCGCCCTGCCCGCCCTGTCCGAACTCGCGGGCCTGCAGGCCCAGGGCGGTTTTGCCGCGGCCGAAAGCTGGGCCTGGCACCGCCATCGCCTGGCCGAACGCGAAGCCGACTACGACCCGCGCGTGGCGCAACGCATCCGCCGCGGCGCCCAGATCAGCGCTGCCGACTACCTGGACCTGCAACAAGCGCGGCGCGCATGGATCGCCCGCGTCGAACAGGCGATGCAAGGCTTCGATGCGTTGCTCTCGCCCACGGTGCCGATCGTCGCGCCGGCGATTGCGCCACTGATCGCCAGCGACGAACTGTTCTTCCGCACCAATGCACTGCTGCTGCGCAACCCGTCGGTGGTCAACATGCTCGACGGCTGCGCGCTGTCGCTGCCCTGCCATGCGCCGGGAGGGTTGCCGGTCGGGCTGATGGTGTGGGGTCCGGCGCTGGCCGATGACGCGGTGCTCGGCGCATCGCTGGCCATCGAGGCCGCATTGCGTGCAGCGGAACTCGGGCGATGAGGCTGGCCGTGATCGGCGCCGGCATTGTCGGCGTGACAACCGCGTATGAACTTGCGGCCGATGGTCACGAGGTCATCGTGTTCGAGCGTCGCAGCAGCGTTGCCGAGGAAACCAGTTTCGCCAATGCCGGGGTCGTTGCGCCGGGCTACGTCACACCCTGGGCCGCGCCCGGCATGCCCGCAAAGGTGTTCAAGCACCTGCTCAGCCGCCACGCGCCGGTGCGACTGGCTCGGCCCATGGCGCCCGGCCAATGGCGCTGGATGTGGCGCTGGTGGCGGGCCTGCGGCGCTACCAGCTTCCAGGCCAACCGCACGCGCATGCACCGGCTGGCGCGCTACAGCCAGCAGCGGCTGAAGACCCTGACGCATGACCTGCGGCTCGACTATGAACAGGCCAATGGCTACACCGTGCTGCTGCGCACGCCGCAGGAACTGACGCTGGCACGCGGCAGCCTGAAGCTGCTGGCCGAACTGGGCGTGACATTCCACTTGATCGACGGCCAGAAAGCCCGCGCACTGGAACCTGGCCTGCACGCGCAGACGCCCTTGCATGCCGCGGTCCACCTGCCGAACGATGGCGTGGGCAACTGCCGGCAGTTTGCGCAGCTGCTGCGCGCCGAAGCGCAACGCCTGGGCGTGGATTTCCGCTTCGATCGCGAAGTGCTGACGCTGCAGCCCGGCAAGCGCGCGACGCTGCGCCATCGTGCCAGCGATGGCCACGACAGCGCGCAGGACGACAGCTTCGACGGCATCGTCGTCTGTGCCGCGCTCGGCGCCACCGCACTGCTGGCGCCGCTGGGCTGCCGTCTGCCGATGGTGCCGGTGCACGGTTATTCGCTCACCGCGCCGCTGCGTGTGCGGGAAGGCTTTCCGGACATCGGCCCGAAGTCGGCGGTGATGGATGAGAAACACAAGGTCGCGATCAGCCGTCTCGGCCAGCGCGTGCGCGTCGCCGGCAGCGCCGAACTCGGCGGCCGACTGGATCGCAGCAATGACGCCGCGGTGCAGACGCTGTACAAGGTGCTGGACGACTGGTTTCCCGGCTGCGCGCAACTAGCGCAAGCGCAGCACTGGAAAGGCGCGCGGCCGATGCTGCCGGATGGGCCTCCGGTGCTGGGCGCCTGTTCGGCCGAAGGCATCTGGCTGAACCTGGGCCACGGCTCCAGCGGCTGGGCGCTGAGTTGCGGCTCAGCCCGCGTGCTCGCCGATCTGCTGGCCCGCCGCAGCCCGGCCATCGACACCGAAGGGCTGGGCATCGAGCGCTTGCTCCGTCGGTAGTCGTCAAGACCATGATCACGCCCGTCACAGGCTCGAACGGCCCCTGGTCCTTGCACGGGGTGGTCAGGTCGCGCCAGCGCGAACAAACGGCCTTGGCGCAAGCCCAGCCGCATGCGCTGATGGCGGCGGCAGGGCTGGCCGTGGCGCGGCTGGCCGTGGCCATCGCACCCCATGCGCAAACCGTGTGGGTGGCCGCTGGTCCCGGCAACAACGGCGGCGATGGCCTGGTGGCCGCGCGGCATCTGCTGCAGGCCGGCAAGCGCGTGCAACTGAGCTTGCTGGGCCAGCCCGATGCGCTGCCGGACGACGCCCGGCAGGCCTTGCAGGAGGCCCAGCAGGCCGGTGTCAGCATCGAGAGCGGATTGCCCGCACGCGTCGATGCTGCGTTAGCCATCGATGCCCTGCTGGGCATTGGCGCCAGCCGCGCGCCGCAGGGCGACATCGCACTGGCCATCGGCTTGCTCAACGGTGCCGGTGTGCCGGTCCTGGCGATTGACCTGCCCTCGGGCTTGTCGGCCGACACCGGGTGCCTGCTAGGCACGCAGGCCGTGCGCGCGGCCCACACCCTCTCCCTGCTGACGCTGAAGCCGGGGCTCTTCACCGCATTCGGTCGCGACCACGCCGGCACGGTCTGGCTCGATGCACTTGGCGTCGAGAGCGAATCAAGCGCCCCCGACGCCTGGCTGGCCGGGCCGCCGGTCTGGCCAGCCCGTGCCCATGCCCAACACAAGGGCAGCTTCGGCGACGTGCTGGTGATCGGTGGCGCGCCGGGCATGGGCGGGGCCGCGGTGCTGGCCGCTCGCGCCGCGCTGACGGCCGGTGCCGGCCGGGTCTATCTGGCGCGACTGGATGGCGCTGCCGACGGCGTCGACGCGGCACGGCCGGAACTGATGCCGCGCGCCTTGGCGCAGGTGTTGAACCCGCAGGCACTGCAGTCGGCGACCGTGGTCTGCGGCTGCGGCGGCGGCGATGCCGTGCGCGAGCCTCTGGCCGCCGTGCTGCACCATGCGGCGCGGCTGGTGCTGGACGCCGATGCGCTGAACGCCATCGCCACGGAACCGGCCTTGGCGGATGCGCTGCGGTCACGTGCCGCGCGGGGCCTGCCCAGCGTGTTGACGCCGCATCCGCTGGAGGCCGCGCGACTGCTGGCCATGCCCACGTCCGAGCTGCAGTCGGACCGGTTGCACAACAGCCGCCGCTTGAGCGACCGGCTGCGGTGCGGCGTCTTGCTCAAAGGCTCCGGCAGCGTGATCGCGGCGGTCGGCGCGCCTCTATCGATCAACCCGACCGGCAATGCCCGGCTCGGTACCGCCGGCAGCGGCGACGTGCTCGCCGGCTGGATCGGCGGCCTGTGGGCGCAACTGCCCGGCACCGACGGTCGGCACGCCGCCGACAGCGCCGCGTGGCTGCACGGCCGCGCAGCCGAGCAGGGCGACCTGCGCTTGCCGCTGCGCGCCGCGGACCTGATCGAGCAAATGGCCGCCGCGATGGCGGCGGCCTGACGCCTCAGCGGCTCTTTCGCGGTGCCCGTGCCGTCTTGCCCGCCCGGGTGCCCTTGCCGGCCGGCGCCGACCGTGCAGCCACGGCCTTGGCGCGGGCCGACTTCGCTGCGCGGTCCTTGGCCTGCACTTCCTTCAGCTCCTGGGTCGGTGTCGAGGGTTTGCGGCCGCGCGACAGCAGTTGCTCGGCATCGCCCTCGCGCATCATGCGGAAGTCGATCTTGCGGCCATCCAGATCCACCCGGCTGACCTGCACCCGCACACGAGACCCGATGGTGTAGCGCACGCCGCTGCGTTCGCCGCGCAGTTCCTGCCGCGCTTCGTCGAAGCGGAAGTACTCACCGCCGAGCTCGGTGATGTGCACCAGCCCTTCGACATACAACTCATCCAGCGTGACGAAGACACCGAAGCTGGTCGCCGCACTGACGGTGCCTGAATATTCTTCACCGAGATGATCGCGCATGAAGCGGCACTTCAGCCAGGCCTCGACATCGCGAGACGCTTCATCGGCCCGGCGCTCATTGGCGCTGCAATGCGTGCCCGCCGCCTCCCACAATTCGGCATCCTGCGCGCTGACCGTCACCTTGGGCGGCACCTTGCCGCCCTTGCGCGCGGGCTTGGCATGCGGCGCCTCCTCGAACACGCCGGCTGCCAGGTGGTAGCGCTTGCCATGCAGCAAGGCCTTGATCACGCGGTGCACCAGCAGATCGGGATAACGCCGGATCGGACTTGTGAAGTGCGCGTAGGCCTCGTAGGCCAGGCCGAAGTGGCCGCTGTTGGTGGCGGTGTAGATCGCCTGCTGCATCGAGCGCAGCAGCATCGAGTGGATCTGCATCGCGTCGACACGATCTTTCGTGGCCTGCGAGATCGCCTGCAGTTCGCTCGGCTTGGGGTCCTCGCTGAGGCTGAAGCCCAGGCCCAGCGTGCGCAGGTAGTTCTGCAGCGTGGTGCGCTTCTCGGGTGTCGGCCCCTCGTGCACGCGGTACAGCACCGGATGCTTGTGACTGGCGATGAACTCCGCCGCGCAGACATTGGCCGCCAGCATCGCTTCTTCGATCAGGCGGTGCGCTTCGGTGCGCGTGCGCGGCACGATCTTTTCAATGCGGCCGTTGTCGTCGCAGACGATCTGCGTCTCGGTCGTTTCGAAGTCCACCGCACCGCGCGTGCCGCGGTGCTTCAGCAAGGCCCGGTAGACCTCGTGCAGGTGCAGCAGGTGCGGCACCAGCTCACTGCGGCGCTGGGCTTCGGCGCCGCGGGTGTTGCCGAGGATCGCCGCCACCTCGTTGTAGGTGAAGCGCGCATGCGAGCGCATCACGCCGGGGAAAAACTGGTAGGCCTCGATCTCGCCGCTGCTGCTGACCAGCATGTCGCAGACCATGCACAGCCGCTCTTCGTCGGGGTTCAGCGAGCACAGGCCGTTGGACAGCTTCTCCGGCAGCATCGGGATCACGCGCCGCGGGAAGTACACCGAGGTGGCGCGCTCGTAGGCGTCCTCGTCCAGCGGTTCACCGGGCTTGACATAGTGGCTGACGTCGGCAATCGCCACCACCAGGCGCCAACCGTCGAAGGAAGTCTTGCCGCGGCCACGCTTGAGCGGTTCGCAGTACACCGCATCGTCGAAGTCGCGTGCGTCCTCGCCGTCGATGGTGACCAGTGGCACATCGGTCAGGTCGACGCGGTAGCGCTTGTCGATAGGTCGCAGCTTGTCCGGCAGCGCCGCGGCCTGGGCCAGCGTCTCGGCCGAGAAGCGGTGCGGCACCTCGTACTTGCGCACTGCGATCTCGATCTCCATGCCGGGATCGTCGATCTCGCCTAACACCTCGGTGATGCGGCCCACAGGCTGCGAGTACATCGACGGTGTTTCGGTCAACTCGATCGCGACCACCTGGCCGACCGTGGCATTGGCGGTGGCGTTCTTCGGGATCAGGATGTCCTGACCATAGCGCCTGTCTTCCGGCGCGACCAGCCAGATGCCGTTCTCGTGCAGCAGGCGGCCGATGATCGGCGTCTTGCGTCGCTCGACGATGTCGAGCACGCGGCCTTCGGGCCGGCCCTTGCGGTCGTAGCGCACCACGCGCACACGTACCCGGTCGCGGTGCAATACCGCGCGCATCTCTTGTGGCGAGAGGTAGATGTCCGGTTCGTTGTCGTCACGGCGCACGAAGCCGTGGCCGTCGCGGTGGCCCAGCACCGTGCCCTCGATCTCACTCATCAATGCAGCGCCGAGTGCTTGGCTTGCGGAAGGATTTGTTTTTATGCTAGACTCCTAGCTTCTGTAGTTGCCCAGATGGCGGAATTGGTAGACGCACTAGTTTCAGGTACTAGCGCTTAGCGGCGTGGAGGTTCGAGTCCTCTTCTGGGCACCAAGAATGAAGTGAATGGCCGACATGAAAGTGTCGGCCATTTTCCTTTGTGCGCACAGAACGTTCCGACTCCCCATGCTGCGTGCCCGAGCCGAGGCGACGCAGCCCTGAATCAAACGGAAAACTTCTTCGCCAGCCCGTCGGGCCGCAGGTTGTCGTACTCTTCGAAAGGCTGGTGGATCCACGGGCTGGTGGGCAGCATCTCGACGTAGTACTCCGGCGTGTAGTTCGACACGCCCTTGACCCATATCACCGCCGTGCGCAGGTCGCTGATCGCCGGCACACCGCGCAGCCGGTCGACCACCGCCTTCAGCGTGACTCCGGAGTCGGCCAGGTCATCAACCAGCAGCACACGACCGGCCAGTTCACCCTTGGGCATCGTGATGTACTTGGCCAGGTCGAGTCGGCCCTGGATCGTGCCGGCCTCGGCACGGTAAGAACTGGTCGACATGATCGCCAGCGGCTTGTCGAACACGCGTGACAGCACATCGCCTGGGCGCATGCCGCCGCGTGCGAGGCACAGGATCTGATCGAACTGCCAGCCTGAGGCAGCCACCTTGAGCGCCAGGCGCTCGGTCAGCAGGTGGTATTCGTCCCAGGACACATACAGGTGCTTGCCGTCGTCGGTCAGCATGGGCTTGTCTCTCCTCGTCAGGGCTTGTATGGGTGGCGCAGCAGGATCGTGTGTTCGCGGTCCGGGCCGGTGGACACCATGTCGATCGGCGCGCCGATCAGGGATTGCACCCGCTCCAGGTAGGCCCGCGCATTGGCCGGTAGCTGCTCCCAGCGGGTCAGGCCGAAGGTCTTCTCGGTCCAGCCGGGGAACACTTCGAACACCGGCTCGCAGGCTTCGATCTCGTCGGCATCCAGCGGCAGGATGTCCACGTCCTGGCCGTTGAGCTTGTAGCCCACGCAGGCCTTGATCTCGGCCAGGCCATCCAGCACATCGAGCTTGGTGATGCACAGGCCCGAGATGCCGTTGATGATGACCGAGCGCTTCAGCGCCGCGACATCAAGCCAGCCGCAGCGGCGGATACGGCCGGTGACGACACCACGCTCCTGGCCCACCGTCGACAGGTGGTGACCCACCGTGCCGGGCTGGTCCAACGGCAATTCGGTCGGGAACGGCCCGCTGCCGACACGCGTGGTGTAAGCCTTGGTGATGCCCAGGATGTAGTGCAGCATGTCCGGCCCGACGCCGGCGCCGGCTGCCGCATTGCCGGCAACGCAGTTGCTGGACGTGACATACGGGTAGGTGCCGTGGTCGATGTCCAGCAGCGTGCCTTGTGCGCCTTCGAACAGCAGGTTGGCGCCATGCTGCCGATTGGCAGTGTGGATGCGATAGCCGACATCAGCCAGCATCGGCTTCAGCTGCTCGGCCACTTGCATCGATTGGTCGAAGATCGGCTGGAACTCCAGCGCCGTGCTCTTCAGGTAGCCGGTCAGCGCAAAGTTGTGCAGCGTCAGCAACTCCCGCAGCTTCTTCGCGAAGCGCTCCGGATGCTTCACGTCCTGCACGCGCAGCGCGCGACGTGCCACCTTGTCTTCATACGCGGGGCCGATACCCTTGCCGGTGGTTCCGATCTTGCCGGCGCCACTGCTTTCGCGCAACGCCTCGCGGGCCTTGTCGACCTCGACATGGAAGGGCAGGATCAGCGGGCAGGATTCGCTGATGAACAGCCGCGAGCGCACCTCGACGCCGATGGCCTCCAGCCGCTCGATCTCGCCGAGCAGGTGGATCGGGTCGACCACCACGCCGTTGCCGATGTAGCACGGCACGCCCTCGCGCATGATGCCCGAGGGGATCAGCTGCAAGGCCGTCTTGATGCCCTTGATGACCAGCGTATGTCCGGCGTTATGACCGCCCTGGAAACGCACGACGCCGTTGGCATGGTCGGTCAGCCAATCGACGACCTTGCCCTTGCCTTCGTCGCCCCATTGGGTGCCGACCACGACCACGTTGCGGCCGGGCGGGGTGTGAGTGCCTTGTTGCATGAATCAGGAATCCCGTTGAAAACTGAAGTCGGTACGCTCAGAGCGCGCGCAGCACCCAGTGGCCGTCGACGGCCACCAGTTCGCGGTCGCAGTCGAATTCCTCGCCCTCGTGCTCGTGGCCGGGCAGGATGCAGACCACCGTGTCGCCGCGTTCACGCAGCGCCCGTACGGCATGGCGCAAGTCGGCGTCCTCGCTCCACGGCGCACGGATGGCCATGCGGCGGGGCGTGGGGGCCGCGATCGCGACCAGCGCCTTGAGGTCGGTGCTGAAGCCCACCGCCGGGCGGTTGCGGCCGAACACGGCGCCCACCTCGTCGTAGCGGCCACCGCGCAGCAGCGCATCGCTGGCACCGTCGACATAGACCGCGAACCGCGCCCCGCTGTAATAGCCATGACCGCCCATGTCACCCAGGTCGAATCCGATGCGCACGTCCTGGTGCGCGCGCTGCACGTGGCTGGCCAGCCAGGCCAGATCGTTCAGCGCCGCCTCGATCAGCGGATGCCCGGGCAGCATGCGGCGGGCTGCACCGAGGATCTCATGATCGCCGTATAACTCCGGCAGCGCCAGCAGGCCGGAGCGGACTGCCGGCGGCAGCTTGGCGGCCAGCACGCGCAACGCGCTGCCGTCCTTGATCGCCAGCGCCGCATGCAGGTCGGCGCGAAACTCCGGTGCCAGCGCAATGCCATCCAGCAGGCCCCGCAGGATGCGTGCGTCGGCCAGGTCCAGCACCCGATGCTGTATCCCCGCAGCGCGCAGGCCATCGAGCGCCAAATCCTGCACTTCCAAGTCGGCTTCCAGGCCAGCGTGGCCGTAGATCTCCGCACCCAGTTGCAGCGGCTCACGCGTGGCATGCGCGGCTTGTGGACGGGTATGCAGCACCGGCCCGCAGTAGCACAGGCGGGTGACACCGGCGCGGTTCAGCAGATGCGCATCGATGCGCGCCACCTGCGGCGTGCTGTCAGCGCGTACGCCGAGCGTGCGACCGCTCAACTGGTCCACCAGCTTGAAGGTGCGCAGATCAAGTTCACGACCCGTGCCGGTCAGCAGCGAATCCAGGTGCTCCAGCAGCGGCGGCATCACCAACTCGAAGCCGTAGCCACGGGCCATGTCGAGCAGCGTGTACCGCAGTTCTTCGATGCGCCGTGCCTCGGAGGGCAGGACATCAGCAATGTGCTCGGGCAACAGCCAAGCAGACGACATGAAAGACACCGGCGATTAAAACGGGCATTGTACTGGCGTGCTCAGCACAAGCCGTGGCCCGAAAGCCGCAAACACGCGGGGCCTGGCAGCCATGCCGGGCCCTGGGCGTTGCCACGTGCCGTGCGTACCGAAACGGCACGCACCGGCATCGCCGTGCAGCGGCTTACAGCGCGCTGCGGTATTGCTGGTGCAGGGTGTCCATGCGGGTCACCTGCCCGCCGCTGAACTGGTTCATGCAGGCATCATCGGTGTAGTCCATGAAATTCAGGATCGGGTCGACACCGGGCCGTGTCTTGCAGCTGTTGCGGCCGGTCGGGCAGCCGAAGGCGGCAGAACGCTCGGCCGGCGTGTCGCTGACGCTGTCGTTGGTCTTGGTGCAGGCGCCCTGAAACGTGTGGTACAGCCCCATCCAGTGACCCACTTCATGCGTGGCGGTATCGCCCAGGTTGTACGGCGTGGCAGTGCCACCCGGCACCGAAGTGTTGAGGATCACCACGCCGTCCATCTTCGGCGCGCTGGCGTAATCTGACGGGAACGTGGCCCAGCCCAACAGGCCGCCGCCGATGCCCGCGACGTACACGTTCAATGTGCCGGCACCGCCCACACGGAGCGCGTTCTTGGCCTGGCTTTCGGCAGCCGAGTTCGGCGTCATCGTGTACCAGGCGGCGTTGGTCGTGCGCGTCACGCCGGCCAGCTGGAACACGAAGGGCGAACTGGCGCCGCCATAGGCATCGCTGAGCACCTGCAACTGATCGTCGATCTGGCTCTGCGGAATGTCGCCGTTGGCAAGCCCGCTGCCCTTGTTGATGACGTGCACCCAGACCGGAACAGCCACCGAACCGACGGGCCGCAACGCGACGTTGAAGCCCTGCGCATTGCGCGCCGCGCGCCAGGCCCCGTGCGCGTCGTCGTGGGCTTGTTGCTCGGCCTCGGTGACATGCCGCGTCGAGCAGCGCGCACCACTGTCGATGAAAGCCTGTTGGTTGGCGAAGGTATGGCCGCTGAAGTTGAAGGCGCGGCCGCTTCCCTCGTCAGCGGCGTGGCTCGCGGCCGAGAAGGCGCTGGCGAGTACCAGCAGGGCAGACAGAATGCTTCGGGTGGGCATGCTCATGGCTTGTCGGGGGGTGGGATGGCTCGGCATCACCGGGTCGGTGACGGCAGCATCGGCCAGTCGCCGCAAGGCACCGGCAACAACGCCACGAAGTTATAGCGGAGCCCACCGCCACCCAGCAATGCCGCTCACCCCTTGCTCCCCTAGATCGGAGAGCCCCGACGGCCTCAGCTCAGCGCCACAAGGTCAGCAGCAGCAAACCCACCAGCATGCACGACAAGCCCAGGAAGCGGATCTGCCCATCCGTCATGCGGATGGCGCGCTCGAACACCTGGCGCCACAGGCCCGGGCTCAGGAAAGGCAGCACACCCTCGAAGATCAGCATCAGCGCCAGCGCGCCCAGCAGCCAGTCGCTCATGGCCTGTGAAGGCCTCAGCGACGCGGAGCGGGGGCGGCTGCTGCCGGCGCGGCACCTGCACCGGAGCCGCGCATGGCCTTGAAGAAATCACTCGACGGGTCGAGCACCATCACGTCGCTGCGGTTGCGGAAGGTGGAGCGATAAGCTTCCAGGCTGCGGTAGAACTGCGCAAACTGCGGGTCGCGGCCAAAGGCATCGGCATACAGCAATGAGGCCTTGGCATCGCCCTCGCCCTTGATCTTCTGGGCATCGCGGTAGGCCTCGGCGATGATCACCTCGCGCTGCTTGTCGGCATCGGCCTTGATCTTCTCGCCTTCGGCATTGCCCTGCGAGCGCAGTTCGTTGGCCACCTGCTGGCGCTCCGACTGCATGCGCCGGTACACCGCATCGGTGATGTCGGCAACGAAGTCGACCCGCTTGATGCGCACGTCGATGATCTCGATGCCGAAGGCCTTGGACTCTTCGACCAGGCGGTTGCGCACGTCCTGCATCACCTTGTCGCGCTCGGCGGAGAGCACGCCGCGCACGGTGCGGCGCGTGATCTCTTCGTTGAACGCGGCCTGGATCACAGGGCTCAGCCGGCTTTCCAGGTTGCGGATGTCCGAGCCGTTGTTGCGGATGAACTGGCGCGATTCCGAAATGCGCCACTTCACCAGCCAGTCGATCACGAGGCTCTTCTTCTCGGCCGTGAAGATCGGCCGGGTTTCAGGGCTGTCCAGCGTCTGGATGCGTTTGTCCAGGAACACGACGTTCTGGAACGGCGGCGGCAGCTTGAACTTCAGCCCGGGTTCGGTGATGACTTCCTTGATCTCGCCGAGCGCGTAGACCACGGCCAGCTGGCGCTGGTCGACGATGAACAACATCGACGAGGCCAGCATCAGCACGATCAGGAAGCCGGCAATGGTGAGTCCGATACGGTTCATGCTTGCCGCTCCTCAACGGCCGTCACGGTCGCGGCTGCGACCGGTGTCCCGGGCGCGCACGTCGTTGGCGCCGCTGCTGGCGCCAGGCTCGGCCGCCGTGCTCGGCGGCGTGGTCTGCATCGGCGTCACGGTCGGCCCGGCGCCCGCTTGCTGCAACAGCTTGTCCAGCGGCAGGTACAACAGGTTCGAGCCGCTCTTGCTGTCCACCAGCACCTTGCTGACGTTGGAATAGACCTGCTGCATCGTGTCGATGTACATGCGGTCCCGCGTCACCGCGGGCGCTTTCTGGTATTCGGCCAGCACCGAGCGGAAGCGCTGGGCATCGCCGTCGGCCTGCGCGATCACGCGCTGGCGGTAGCCCTCGGCTTCTTCGCGCAGCCGCGCCGCGGCGCCACGCGCCTTCGGGATCACGTCGCTGGCATAGGCCTGGCCTTCGTTCTTGAAGCGGTCGCGGTCAGCGCCGGCCTTCACCGCGTCGTTGAAGGCGGCCGTCACCTGCTCGGGCACCTGCACGTTCTGGACGTTCACATTGACGATCAGCACGCCGGCCTTCAACCGGTCGAGCTGGTTCTGGATCGACTTGACCAGATCCGCCGCAATCGCATCGCGCTGCTCGTACAGCACCGAGTCGACCTTGCTGCGGCCGACGATCTCGCGCACCGCGGATTCGCTGGCCTGCTCCACGGCCTTGTCCGGGTCGCGGTTTTCGAACAGGTAGCTCTTGGCGTCCTTCAGCCGGTATTGCACGGTGAAGCGGATGTCGATGATGTTCTCGTCCTGCGTCAGCATCGACGAGTCGCGCAAGCCCGTGACCTGGCCGACGCTGCTGCGGCCAACTTCGGTCGAGCGCAGCTGCGTCACCGCCACCGTGTCGTGGGCCTGGAACGGGTACGGAAAGCGCCACTGGAAACCGGCATCTACCGTCGATGAGTAGCGGCCGAAGGTGGTGATGATCGATTGCTGGCCTTCCTGCACGATGAAGAAGCCGCTGCCGGCCCAGATCACCAGCACGACAAAACCGATCAACCCGATACCGACGCCGGCATTGCGCATGTCCGGCTGGAAGGACGGGCCTTCGTCGCGCGGATCAGGCGGCTTGTTGGCGCCGCCGCGGCCGAACAGGCCGCTCAGTTTGCGGTTGAAGTCGCGCCAGAGTTCATCGAGGTCCGGCGGGCCGTCGTTGCGGCCGGCATTCATCCACAGGCCGCTCCAATGGCGGCGGCGTGCCGAGCCAGGGGCGCCACGCGGTGCATCGGCGGAATCAGGGGATGGGGTGGATTGCATGCTCATCAGGTCGGCGATGGTAACGCGGGGAGGTCCGCAGTCTGGCTCACCGGATCGTCCACCGGGTCGGCGGTAAGTGGGGATAGGGCCGGGGGAATCAAGCCTTCGGGTGATGCCGCCTGGACCAGCACGGCACGCAAGCCGTCGAGACCCAGACCTTCCAGCGCGCTGACAAAGACCCGCGGCACCCAGACGCCGGGTTCACGCTCGATCCAGTCGGACAAGGCGCGTGGCGCGGGTTCGATGCGATCCAGCTTGTTGTAGACCAGCACCTGCGGAATGTCCTGCGCGCCGATCTCGGCCAGCACACGCTCGACCTCGTCGCGCTGCTCCTGCAGCGTGGGGCTCGCGGCATCCACCACATGCAGCAGCAAATCCGCGTCGGCAGCTTCCTGCAAGGTGGCCTGGAAGGCTTCCACCAGCTTGTGCGGCAGGTCACGGATGAAGCCCACGGTGTCCGACAGCGACACGCTGCCGTTCAGCGCCTCGAGGTACAGCGAGCGCGTGGTGGTATCGAGCGTTGCGAACAGCTGGTCGGCGGCATAGGCCCGTGCCTTCACCAGCGCGTTGAACAGCGTCGATTTGCCGGCATTGGTATAGCCGACCAGCGAGATGCGGAAGGCGCCGCTCTTCTCGCGCGCGCGGCGCTGCGTGCCACGCTGGCGCTTGACCTTGTCCAGCCGCGTTTTCAGCGACTTGATGCGCTCGCCGATCATGCGCCGGTCGAGCTCGATCTGCGCTTCGCCGGGGCCGCCGCGATGGCCGACGCCACCGCGCTGGCGCTCCAGGTGGGACCAGCGCCGCACCAGACGCGTGGCCAGGTACTGCAGGCGCGCCAGTTCAACCTGCAGCTTGCCCTCGTGGCTCTTCGCGCGCTGCGCAAAGATCTCCAGGATCAGCGCCGTGCGGTCGGCCACCGGCACGCCGAGGTGGCGCTCCAGGTTGCGCTGCTGGGCCGGCGACAGGGCCTGGTCGAAGATCACGCCATCGGCGCGATGCACCAGCACCAGTTCCTTGATTTCGTCGGCCTTGCCGGAGCCGACGAACAGTTTGGGGTCCGGGGCCTTGCGACGCGCAATGATGCGCGCCACGGCGTCATCACCAGCCGATTCGGCCAGCAAGGCCAGTTCGTCCAGCGTGGGGTCGAAGGAATGCCCGGTGCCGAAATCGACGCCGACAAGCACAGCACGCGCCGGCCCGTCGCCGGGCGGCGCTGCATCATCCCTCTCGTCGAGGTTCAAGGTGGGAGCGATAGCGACGCGGCAGGCTAAAGATCAGGCCTGCTCGGGCTGGTCGTTGGCGTGGAAGTTGACCGGGCGGCCAGGCACGACCGTCGAGATCGCATGCTTGTAGACCATCTGCGTGACGGTGTTGCGCAGGAGAACGACGTACTGGTCAAAAGACTCGATATGCCCCTGCAACTTGATGCCGTTGACGAGGTAGATCGAGACCGGTACATGCTCCTTGCGCAGCAGGTTCAAGAAGGGGTCTTGTAGGAGTTGCCCTTTGTTCGACACGATATGCTCCGTGTTGTGAGTTCTGAGACGGTGGACCTTAACACATCAGGGTAAATCTGGGGTCAACCACCCTTGTCATCGTCGAATGGATTCTTCGACGACTTGAACTCGATGCGCAGCGGGGTCCCGACGAGTTTGAAATGCTCGCGAAAGCGACCCTCGAGGTAGCGCTTGTAGGCCTCCGACACATGCTCCAGCGCGTTGCCGTGAATCACCACGCGCGGCGGGTTCATGCCGCCCTGGTGGGCATAGCGCAGCTTGGGGCGGAACATGCCGGCGCGCTTGGGCGCCTGGTGCTGTACGGCGTCCTGCAGCAGCCGCGTGAGCACCGGTGTGGGCATCTTGCGGGTGGCCGAGGCATGGGCTTCGGTGATCGACTTCCACACCGGCCCCAGGCCCTGGCGCTTCAGCGCCGAGATGTGCTGCACCGCCGCAAACTTCAGGAAGGCCAGACGCTGCTCGACCGAGCGCTCGAACATCTGCCGCTGGTACGAGTCAACGGCATCCCACTTGTTCACGGCAATCACCACCGCTCGGCCGGACTCGAGGATGTAGCCGGCGATGTGGGCATCCTGTTCGCTGACACCCTGCGTCGCGTCGATCAGCAGCAGCACCACATGCGCATCGGCGATCGCCTGCAAGGTCTTGACGACCGAGAACTTCTCGATCGCCTCGAACACCTGGCCTCGGCGCCGCAGGCCGGCGGTGTCGATCAGCTCGAACTTCTGGCCACCGCGCTCGAAGGGCACGCTGATCGCATCCCGCGTGGTGCCCGGCTGGTCGAAGGCGACCAGGCGTTCCTCGCCCAGCCAGGTGTTGATCAGCGTCGATTTGCCAACATTCGGACGGCCGGCCACGGCCAATCGGATCGGCGCATCGGCGTCGGGCTCGGCATCGGCTTCTTCGTCTTCCGGGAACTCTTCGAGCGCTGCTTCGATCAGGCTGCGAATGCCCTGGCCGTGGGACGCGGAGATCGGATGGGGCTCGCCCATGCCCAACTCGTGGAACTCCGCCAGCGCCGGCGATTCGACCATGCCCTCGGCCTTGTTCACCGCCACCAGCACACGCTTGTTGGCCGTGCGCAGATAACGCGCAATGTCATGGTCCTGGCCGGACACGCCCGAGCGCACATCGACGACGAAGATCACCGCATCAGCCTCGGCCACCGCGGCCTGGGTCTGCCGCGCCATCATCGCGACGATACCGGTCGGTTTCTCGGGTTCGAAGCCGCCGGTGTCGATGACGATGAACTCGCGGCCGCCCTGCTTGCCGTCGCCGTAGTGACGGTCGCGCGTGAGCCCGGCGAAGTCAGCGACGATCGCGTCCCGGCTCTTGGTCAGCCGGTTGAAAAGGGTCGACTTGCCGACGTTCGGGCGGCCGACGAGGGCGATCACCGGTTTCATCGAACGCTTCAGTCGGGTCGGAAGGCGAACAGCCCGCCGTTGCGCGTGACCACCAGCACCGTGGTGCCGGACAGCACTGGCTGCGCGACCACCGGCGATCCATCGGTCGGCAGGCGCAGCAAGGTCTTGCCGTCTTCGCGGGCCAGGAAGTGCACCTGCCCTTCGATGTCGCCGAACACCACGGTGGGGCCGGCGCTCAAGGGCGCCGACAGTCCGCGGTACAGCAGGCGTTCGTTGCTCCAGGCCAGGTCGCCGGTGGCGGCGCGCCAGGCGGAGACGCGATCGGACGCATCGGCGCCGAAGACGTAATCGGCATCGCCACCCAAGGGCTGCTGGCCGGCATTCAGACGGCTCCAGCGCAGCGTGCCGGTGTTCGCCGCCACGCAGCCCACCGCCGTCTGGAAGGCCCGTGCGCACACGCTGTCGCCCACGCGCAGCACCGGGCCGACCAGATCGTTCAGGCGTTCGACTTCGTTGGTGCCGCGCGGCGACGTCACCGGCACGTCCCAGCTCAGCGTGCCCTTGGTCGGCTCCAGCCCTACCAGCGAAGCGCCCTGCCCGACCAGCAAGGTGTTCTTGTAGGCCGTCAGCACGCCGGGCTGCGCCAGCGTCAGCGGCTCGCCGCTGCGCTTGTAGGTCCACAGGCGTCGGCCATCGAGCGCATCGAAGGCATGCACGACCCGGTCGACGCCGACCACGAACACCCGCTCGCCTGCCACCAGTGGCGCGGTGGTGGTCCGCGACAACAGCGGGATGCTCCAGCTGCGCTTGCCCCGGTCGAGCACGACGAGTTCGTTGTCGACCGTCACCACCGCCGCGAAACGCCCATCGCTGCCGACACCGGCCGACAGCTTGCGGCCGGCCTCGCCGCGCCACTGTTCGCGGCCGGTCTGCGCCTCGTAGGCCACGACCGTGCCATCGGTGCCGGCGACGATGAAGGCGCCGTCGCGCACGCTGACGGCCAGCGGGAACTGCACGTTGTCCAGCCGCGCGCTCCAGACCTGGCGGCCGGCGATCTGCGGCGTGAGGCTTTCGAGCGCGGTGGGTTTCGGTTTGTCGGTGCTGGAACAGGCGCTCAGCAAGCCAGCGGCCAGCAGCGCCAGCTGAGGTGTCAGCCGCTTCATCGGGCTGCTCCCGACGCGGCCGGGGCAGCGCCCAGGGCCGTGAGTTTGGCCTCCACCAGGCGGCGGTAATCGGTCTTCTCGTCCATGCCCTTGTAGGCGGTGTCGTAGGCCGCCTTGGCCTCGTCCTTCTTGCCTTGGGCCAGCAGCACGTCGCCGCGGCGATCGGCCACCAGCGCGGCGAACTCGGGCGACTTGGCGGCGTCCAGCTGTTTCAGCGCGTCGTCGTACTGCTTGGCTTCGAGCATCACGGCCGCCAGGCGCAGGCGGGCGATGCTGCGGTATTCATCTTCCGCCGCGTTGTCGGCCACCCAGGTCAGCGCGGCGCGGGCCGGGTCGGCCTGGCCCTTGTCGAGCTGCAGCTTGGCGGCGAGCAGACCCGCTTGCTGGGCGAAGGCCGTGCGTGGATAGCGCTCCTTCAGTTCGGCAAAGACCTGCTGGCCACGCGCGGCATCGCTGGCCTGCGCGGCCTTGTCGAGTTCATCGAACAGCACACCGGCTTTTGCGCTTTGTTCGCGTTGCCACCAGTTCCAGCCGTTCCAGCCGGCAAAGGCCAGCAGCGCCAGCGTCAACACCCAGGTGATCAGGTTGCCGTATTGCTTCCAGAAAGCCTTGAGTTCGTCGAGTTGTTCCTGCTCTTGCAGGTCGAGTTGGTTCGCCATGGCGCCGGTCGGAGATCGAAGGGGGGGATTATGCGTTGCGCAATTCGTGCGCCCAGGTGGCCACATCGGCCAGCGGCTTGAGGCTCTGCGCCGCGGCCGCATCACGCAGCGGCTTCACGGCGACCATGCCTTGCGCCAGCTCATCGGCCCCAAAGACCAGGGCGAACGCGGCGCCGCTGGCATCGGCCTTCTTGAACTGCGCCTTGATGCCACCGCCGCTGGCATGCATCTGCACGGCGATGCCGGCCGCGCGCAGGGCTTCCAGCGTCACCAGCACCTGCGGCAGGCTGGCCGGATCGGCGACCACCGCATAGGCCGTGGGCGACACGGCCGGCACTGGCAGCGCCAGTTCCTGGATCAGCAGCAGCAGCCGCTCGATGCCCAAGCCGAAGCCGACCGCCGGCGTCGGCTTGCCGCCGAGCTGTTCGAACAAACCGTCGTAGCGGCCGCCGCCGCACACGGTGCCCTGCGAGCCCAGGTGGTCGGTGACCCATTCGAAGACGGTCAGGTTGTAGTAGTCCATGCCGCGGACCAGGCGCGGGTTGATGCGGTAGGCCAGGCCGGCCGCGTCGAGCGCGGCGCGCACCGCGTTGAAGTGGCCCAGCGTCTCGGCGCCCAGGAAGTCCATCAAGCTCGGCGCCGCCTCGACCAGGGCCTGCAGCGCCGGATTCTTGGTGTCGAGAATGCGCAGCGGGTTGCTGTGCAGCCGGCGGCGCGCGTCTTCGTCCAACTGTTCGGCATGGGCTTCGAAGTAGGCGATCAGCGCCTCGCGGTGCGCCTGCCGTTCGGTGGGCTGGCCCAGGCTGTTGAGCTCCAGCCGCACGTGCTGTCCGACCACCAGGCCCAGCTCCTGCCACAGCCGCCGCACCATCAGGATCAGCTCGGCGTCGACATCCGGCCCGGCGAAGCCCAGCGCCTCGACATCAAGCTGGTTGAATTGACGGTAGCGGCCCTTCTGCGGCCGCTCGTGGCGGAACATCGGCCCCAGCGTCCACAGGCGCAGCGGGCCGTTGTAGAGCGCGTTGTGCTCGACCATTGCACGCACGATGCCGGCAGTGGCCTCGGGGCGCAGCGTGAGCTGGTCGCCGTTCATCGCGTCGGTGAAGGAGTACATCTCCTTCTCGACGATGTCGGTCACCTCGCCCAGGCCGCGCACGAACAGTGCGGTGGGCTCGACGATCGGCGTCAGCAGGTACTGGTAGCCGTAGCGGCCGAGCACCGAGCGCACAGTGGTCTCGAACCACTGCCACAGCGCGCTGTCGGGCAGCTTGTCCTTGCGCGGCACGCTGCCGGGCAGGATGTCGTTCATGCCCTTGATGGCTTTGAGGACGTTGGTCATGGGAGGGATGAAGCCAGTTGGCGCCGCTGCACGCGGCGCCGGGTTGAAGGCGGAAGGCTCGGCCGGCCACGGCGTGTGGCGGCGCTAGCGGTTCAGATGAGCGTCAATGCGCCGCGGTGGCGGCGCCGAAACGGCGCTCGATGTAGCCCTCGACGATGCGGTGGAAGTCCTGCGCGATGCCTTCGCCGCGCAGGGTCATCGCCTTCTGGCCGTCGATGAACACCGGCGCGGCCGGTGCTTCGCCGGTGCCAGGCAGGCTGATGCCGATGTCGGCATGCTTGCTCTCGCCGGGGCCGTTGACGATGCAGCCCATCACCGCAACCTTCAGGTTCTCGACGCCGGGGTAGCGCAACTTCCACACCGGCATCATTGCGCGCAGGTGGTCGTCGATCTGCTTGGCCAGCTCCTGGAAGGTGGTGCTGGTGGTGCGGCCGCAGCCCGGGCAGGCGGTGACACTGGGGTTGAAGTGGCGCAGGCCCAGGCCCTGCAGGATCTCCAGCGCGATGAGCACTTCCTGCGTGCGCGACTCACCCGGCTGCGGCGTCAGCGAGACGCGGATCGTGTCGCCGATGCCCTGCTGCAGCAGCACGCCCAGCGCCACCGACGAGGCCACCGTGCCCTTGGTGGCCATGCCGGCTTCGGTCAGCCCCAGGTGCAGCGCGTAATCGCAGCGCTGCGCCAGCGCCTGGTAGACGGTGATCAGGTCCTGCACGCCGCTGACCTTGCAGCTGATGATGATCTGATTGGCATCCAGTCCCAGCTCACGCGCCCAGTCGGCTGACTGCAACGCCGATTGCACCAGCGCCTGGTACATCACCTGCTTGGCATCCCACGGCGCGGCGCGCAGGGCGTTCTCGTCCATCATCGCGGCGAGCAGTTCCTGGTCCAGGCTGCCCCAGTTGACGCCGATGCGCACCACCTTGTCATGCCGGCAGGCGGCTTCGATCATCTGCGCGAACTGCCGGTCACGCTTCTGGCCCTTGCCGACATTGCCCGGGTTGATGCGGTACTTCGACAGGGCCGCGGCGCACTCCGGATACTCGGTCAGCAGCGTGTGGCCGTTGTAGTGGAAATCGCCGATCAGCGGCACATCGATGCCCATGCGGTCGAGCTGCTCGCGGATCGCCGGCACGGCCCGGGCCGCCTCGGGCGTATTGACCGTGATGCGCACCAACTCCGAACCGGCGACCGCCAGTTCCTTGACCTGGATCGCCGTCTCGATGACATCCACCGTGTCGGTGTTGGTCATCGATTGCACACGCACCGGCGCATCGCCGCCGATCGTCACGACACGACTGCCCCAGGCCACGCGCGCCTGGCGTGAACGGCGTGCCGCGGGCCAGGCCGGGGTGATCAGCAGGGGGGCATCGGGGGAGGGATTGTTCATGGCAGCTCGACGTTGGCCACATTGTTCTGCGACCGGGAGGCCAGGTCGACGGGCTGGCCGCGGTGCAGCAACTCGGTGCCCTGCACGTTGCCGATGCGCACACGCAACGGCCGGGCGCCGTCGAGGTCCACCGTCTCGCCGGCCTGCAGCACGCGGCTGATCAGCAACTGGCCCTTGGCATCGCTGGCCTGCACCCAGGTGGCGCGGATGGCGCGCACACGGGCGCCGGTGGCATTGACGGCGGGGACAGGGGCGCTGGCGGCGGGTGGTGTCAGTGCCGCAGCGGCCGACGCAGCCACTGGTGCCGGCGATGGCGCCGACGATGCCTCGGCCACCGGCATCGTGATCACTTCGACGACGCTGGAGGCCGCGGCTGCGGCCGGTGTTGCCGCCGGCACATCCGTGGTCGCCGAGGGCATGGGCGCCTCGGCGTCGCGTGAGGCCGAGGGCAGCCAGCGCTGCAACCAGTGGCCGGGCACCATCACGAAGGCCGCGGCGGCAGCCAGCAGCAGCAGGACCAGCCACACTGCCGGCCGGCGCCACAGCGCCCAATCGACCGGGTCGATGCGGCCGGGGCGCTCGCGGAACGGCGTGTTCAGCCCGATGCGCACCTTGTCCAGCGTCGCGTCACGCGTGGACGGCAGTTGCGCCAGCACCGGCTCCGCATCGATCTTCAGCACGCGGCAGATGCTCTGGGCCAGCGCGCGGGTGAAGGTGGCATCGGGCAACTCGTTGTAGCGGCCGGCTTCCAGCGCTTCCAGCTTGGCCGGCGTGACCTTGATCGATGCGGCCAGCGCGGCAATGTGCAGGCCCTGCTTCTGGCGCGCGGCGCGCAGCAACGCACCCGCCCCCGACACCTCGGGTTCACCCGGCAGCGCGGACAAATCACTCATCGAAGCGCCCCTTGTCGAAGAGCTGAACCTCGGGCGCCTGCGGGAAGCGACTGCGCATCTGCTCGCCGAGGTCACGCGCGCCCACGGCATTGCCGAGTTTGTGTTCGATGCGCGCCGCCAGCCACAGCGATTGCGCATTGGTCGTGGCCTGCTGCGCATTGACGCGCCCGATGTAGAAGCGCGCCCGGGTGAACTCACCGCGGCGCAGCAGCACGTCGCTCAGGTTGATGGCCGTGCCCGGGTTGGCCGGATCGAGCTCATAGGAACGCATCAGCGAGCCCTCGGCTTCCATCAGCTGGCCGGCGCGCGCCTGGCAGATGCCGCGGGCGAGCAAGGTGCGCTGCGTATCGCGGTACTGTGGCTGCGCGAGAGCCAGCTGAAACTGCGCATTGGCATCGTTGTAGCGCTGCCTCTGGCACAGGTACCAGCCGTAGTTGTGCATCGCATCGGCATCGCGGTTGTTCAGCTGCAGCGCGCGGCGAAAGCTGTCCTCGGCCAGCGCATCGTCGCCCAGGCTGGCGTAGATCAGCCCGCGCAGGTTGTAGGCGGCGCTGTAGTTCGGATTGGCGGCGATCGACAGCTTCAATTCGTCGAGCGCGGTGTCCAACTGGCCGCGGCCGAAATAGGCGCCGGCCAGTTCCAGCCGCACCCGCGCGCGGCGGTCGGCATCGGTCTGGTCGGAGTCAGTGGCACGTTCACGCAACTCGCCTTGCCCAGCCCCTTGCGTTGCGCAGCCCGACAGGCCTGTCATGACCAGCAGGGTCAGCAAGGCCTGCAGGCCGCCGTGTCGAACAGCCCGCAACGGAGTCATGGCAATTCCTGGGTCGAGGGCTCGATGCGGATCACCGGGCGGGTCATGCGCTTCTGGGCGTTGGTGCGGTCCTGCACCTCGCCGGCCAGTTGACCACAGGCGGCATCGATGTCGTCGCCGCGGGTCTTGCGGATGGTCGTCACGATGCCGGCCTCCTGCAGCACCTTGGCAAAGGCCAGCACGCGGTCCCTGGGCGAGCGCTTCAGGCCCGAGGCCGGGAACGGGTTGAACGGGATCAGGTTGAACTTGCAGGGCACGCGTTCGGCGGCACGCGGCCCGGCGACCAGCGCGATCAGCTGGCGTGCTTGCTCCGGCGCATCATTGACGCCGTCGAGCATGCAGTATTCGAAGGTGATGAAGTCGCGCGGCGCGGCGGCCAGGTAGCTACGGCAGGACTGCATCAGCTCGGCCAGCGGGTACTTGCGGTTCAGCGGCACCAACTGGTCGCGCAAGCCGTCGGTCGGTGCATGCAGCGAGACCGCGAGGGCGACCGGGCAATCGTCGCGCAGCCGGTCGATCATCGGCACGACGCCGGAGGTCGAGACCGTGACGCGCCGGCGCGACAGGCCATAGCCGTGGTCGTCGAGCATCGTGCGCAGCGCCGGCACCAGTGCCGTGTAGTTCTGCAGCGGCTCGCCCATGCCCATCATCACGACATTGCTGATCGCGCGTTCACCGACGCCAAGCTTCAGGCGCTGGCGCAGGTGGTGCTCGGCAAACCAGAGCTGGGCGATGATTTCGCCGGTGCTCAGGTTGCGGCTGAAACCCTGGTGACCGGTGGAGCAGAAGCGGCAGCCCACCGCACAGCCGGCTTGCGACGACACGCACAGCGTGCCGCGATCGTCTTCGGGGATGAACACGGTCTCGACCGCGTCGCCGTTACCGACATCGAACAGCCACTTGATCGTGCCGTCGGCCGAGGCCTGCTCGCTGATCTGCGCCAGCGGTTGGATCAGCGCCGCGCCGGCAAGTTTGTCGCGCAGCGACTTGGCCAGGTCGGACATCTGCGTGAAGTCCGCAGCGCCTTTCTGGTGGATCCAGCGGAACAGCTGAACGGCGCGAAAGCGCTTTTCGCCCAGCCCTTCGCAATAGGCGGCAAGTCCGTCGAGGTCGAAGTCGAGAAGGTTGACCGGGCTCACGACGGCTGCCGCCCTTTTTCGCCGTTAGCGCTTGCGATCAGCGGCTGTAGACGTTCATGCCGGGGAAGAAGAACGCCACTTCGACCGCGGCGGTCTCCGCTGCGTCCGAACCGTGCACGGCGTTAGCGTCGATCGATTCGGCGAAGTCGGCACGGATGCTGCCCTTCTCGGCCTTCTTCGGGTCGGTGGCGCCCATCAGGTCGCGGTTCTTGGCGATGGCGCCCTCGCCTTCCAGCGCCTGGATCATCACCGGGCCCGAGATCATGAACTCGACCAGGTCCTTGAAGAACGGACGGGCCTTGTGCACGGCGTAAAACGCCTCGGCTTCGCCGCGCGACAGGTGCGCCATCCTGGCGGCGATGATCTTCAGACCAGCACCTTCGAAGCGGGCATAGATCTGGCCGATCACGTTCTTTGCCACAGCATCGGGCTTGATGATCGAGAGCGTGCGTTCAATGGCCATAAAGTTCTCCTGAATCAATGACTTAACAAGTAAACCAAATATTCTAGCTTGACCGCGTGTCGATCGGCATCGCGGTGTTTCAGCGGCCGCCACCGCGGCGACGGCCGCCGCGGCCACCGCCACCGCCACCGCCACCGCCACCGCCACCACCGCCATTGCCCTGGAACTTGCGCACGAAGGCATCCGCCCCGATGTAGCCCACCGCGGTCTTCAGCGGATCGGGCTGACCGCCTTGATCACCACCGCGGTTGCGGCCACCGCCACCGCCACCGCCACCACCGCCGATGCCACGCTGCTTCTGCACGAAGCGCTTGTCATAAGTCTGCTCCAGCGGGTTCGGGATCGGCCCGTCTTCCGAATACTCGCGCTTGGGCTGGCGCGACGCTTCGCGGATCGCCCGCTTGTCGAAGGTCTGCTGCAACGGGTTCGGGATCGGCCCGCCTTCGCCGGGTTCGCGGCGTTCGAACGGGCGATCGGTGGTGCGATCGATGTTGCGATCTGCATTGCGATCATTAGCGCGGTCCGGACGATCGGGCGCGCGGTCTCCGCGCCCCTGCTGGCCACCGCGCCGGTTGCGGCGCGACTTGCCGCCGCCGTCCTGGCCCTGCGGCGGGCGAGGCCCCGGGCCGCCCTGCCCGTCGCGGTTCTCGCGCACATCGCGGCCACCGGCCATGCGGCGCAGCTCGCGCACCTCGGCTTCATTCAGGTCGACATAGACGCCGCGCTTCAGCCCCCGCGGCAAGACCACGCAACCGTAGCGGATGCGGATCAGCCGGCTCACCGCCAGGCCGACGGTGTCGAACAGCTTGCGCACCTCGCGGTTGCGGCCTTCGGTGATGACCACGCGGTACCAGTGATTGACCCCTTCGCCACCACCATCGGCAATCGACTTGAAGGCCGCGCGCTGGCCATCGATCTCGACGCCCTCGAGCAGGCTCTCGCGCCCGTCCTGGTCGAGCGTGCCCAGCACACGCACGGCATATTCGCGCTCGACACCGAAGCGCGGATGCATCAGCTGGTTCGCCATCTCGCCCGAGTTGGTGAACAGCAGCAGGCCTTCGGTATTGATGTCCAGCCGGCCCACCGATTGCCACTTGCCCTGCGGCAGCCGCGGCAGGCGGCGGAACACCGTCGGGCGGTGCTGCGGATCGTCGTTGGTGACGACTTCGCCGACCGGCTTGTGGTAGGCGATGACACGCGGCAGCGGCGGCGAAATGCGCACCTTGACCGGCTTGCCCTGAACACGGATCTGGTCACCGAAGGAAATGCGCTGGCCGGTGTGCGCCACCTGGCCATTCACGCTGACCTGGCCGTCGGCGATCAGCTGCTCCATGTCGCGCCGCGAGCCGATGCCGGACTGCGCCAGCACCTTGTGCAGCTTCGGCGCGTCCGGTTC
>NZ_DATILJ010000145.1:0-21887 GCF_035476535.1 Aquabacterium sp.
TGCACGAAGCTTACCGACACCGTGCCGTCGTTCAGGCGGCGGATGTTCTCCATGCCGCCGCTGGATGGCATCAGCTTCAGGGTGATGCCATTGGCACGCAGGATCTCCTGGTAGCGCAGGCCGAAGCGGTGGTAGGCGCCATCGGTGACGCCGGTGCTCATCACCAGCGAGCGCGGCGGCGAGGGGCTGACATAGCGCACCACCAGCCACAGGAGCCCCGCCAGCAGCACGACCAGCAGGCCCCAGAAGGCCAGGCGCCGGCCGGTCGGCAAGTGGAATTGTTCGCGCAGCGTCATTGCGACGGTGCGCCGGCCTTACATGCCGACGTAGTTGGGGCCGCCGCCGCCTTCGGGCGTGACCCAGACGATGTTCTGCGTCGGGTCCTTGATGTCGCAGGTCTTGCAGTGCACGCAGTTCTGCGCGTTGATCTGCAGCCGGTCGGTGTTGTCGTCGTTCTTCACGAACTCGTAGACGCCGGCCGGGCAGTAGCGGCTCTCGGGGCCGGCGTATTGGGCCAGGTTGATGTTGACCGGGACGCTATGGTCCTTCAGAGTCAGGTGCGCCGGCTGGTTCTCTTCATGGTTGGTGTTGCTGACGAACACCGACGAGAGCTTGTCGAAGCTGATCTTGCCATCGGGCTTCGGGTAGACGATGGGCGCGCATTCCTTGGCGGGTTTCAGCGACAGGTGGTCCGGCGTGCTCGAGTGCAAGGTCCACGGCGGCGCCTTGATGCCCAGCTTGGGCAGCAGCCATTGCTCGATGCCGGTCATCAGCTGGCCGATCAGCTTGCCCTTCTTGAACCACAGCTTGAAGTTCTTGGTGGCCTGCAGTTCTTCGTAGAGCCAGCTCTTTTCGAACGCGGCGGGGTAGGCCGATAGTTCGTCATGTGAGCGGCCGCTGGTCACTGCATCGAAAGCCGCTTCTGCAGCCAGCATGCCGGTCTTGATCGCCGCGTGGCTGCCCTTGATGCGCGAGGCATTCAGGTAACCCGCATCGCAGCCGATCAGCGCACCGCCCGGGAACACGGTCTTCGGCAGCGCATGGATGCCGCCGTTGTTGATGGCGCGTGCACCGTAGCCGATGCGCTTGCCGCCTTCGATGTGCTGGCGGATCGCAGGGTGGGTCTTCCAGCGCTGCATCTCGTCAAACGGGCTCATCCACGGGTTCTTGTAGTCGAGCCCGAGCACGAAGCCCAGCGTGACCTTGTTGCCTTCCAGGTGGTAGAGGAAGCCGCCGCCGAAGGTGTCGTCTTCCATCGGCCAGCCGGCGGTGTGCACCACCAGCCCGGGCCTGGCCTTGTCGGCCGGCACTTCCCACAACTCCTTGATGCCGATGCCGAAGCTCTGCGCATCGCGACCCTGGTCCAGCTTGTACTTGGCGATCAGCTGCTTGCCAAGATGGCCGCGTGCGCCTTCGGCAAAGATCGTGTACTTGCCGGTCAGCTCCATGCCGAGCTGGAAGTTCTCGGTCGGCTCACCGTCCTTGCCCAGCCCCAGGTTGCCGGTGGCCACGCCACGCACGGCGCCCTTGTCGTCATATAGCACCTCGGCGGCGGTGAAGCCGGGGAAGACTTCGACGCCCAAGGCCTCGGCCTGCTCGCCCAGCCATTTGACGACGGCGCCCAGTGCAACGACGTAGTTGCCATGGTTGTGGAAGCAGTGCGGCACCAAGTAGTCCGGTGTCGTCGCGGTGCCGCCGTCGCCGGCGAGAAACAGGATCAGATCCTCGGTGACCGGCTGGTTCAGCGGTGCGCCTTTTTCTTTCCAGTCGGGCATCAACTCGTTCAGGGCAATCGGATCCATCACCGCGCCGGAGAGAATGTGCGCGCCAGGCTCCGAGCCCTTCTCGAGCACGACCACCGAGATCTCCTTGCCGGCAGCCGCTGCCAGCTGCTTCAGGCGGATGGCCGTGGCCATGCCGCCGGGACCACCGCCGACGATGACCACGTCGTAGTCCATGGCCTCGCGCGGGCCGTGTTGTTCGAGGAGCTCCTGAGGTGTCATGGGTGCAGGTCCGGGGCGTGAAAGTTGGGCGGGATTCTACGCGTGACAGGTCAAAAATAGAACGACCGTGCTTTTTTGTGTTCCCGTTGAATGAAGACCTGATCACGGGCTTCCGGCTGTGCCCGATGGCTGACGTGCGGGTCATCGAGCCCGCGGGCACGCGTGCTATCGTGCCAGCACGACACCCGAATGAACGCAGTCCCATGAGCTACAACATCGATCTCTCCGGCCGCGTGGCCTTCATCACCGGCGCGTCCGGCGGCCTGGGCGCGCAGTTCGCACGCACGCTGAGCCAGGCCGGTGCCGGCGTGGTGCTCGCAGCCCGGCGCATCGAGCGCCTGAAGACGCTGCGCGCCGAACTGGAATCGGAGGGGGGTGATGCGCACGTGGTGGCGCTGGACGTCACCGATCCGGACAGCATCAAGTCCGCCGTGGCGCATGCCGAAACCGAGATGGGCACCATCGACATCCTGGTCAACAACTCCGGCGTCAGCACCACGCAGAAGCTGGTCGACGTGACGCCGGAAGATTACGACTACGTGCTGGACACCAACACTAAGGGTGCCTTCTTCGTCGCGCAGGAAGTGGCCAAACGCATGATCGCGCGCTCACGCGGTGCGGCGCCCGGCACCTTCACCGGCGGGCGCATCGTCAATGTCGCGTCGATGGCCGGCTTGCGGGTGCTGAGCCAGATCGGCGTCTACTGCATGAGCAAGGCCGCGGTGGTGCACATGACCCGCGCGATGGCGCTGGAGTGGGGCAAGTTCGGCATCAACGTCAACGCGCTGTGCCCGGGCTACATCGACACCGAGATCAACCACCACCACTGGCACACCGAAGCCGGCCAGAAGCTGATTGCGATGACACCGCGCAAGCGCGTTGGCGAGCCCAAGGACCTGGACGCGGCGCTGATGATGTTGTGCGCGAACGAGAGCCGCTTCATCAATGGCGCGGTACTCTCCGCGGACGATGGTTTTGGAGCTTAGGCGCCGATGCGTGCGCTGACCCCGTTGGAAGCCCGCGTGCTGGGCGTGCTGGTCGAGAAGCAGGCGACGGTGCCGGACACCTACCCGCTGTCGCTGAACTCGCTGGTGGCCGGTTGCAACCAGAAGACCGCACGTGATCCGGTGATCAATGCCAGCGAGCCGGATGTGCTGGCCGCGATCGATGGGCTCAAGAGCCAGAGCCTGGTGTTCGAAGGCAGCAGCAGCCGCGTGACGCGCTACGAGCACAACATGGCGCGCGGTGTTGCGGTGCCCAGCCAGGCGGGGGCGCTGCTGGCCGTGCTGATGCTGCGCGGCCCGCAGACAGCCGCCGAACTGCGCGCCAACTGCGAGCGGCTGCACCGATTTGCCGACATCTCGTCGGTCGAAGGCTTCCTGCAGGAATTGGCCGACCGCTTCCCGCCGCGTGCGGTGCTGCTGCCGCGTGCGCCCGGTGCGCGTGAAGCCCGCTGGGCCCACATGCTGTGTGGCGAGGTGCAGATGCCGGCCGGCGGCAGCGCGGCGATGGGATCGGACGACGACCGCATCACCGTCGGCGAACTGGTGTCGTTGAAGTCCGAGTTGGCGCGCCAGGCCGAAGAGCTGGCCGCGCTGCGCGCGCTGGTGCTGCGCATGGCCAGCGAACTGGGCATCGACCCGGCGGCATGATCTGGCCCCGACCCTCACGCGATGCGATTCGACCTGCCTGAGAAGAAGAAGCTGACCTTCGAGATGGTGATCCCCATCCGCTGGGGCGACATGGATGCGATGGGCCATGTCAACAACACCGTCTACTTCCGCTACCTCGAGAGCCTGCGCATCGACTGGTTTCGCAGCATCGGCTGCCAGCCGGATGCCGACGGCATCGGACCGGTGATCATCAATGCGTTCTGCAGCTTCATCCGCCAGCTGGAGTATCCGGGTGAGGTGCTGGCCAGGCACTACGTCGGCGAGATGGGCCGCAGCACCATCGACACCTACGCCACGCTGGAGCGCACCGACATGCCCGGGCTGATTCACGCCACCGGCGGCGCGACCGTGGTGTGGACCGATTTCCGGGCGCAGAAGTCGGTGCCGCTGCCGGATGAGATCCGGGCGATGCTGAATGCCCCACCCCCGTAGCGCCTTCGGCGCTTCCCCCTCAAGGGGGCGGCGCCGGTGGACCGGCAGAGCCGGATCCTCGGCCCCTGCTTGGCGGGCCGGGTTCATGCGTCGTTGATCAGCCCGACAGCAGTTTGTTGACGAGCTCCGGCGTGGTGGCCGCACCCACCTTGCGCATCAAACGTGCGCGGTAGACATCGACCGTGCGCGGGCTGATCACCAGCTTCTTGCCGATCTGTTTGCTCGTCAGGCCATCGATCAGCAGCGCGGCGATCTCGCGTTCGCGCGCCGTGAACTCCACCCGCAGCTTGCGCCGCGACGACAGGTCCTCGAAGGCCCAGATGCCGGCGGCATGCGGCTCGCTCGGGTCCAGCGAGCGGCCGGTCACGTGGCACCAGAACAGCTCGCCGCGCATCGCGCCATCCAGCCGCTTCATCACCCGTTCATCGGCATAGCGGCCCTGCGCATCCAGGCTGGCCATGATGCGCTCTCCCGTGCGCTGGAACTCGTCCGGCGTGGGGTAAAGCACGGCGAAGGACTGGCCGATCAGCTGCTCGCGTTCGGCGCCGAACATCGCCAGCAGCTGCTGGTTGCAATCGACGATCTTGCGCTGGCGCGACAGCACCAGGCCAATGGGTGCCTGGTCGAAGGCGATGCGGTAGTCGAGTTCGATCGGCGGGGTCATGGCCTCTGTCGATCCTTCCGTGGGCTTGTGTTTAGGCGATTTTACGTAGCACCTACTTAATCGATTAAGTATTAAGCTTCGCGGCTTCCGATTCCCCAGGAAACACCGGCATGAACAAGATCTTTCCCAGCGCTGCGGCGGCCCTGCAAGGCGTCGTGCAGGACGGCCAGCTGATGGCGGTTGGCGGCTTCGGCCTCTGCGGCATTCCGGAGGCGCTGATCGATGCGCTGCGTGACAGCGGCAAGAAGAACCTGACGGTGATCTCGAACAACGCCGGTGTCGACGGCTTCGGCCTCGGCAAGCTGCTGGAGACGCGGCAGATCAAGAAGATGATCTCCAGCTACGTCGGCGAGAACAAGGAGTTCGAGCGCCAGTACCTGGCCGGTGAACTGGAACTGGAATTCACGCCGCAAGGCACACTGGCCGAGAAGCTGCGCGCCGGCGGCGCCGGCATCCCGGCCTTCTTCACCCGCACCGGCGTCGGCACGCTGGTCGCCGAAGGCAAGGAACTGCGCGAGTTCGATGGCCACACCTACGTGATGGAGCGCTCGCTGGTGCCCGAGGTCTCGCTGGTCAAGGCCTGGAAGGCCGACAAGAGCGGCAACTTGGTGTTCCGCCTGACCGCGCGCAATTTCAACCCGGCGGTGGCGATGGCCGGCCGCACGACGATCGTCGAGGTCGAAGAGATCGTCGAGACCGGCAGTCTGGCGCCGGATGCGATCCATCTGCCCGGCATCTACGTGCACCGCATCGTGCTGAACACGACGCCGGAAAAGCGCATCGAAAAACGCACGATCACTGAAAAAGCAGGAGCCTGACGCCATGGCCTGGACCCACGACCAAATGGCCGCGCGCGCGGCCCAAGAGCTGCAGGACGGCTTCTACGTCAACCTCGGCATCGGCCTGCCCACGATGGTGGCCAACTTCGTCAGCCCGGACATCGAGGTCTGGCTGCAGAGCGAAAACGGCATGCTCGGCATCGGCCCGTTCCCGACCGAGGACCAGGTCGACGCCGACCTGATCAATGCCGGCAAGCAGACCGTCACGACGATTGCCGGCTCGTCGATCTTCGGCTCGCACGACAGCTTCGCGATGATCCGCGGCGGCAAGATCAACCTGTCGATCCTGGGCGCGATGCAGGTCACTGCCAGCGGCGACATCGCCAACTGGATGATCCCCGGCAAGATGGTCAAGGGCATGGGCGGCGCGATGGACCTCGTCGCCGGCGTGGCCCGCGTGCTGGTGCTGATGGAGCACACGGCGCGCCGCAAGGACGGCGGCTTCGACCTGAAGATCCTGCCGAAGTGCACGCTGCCGCTGACCGGCATCGGGGTCGTCAACCGCATCATCACCGACCTGGCGGTGATGGATGTGACGCCGGACGGGCTGAAAGTGGTCGAGATGGCGCCCGGCGTGACGGCCGAGGAACTGCAGACCAAGACCGGCGTGCCGCTGATCTGATCTGTTATTTCGACTTGCCGGCCGAGGCCAGCGTGAGCCACAGCGGCACCAGCCGCGCATCGGCCTGCACGGTCTGGTCGGTTTCCGGCCACAGGCAGTCGCGGCCGATGGTGCCGATGCGGTAGCGCAGCTCGCTCATCGCCAGCGCGATGTCGAAGCGCTCCTGCGGCTCGAT
The DNA here is from genome assembly GCF_035476535.1 of Aquabacterium sp. Taxonomy (GTDB): domain Bacteria; phylum Pseudomonadota; class Gammaproteobacteria; order Burkholderiales; family Burkholderiaceae_C; genus Pseudaquabacterium. The sequence goes on from NZ_DATILJ010000145.1 coordinate 6,409, forward strand.
GGCCGATTCGGGCAGCGACCACAAGCCCATCGCATTCCACGCGATGCGCAGCCGGCGCAGGCGATGGGCGGCGCGCTGGGCCACGCGCTGCGCCGCGCCGTCCAGCGAGTCGGCCACCGATTCGGCCTTGGCCTGCATGCGCTGCAGGCCGCCGTCCAGGGTACCCAGCTGCGCGATCGCCGCGCCGGCCTGTGCGGCGTCGGGTTCCGTGCTCGGTTCGGTATCGGCCCAATGCGTCACCGGCCCGGCCCACAGGCCGGAGAACTCGCCGGGCACGAACTTCAGCGCAAAGCTGGCGCGCGCCGCCGCATGCGGCCGCTGGTCGACGATGCCCAGCACCAGTTCGGCCACCGACATCAGCTGGCCCAGCGGCGACAGCGAAGCGCCCAGCAATTGAAAGGGGTAGCCGGTGCCGTCCAGCCGCTCATGGTGTTCACACACCGCGCGGGCGATCTCCGGCGGGTAGTCGGTCATCTGTGCCAGCAGCATCGCGCCGACATGCGGGTGGGCCGCCAGCTGGCGGTATTCACCCAAGTCCAGCTGTCGGCCAGCCTGCAGGTACGCGGGGTTGACGTACATCTCGCCGATGTCGTGCAGCAGGCCGACCAGCATGGCCCGCTGCAGGAAGGCCGTCGGCGCCTTGGCGTGCCAGGCCAGGGCACCGGCCAGCGCGGTGGCGCGCAGCGCGTGCTGGTAGCTGGCCGGCGTGATCTGCTGCGCGGCGGTCAGCAGCAGCTGCACCACGGGATGCAGCGGCAAGGTCTTCACGCCGCTGAGCAAGGCCGTGGCGCAGGGCCGGAACAGGTTGGTCAGGGGGTCGTCGCCGTCGATCAGCCGCGTCAGTTCGTGCACCAGCGTCTCGGTCGTCACGCCGTCTTCGACGCGCAGCGAGGTCTCCAGCGGCTGCTGCAGCCGGCGCTGGATCAGGCGTTGGTGCAAGGCCGGGGTGACCTGGAGGTCGCGTGCCCAGAGCTTGGTCCCTTGATGGTCGACGATGTCGCGCGACGCGACGATGGTCTGGTGTGCGCAGGCATTGCTGAGGGTCAGCAGTGCAAACGGGTTGGTCTGCAGGAAGGCGCCGGCCGATGAATTCAAAGGAGTCCCGATGCGAGGAGGCTTGTGATTCATGTCGGCTGACAGCGGGGGTCTCAGCAGCGCCCGATCGAGAAGGCCCGACAGCTTCCGCAGCACAAAGTCACGCCGCGCGCACTGCAGCAAACGGTTTTATCGATTCGCCAGCGCGGCGGCGCAGGCCGGCACCAGGGCCGAGCCGCGGTAGATCAGCCCGGTGTAGACCTGCACCAGGTCAGCCCCGGCTTCGCGCTTGGCGCGCGCGTCGGCGGCGCTCATCACGCCGCCGACGCCGATGATCGGGAAGCCGGTGCCCAAGGCGCTGCGCAACTGGGCAATCACGCGGTTGCTGGCTTCGCGCACCGGCGCGCCCGAAAGGCCGCCTTGTTCGTCGGCATGCGGCAGGCCTTGCACCGCGCTGCGCGCGATCGTGGTGTTGGTGGCGATCACGCCATCGAGGCCGTGCTTGCGCAGCGTGGCGGCGATCATGCCGACCTGGCGCTCATCCAGGTCCGGCGCGATCTTCAGGAACATCGGCACGCTGCGCTGGTGCGTCTGGGCCAGGGCCTGGCGGCGGGACTGCAGTGCGCCGAGCAGGCCATCGAGCGCGTCATCGCTCTGCAAGGCGCGCAGGTTCTGCGTGTTCGGGCTGGAGATGTTGACGGTGACGTAGTCGGCATGCGGGTAGACGCCCTCCAGCCCCAGCAGGTAGTCGTGCTGCGCGTTCTCGATCGGCGTGCTGGCGTTCTTGCCGATGTTCAGGCCCAGCACGCCACCGGCCGCACGAAAGCTGCGGGACCGCTGCACGTTGGCCAGGAAGGCCGGCAGGCCCTGGTTGTTGAAGCCCAGGCGGTTGATCAGCGCGTCGGCCTGCGGCAGGCGGAACATGCGCGGTTTCGGGTTGCCGGGCTGGCCCTTCGGCGTGACCGTGCCGACCTCGATGAAGCCGAAGCCCATCGCGCCCAGGCCATCGATGCAGCGACCGTTCTTGTCCAGGCCGGCGGCCATGCCGATGCGGTTCGGGAAGCGCAGCCCCGCCAGCGTCACCGGGTCGTCGACACGGCGCTGCGACCACAGGCATTGCGCCGGCGTGTTCTGCAGCGCGGCGATAGCGTCCAGCGTCAGTTCGTGGGCACGTTCGGCATCCAGTCCGAACAGAAAAGGGCGGGCGAGGGCGTAGGGGACGAATGCCATGGTTGGCGCAGTGAGGAGGGCGCGCGATTGTCTCAGAGCCCCTTGGACGAACGGCTGTTGCTTTCGTCCTGCGCCGGGCGTAGCGTTGGCATCGGAGGCGGCCTGTCCGCGGCCTCCTGTCCCGGCCCTGCAGCAAGGAGCTCATCATGTTCAAGAACCTGCTGTTACCCACCGATGGTTCCGCGGTTTCCGAGGCGGCGATCCGCAAGGCGCTGGGGTTCGCCCGCGAAGGCAAGGCCCGGGTGACCGGGCTGCATGTCATGCACCCCTTCCACCTGTTCTCGTACAACGTCGAAATGATCGAGGACACACGCGAGGTGTACGAGCGCGACTGCCAGGCGCATGCGGAGGCCTACCTGGCGTCGATCGAGCGCGCCGCGAAGGAACTGGACGTGCCCTGCGAGACCGTTCTGGTGCGGGCCGATCACCCCTACGAGGCGATCATCCGCTGCGCCGAGCAGCGCAGCTGCGACTTGATCGTGATGGCCTCGCATGGCCGCCGCGGCATGCAGGCGCTGCTGGTCGGCAGCGAGACGCAGAAGGTGCTGACGCACAGCAAGCTGCCGGTGCTGGTGCTGCGCTGACGCCGGATCCTGGGGCCCGTCCGGGATAATGCGGGCCCAGGCTAGCCACGGACTCTGCACCGATGACCCAGGATGAACTCAAGGCCCTCGTCGGGCGCGCCGCGTTGGACCACGTGGTGCCCGGCACCGTTGTTGGTGTCGGCACCGGCTCCACCGTCAACCACTTCATCGACGCGCTGGCGACGATGAAGGATCGCATTCAAGGAGCGGTGTCCAGTTCCGTCAAGAGCACCGAACGCTTGCTGGCGCATGGCATTCGCGTGTTCGAAGCCAACGAGGTCGAGCACCTGCCGGTCTACATCGACGGTGCCGACGAGATCGATCCGCACGGCCACATGATCAAGGGTGGCGGCGCGGCGCTAACGCGCGAAAAGATCGTCGCCGACCTGAGCGAGCGTTTTGTCTGCATTGCCGATGCATCCAAGCAGGTGGCCGTGCTTGGCGCCTTCCCGTTGCCGGTGGAGGTGATCCCGATGGCGGCGGCCCAGGTGGCGCGCCGCCTGGCATCGGCCTACGGCGGCGCGGCCACGCTGCGCGCCGGCGTGATCACCGACAACGGCAACCAGATCCTCGACGTGCGCGGTCTGCACATCAGCGATCCGCTGGCGATGGAGGCCGAAATCAACCAGTGGCCGGGCGTCGTGACGGTGGGCATCTTTGCGCGGCATCGGGCGCGCATCTGCCTGCTGGGCACCGAGAGCGGTGTCAGGACCCTGGCTTTCGATTGAGGCGTGCCGCGGAACGCGCGGCAAAGCGCGCCGGGTCGACAGCGTCCAGCAGGCTGGCCGGCACCGGCATCGGTGCGCCGGTGATCCAGGCCGCCAGCACCTCGCCGGCCAGGGCGGCATGGGTGATGCCGCGGGAGCCGAAACCGCTGGCGACGTAAAGGCCGGGTAGGCGCTCGATGAAGCGGGGCTGGTCGGCGCGGGTCGGCGCCGCGCCGCCCGGCAGCGGCACCGGGCCCAGCAGCGGCAGGCGGTCGGCCGTCTGCATGCGCCAGCCGACGCGGCCTTCGAGTGTTATCGCGTGGTTCGCGGCGGACCAGCCGGTCAGGCGTTGCAGCGTGGCCAGGTTGGCCGCATGGTCGGCATCGCGCGACTCGGCACCGTCATCGTCGGCCTGGGAGGTGGCGCCGCACAGCACGCGGCCGTCCGGCAATTGCAGTGCATAGCCCTTGTCGGCCAGCGGCAGCGGCAGGCGGGGCACATCACCGGCGAGCAGGCTGACCTGCCCACGCAGCGCCTGCCACGGCCAGGGCGGCTGCCCGAGCAGCCGCATCGCGTCAGCGCCATTGGCCAGCACCACCGCGTCGGCATCGGTGATCGTGCGGCCGGCCGCGTCCAGCAGCAACCAGGCGGCGTCGCCGCGCTGCAAGTGCGCGACCGGTCGATTCGCCCGCAGCCTGATGCGCTCGGCGTGCAGCCACTGGCGCACCAGCGCGGCTGGTGCGACCCAGCCCCCGCCAGGGTAGAACCAGGCGGGCCCGCGCCACGGCAGGCCGGCTTGCGCGCTGGCGGTGTCGGCCGACAGGGCTTGCACCCAATCGGGCGGCAGCGCTTGTGCATCGAGCAGTGATTGCATGGCCTCGCGCGCCAAACTGCTCTCGCCGCGCAGCAGGCCGATATGACCGGGCAGTTCGCCGGCGCGGATCGCCGGTGCGATGAGGCGCTGGGCCAGCAGGGCCGCCGCCCGCAGCCAGCGGGCGTGCGGGCCGTCGTGGCCATGCACGATGCCGTGGAACAGCCCGCCGGCGTTGCCCGAGGTGGCCAGCGCGGCATCGGCCCGGCCCTCGAGCACCTCGACCGCGACACCGGATGCGGCCAGGGCGCGCGCCACGCCCGCGCCGGCCAGGCCGGCACCGACCACTGCCACCCGCGGGGCCTTCATCGCCCGCCGGCCGGGCGGCGCCGGCGCCACGAAGCGCGGCGCGAAGCGGCCCACCGTCATGTCGCGCTTGCCGCTGAAGCCTTGTGCCTTGCCGACCTCGAAGCCGGCGCTGCTCAGGCCCTCCCGCAGCTCGCGTGCGACGCTCCAGGTGGCCACCGTGGCACCCGGTGCCGCCAGCCGGGCGAGGCTGCGCAGCCGGTAGCGGTCCCACATCTCGGGGTTGCGGCTGGGCGCAAAACCGTCGAGGTAGAACGCGTCGACCGAGGCCACCAGTTCGGGCAGGGCCGCGGCCACGTCGGCCAGTACCAGCAGCAGCCGAAGGCGGCCTTGCTCGAAGTCGATGACGTGGATATCCGGTGTTAGCGGCGGCCAGGACCTTAGCAGCTCATCGGCCAGGTCCGGCAGCTGGGATGTCGCATGAGCGCGGGCGAGGTCGGGCCGCAGCGGCGGGTGCTTTTCGATCGCGACGTAGATCAGCCGATCGCAACGCTGCCCATCGGCCCGCCAGGCCGCCCAGGTGGCGAGGAAGTTGTTGCCCAGCCCGAAACCGGTTTCCAGCACGACGAACGAGGGCCGACCCGCCCAGCGCCCCGGCAAGCCGTTGCCGCCGAGGAAGACATGGCGGGCCTGTCCCAACGCGCCGGTCTGCGTGTGATAGACGTCATCGTACGCGGCCGAGCGTGGCACGCCGGGCTCGGAGAAATCGATGCGTGCCGGCTGCAGCGGGCCGAAGTTCACGGCAGCAACTGCGTCTCGACGCGCAGCGTCAGGATGCGCTGGGGCTGCTGCGGCACGGCGATGCAGGTGCAGCGCTCGCTGCGCCACCAGCGGCGGCCCGGGGTCTCCACCGTGTCGATGCGCAGCGGGTGGGCATGCAGGCGCGGCGAGACGCTGCGGCCGCCGCTGATGCACTCTGTGCCCTCAGCCGGCATCGCGCGGTGCCAGGGTCGGCCGAGTTGGGCTTCCGGCGCCCAACCCGAGGGCAGGGCAGCGGCGATCCAGCGCACGCGAAGGGTTCCCGCGTCGATGATCAGGAAGTCTTCGGCAAACGCCAGCGACAGCAGTGCGGCATGTCGCCAGGGCGGTGGTAGCGCCTCCAGCTGCGGCCCCAGTTCGGGCCAGCCGCCGTGGTGGTCGACCACCTGGGCGCTGTCGTCGATGGTCCAGCCCAGCCACGGCGCCGACCACCGGCGTCCTTGCACGATGAAGGCCTGCGGGTGTTCATGGCCGGCCAGCGCCGCCAGCGTGTCCAGTGCCGGCCAGGGGTCGAAGCCGGGTTCGGCCACCAGGGCTTGTTCCGCGAAAGCCGCGAACACCGCCTGCTTCTCGCGCAGGTGACCGGCATGGCCGCGCTGCGGTGCAACGGTTGGCGTCAGGTGCGTGGCCTGCATGGCCAGCGGCCGCTCCAGTGCTGGAGCCGCGGGTGACGCGTCGTGGGCCGACGGGGACGGCATATCGGTCAGGTGGTGGCGAAGGGCGCACCACGGTATCACCGGCCACGAAAAAGGGCACCGCAGTGCCCTGTTTGGTGACCGCGCGAGCCGTGCTCAGACGCGCTTGCGGTACTCGTGCGTGCGGGTGTCGATTTCGATCTTGTCGCCTTGCGCAACGAAGATCGGCACGGGGATCTCGAAGCCGGTGGCGATCTTCGCGGGCTTGAGCACCTTGCCGGAGGTATCACCCTTCACGGCGGGTTCGGTCCAGGTGATTTCGCGCACCACCGAGGTCGGCAGTTCCACCGAAATGGCCTTGCCGTCGTAGAACACCACTTCGACCGCCATGCCGTCTTCGAGGTACTGGATTGCGTCGCCCATGTTCTCGGCCTCGACCTCGAACTGGTTGTATTCGGTGTCCATGAACACATACATCGGGTCGGCGAAGTAGGTGTAGGTGCACTCCTTCTTCTCCAGCACGATCTGGTCCATCTTGTCGTCGGCCTTGAAGACGACTTCGGTGCCGCTGCTATTGAGCAGGCTCTTCAGCTTCATGCGCACCGTGGCGGAGTTGCGGCCGCCGCGGGAGTATTCGGTCTTGAGCACGACCCACGGATCCTTGCCCTGCATGATGACGTTGCCGGCGCGGATTTCTTGAGCGATTTTCATGGGTGGACCTTGGATTCCGGACGAATTGAAGGGAGGGTAGGGACAAGTCATTTCTGACCCATCCCCCCCTAAGAACCGGACTTGCGGCTTTCACCGCATCCGGCTCAAGCACAGCACTAGTCCACGCCCCGCAAAGCTCACAAGTCTAACATGAGCACTGCTTCGACGCGGGCCCTAAGCCTCGTTCAGAGGCCGGCTTCACAACCTTCAAACCAAGGCCATGCAACTGCACATGGCACACCGGGTGCAAGAGCACTCGGTTCGACATCGCGTCTGACCCGCCCTCCACCCGGGCTACCAGGTGGTGGTCGTGCCAACCCGTTTCCTCCGTGATGGCCTCACCGCACCGGGCGCACTTGCCCTGCTGCGAGAGGTACAGCGTCGCCCACTGCTTGCGGTACGCCATGCTTTTCAGCAGGCGCTTCGCGCGCAGGTCTTCGCCGTACGCTTCCCACCGGGGGTCGAAGGGGTTGTAGTCCCCCATGACCTTCCGATGCCGAACGATCTCCGTATCGGCGAGCCGATACAGACGCGTCCAGCGCGGTTCGCCACCTTCCGACTCCGTCCGCGATGCGAACTCGGTCCTTCCTTCCACGGTCGGCCAGTACTTCTGGGCCACCCATGTCGGGCTCTTTTTCGGATGCCTGCGACGTGTCCAACGCGTCAACCGCCACCAGAGCAGCGAGTCGAGTCTGTTGAACGTCTCCTTGGCGACCACCGGGTGGTGGTACTGAGCCCAGCCTCGCAAGACTGGATTCAGCAGCCGTATCAGGTCCGCCTGTTTCACCGCCAGATTGCCCTTCACGATCTCCCGCACCTTGCCGTAGAACGCTTGCACGTTCTTCTTGCTCGGCTTGATCAGCAGCGTTCCCGAGTATTTCCGGAAATTCCACCCCAGGAAATCAAACCCCTGGTCGATGTGCGTGACTCGGGTCTTGGCCGGCGACAGTCGCAATCCTCGTTGGGCGAGGAACGCTTCCACCCACGGCCGGACTACGTTCTCGAGGAGGTCTTGCGACGCTCCCGTGATCACGAAGTCATCGGCGTACCGGACCACATTGACCTTCAGTCTCTGGACCTTCGACGCTCCCACCGTCGCACGCAGGTGCGACAGCAGTCCCGTTTCCAGCCCGTTCAATGCAACGTTCGCCAGGGTTGGCGAAATGATGCCGCCTTGCGGCGTACCCGCTTCGGTGCTTGCCAGTTGGCCCTTGTAGACCACTCCCGCCTTCAGCCACTTGCTCAGGATCACCTTGTCCATGCGGACCCGGTTGACCAGCCACTCGTGGCTGAAATTGTCGAAACAGCCCTCGATGTCCGCTTCCAGTACCCAGGGGGCCGAAGCCTTCCGGGACAGGCACACGAACAACTGACTCATGGCATCGGCCGTTGAGCGATTGCGCCGGAAGCCGTAGCTGTTCGGATCGCTCTGCGACTCCACGACGGGCTCCAGACCCAGCAGGTGGAGAGCCTGCATCGCCCGGTCCTTCATCGTCGGAATGCCCAGCGGGCGCTCCTTGCCGTTCGCCTTGGGGATGAAGACCCGCCGCAGCGGCTGCGGTCGATATCCCCTTTGCTGCTTCAACGCGCTGACAGCCTCCCATTTGCGGGTCGGCGTATCCCACAGCTCGCGGTCGACGCCTGCCGTCCGCTTGCCTTGGTTCTCTGTCACTCGCCTCACCGCCAGTGACCTGGCGGTGAACGAGCGGGTCAGCGACCGTTGCAGGGCTTTCACCCGGCGCCAATCGCCTTCCTGCGTCGCCTTCGCTATCCGCATCTGCATCGTTCTCACGTGCCGCTCGACCCGGCGCCAGTCAATGGACTGCCAGCCGTTCGGCGCGTGCGAGGACGCAGAACCATCGTTGGCGATGATCTCTTCCATGCTTTCCTCGTTGGTCGACCCGTCGAGGACGCACGTCGGGCCCCGGAGGGACGACGCGCATCCCTTCGGGGTGTAGAACTCAACAACCGGCTCGCGACGGTTGCACCATGTGGAAGTGGGCCTGCTTTCGCAGCGGGGCAAAGTCTGAACCCCTATCCCGACGATTACAGCCGGGCGTTCGCTTTTTCCACTATCCCATACCCCCTCGCCCGACAGGTCGCCTTGCGGCTTCCCTGCCCGCACGCCGAAGCGTGCGGGCAGACGGTGGGGCTTACCACGTTCCTCTGCTTGCCGACAGCGCGGTATTGATCCGCGATGTCTATCTGTTTAGGGTCCATCTCTCCCGGGGTCGCCTTCGAGCGATGTGCGCTCAGCTTTGACAAGCGCATCTCGGCGACATGCCGTTTTGGCTATGGCCTGACAGCAGGTTTGGCCATTCAATTCTGACCCGGGTTCAGTCGATGATTCACATGTGTTACCCATGCAGAACTAGCCTGGTTCCTCATCCGCCCTCCTGCTGGCAGAGTCCGGTCGCGCCCTCGCGGGACATGAACGCCACTGAGGTGGGAAACGTTGTCGGACGGGCTTCAGACAGAGCCGTTACCGGTTCTGCCTGCCGTCGTAGGCTACTGTTGATCGCACAACAGGTCACGGCATGGCCATGGCCAAGCGTGACAAGGCAAGCAAAGACATTGCTGCTCTTCGGAGAACGAATTCCGTCTCCCGACGTGGCTCCTGCACTCAACATCCGTGCGAGTCGCATCTGAGGCCTCGGGGCTGCCCGAAGTCTCTTCCCGCGCGGTTGCGCGAGTGTCCTCCGCCGGGCTTGCGCCCGCGATCAGCCAGCGGCTGATCCTCATGCCGGGTATCTCAACCCGGGAACGACCTCGAAAGGCCGCTCTGCTCTAGGGCTGCGTAACCCCGCAGCTAGGGAGAGCAACACAAACGTGTCGCACCAAAGCCTTGAATTCTATCGCCTTTCGGCAACGAACGATTGCAGCTGGGTGATCAGGTCCGGTTGCCTGCGCAGGCTGTCGCGCCAGGCTGTCGCGGCCTGCTGCCAGGCAGCGCGCGGTGGCAGTCGCTCGGGCCAGGCGCCCAGGCCGTTCCAGGCGCGCCAGGCCTGTCGCAGGGCCGGGCCGTCGACGAACTCGGTCAAGCTGAGGAAGCGATCGAGGAAGGCCTCAAGCTTGGCGGCATGCGCACCATCGGCCTGCGGATAGAGCTGCCAGATGAAGGGCACGCCCGGCCACTGCGCCTGCACGAAGGAGTCCTCCCCGCGCACGAGGTTCAGGTCGGTGCAGTGCAGCAGCTGGTCGAACTCGGTCTGGGCCAGCCAGGGCAGCGCGATGGTGCGAACACCGGTCGGAGGCCTGATCTGGCTCAGCGCCTGCTGCGCCGGGCCGGGGGCTGCCAGCAGCAGCGTCGGCTGCGCGGCCAGTTGCTGCAACAGGTCGGGCAGGGCGGTCGTGTCGTAGCAGAACAGCACCACCACCTGCTCCTGCGCTTGCCGCGCCCAACCGTGCTGGGCCAGCCAGTGCTCGGGACAGGGCGGTGCCGAAGTGCCGCGCAGCAGGCCGCCGGTGCGGGCGTTGAATCCGGGGTAGAAGAACCACTTGTTCAGGCCGGCACCGGGCCCGCTGAACTGCGGCGACTGCAGGCCATGGGAACGCTCGACATAGGCTTCGGCGCTGAGGTACTCCAGGTTGATCCACACCGGCGCGGCTGTGCGCCGCGCCATGCGGGCGATGAAGGCCGAGGGCGGATCGCAGCCGAAGGCTTCGATCACTGTATCGGCGGGTTCGGCATGTTCAGCATCTGCCCACAGCAAGGGCTGAACGCCTTCCGTGCCCCGCGGCGCCATCCAGGTCAAGGCCGAGGCATCGTCGATCCACAGCCGGACCGATTCGCCACGCGCGGCCAGCCCCGCCGCCAACCGCCAGCAGACGCCCACATCGCCGAAGTTGTCGACCACCCGGCAGAACAGATCCCAGACCATGCGGTGATTATCGAATCGGCGATCACGGCAGAATTGCAGGCTGATGAGCGAGACACCCATCCCCAGCGACACTGCAGCCGACATCAACAGTGCCACCAGCGCTTCGCGCGAGCGCTTGCTGGCCGAGGTGGCGGCCTTGTCCAGCCTGCCCGGCGTCTACCGCTACTTCGATGCGCAGGACCAGGTGCTGTATGTCGGCAAGGCACGCAACCTGAAGAAGCGTGTCTCCAGCTACTTCCACAAGGACCATGGCGGCACGCGCATCGGCCACATGATCAGCCGCATCGCGCGCATGGAGACCACGGTGGTGCGCACCGAGGCAGAGGCGCTGCTGCTCGAGAACAACCTGATCAAGACGCTGAACCCGAAGTTCAACATCCTGTTCCGGGACGACAAGAGCTACCCGTACCTGAAGCTGGTCTCGCACCCGTTTCCGCGCGTGGCCTACTACCGCGGCGCGGTCGACCGCAAGCACACTTATTTCGGCCCCTACCCGGGGGCCTGGGCAGTGAAGGAGTCGATCCTGCTACTGCAGAAGGCGTTTCGCCTGCGCACCTGCGAAGACACGGTGTTCGCCAACCGGTCGCGGCCCTGTCTGCTGTACCAGATCCGCCGTTGCTCGGGCCCGTGTGTCGGTTTGATTTCGCCGGCCGACTATGCGCGCGACGTGGCGCATGCCGAGCGCTTCCTGCGCGGTGATGCCGAGGAGGTGATCGCGACCCTGCAGGCGCAGATGATGGACTACGCCGATGCGCTGGAGTACGAGCGCGCGGCCGAGGTTCGCAACCAGATATCGGCGCTGTCGCGTGTGCTGCATCAGCAATCGGTCGAAGAGAGCAGCCTGTCGGCACGCGACCGCGATGTCGACATCCTGGCCGTGCGGGTGCAGGGCGGGCGCGCCTGCGTGAACCTGGCGATGGTGCGCGGTGGCCGGCACCTGGGCGACAGGGCTTACTTTCCGGCGCACGTCGAAGACGCCACCAGCCTGTCGGCCGACGAGGCGGAAGAGCGTGCCGAGGCCATGTCGGTCGAGCAGCAGGTGCTCGAAGCCTTCATCGCGCAGCACTATCTCAGCGTGGCGCCACCACCCGCGCTGGTGCTGAGCCATGCTGTGGAAGCCAGCTTGCTGGAGGCTTTGTCCGAGCAGACCGACATTCGCATCAGCGCCCAGCACCAGCCGCGCGAGCAGCGCCGCGTGTGGCTGGAAATGGCCGAGAAGGGCGCCGAGATCGCGCTGGCGCGGCTGCTGGCCGAAGAAGGCTCGCAGCGAGAACGCACGCGTGCGCTGGTGGATGCGCTGGACCTGGCGGTGCCGGACCTCGACGCATTTCGCATCGAGTGTTTCGACATCAGCCACACGGCCGGCGAATCGACCTTGGCCTCCTGCGTTGTCTACCAGAATCATGCGATGCGCAACAACGAATACCGCCGCTTCAACATCGAGGGAGTGACCGGCGGCGATGACTACGCGGCGATGCGCCAGGTGCTGACGCGGCGCTACGCCAAGCTGGCTGAAGCGATGGCCGCGCCGGATGCGCCCAGCGCCGGCACCGTCAACACCGCCGTGCGCGGCCAGCGCTTGCCGGACCTGGTGCTGGTCGACGGTGGCCGCGGCCAGGTGTCGATGGCGCGGGAGGTCTTCACCGAACTCGGGCTGGATCTGTCCTTGATCGTCGGCGTCGAGAAGGGCGAGGGCCGCAAGGTCGGCCTCGAAGAACTGGTGTTTGCCAATGGTCGTGAGAAGAGTTATCTCGGCCATGATTCGGCCGCGCTGATGCTGGTGGCGCAGATCCGCGATGAGGCGCACCGCTTCGCGATCACCGGCATGCGGGCGCGGCGCGCGAGCGTGCGCACCGGCGGCAGCCGCCTCGAAGAAATTGCTGGCGTCGGACCGAAGAAGCGCGCACGCTTGCTGCAGCGCTTTGGCGGCGTGCGCGGTGTCACGGCGGCCAGCGTCGACGATCTGGCCAGCGTCGACGGCATTTCCCATGAACTCGCGGAGACCATTTATCGTGCGCTGCACTAGACCCACCACCGTGACCCCCTGGCTCCTCAAGGAGGCAGCGCCAGTGGCTCGGCGGCGCAAGATCAGGGGCGTTTGCCCGGGGCTGTTCGCGCTGATGCTGGCCGCCGGGTGTTCGAGCCCACCACCGCCTTCGGCGCCACCGGTGGTCGTCGCGACACCCGCTCCCGCACCGGCCGCCCCCGCGGCACGTGCACCCGCACCGCCGCCTGCGCTGCCGTCGCAGCGCCGCGCCGTCGATTGGGACGACTACCGCATGCAGGCCGCCCATCGCATCGTGGCGGCCAGCAAGGCCGGCAGCTACGACGGGCCGGTGCCCGAGCCCTTGCTGGCCATTCCGGTGCTCGAGATCGAGCTCAACGCCGATGGCAGCGTGCGGCGTGTCACGGTGCTGCGCAAGCCGAGGCAGGCCCTCGACACGGTGCAACTGGCCATCGATGCGGTACACCGCGCGGCACCGTTCGGCGATGTGCGGCACCTGCCGCGGCCTTGGCGTTTCTCCGAAGTCTTCCTGTTCAACGACGATAGACGCTTCAAGCCGCGCAGCCTCGATCTCTAGATCTCAGGCAAGGGGCCGGCCATTAGTCCGGCACAATGGCCGGCATGTTCCTCACGCTGCCGACCTTGCTGACATGGACGCGCATCGTCGCGATTCCGTTGATCATCGGCGTGTTCTCGCTGCCCATTTCCGAAGGCATGCGCAATCTGGTCGCCACGGTGATGTTCATCGTGTTCGCGCTGACCGATTGGGCCGACGGCTGGCTGGCCCGCCGGTTGAACCAGACCTCGGCCTTCGGTGCCTTCCTCGATCCGGTGGCCGACAAGTTCCTGGTCTGTGCTTCGCTGCTGGTGCTGGTGCAACTGGACCGGGTGAGTGCCTTGATCGCGCTGGTGATCATTGGCCGCGAGATCGCGATCTCCGCGCTGCGTGAGTGGATGGCGCAGATCGGCGCCTCGCGCAGCGTGGCTGTGCACATGCTCGGCAAGCTGAAGACGACGACGCAGATGGTGGCGATCCCGTTCCTGCTGTATGACGGCCGCCTGTTCGGCTTCGTCGACACACGGTTGTGGGGCATGGTGCTGCTGTTGATCGCCACCGTGCTGACCATCTGGTCGATGGTGTACTACCTGCAGAAGGCCTTGCCCGAGATCCGCGCCAAGGCGCGCTGAGTCGGCAACGGTTTGTGAATCCAGCGGCACACCATGTGCCTGAGGCGCACAGATTGCAACGGTCCGGCGTCCTCTTTGCAGGGAATGATTACGCATAGAATCGCACCCTCGCGCTTGACACTGCCCTGAGGCGCCGCTGTAATGAAGAAGACGCGGAACACCGCGCTCGGTGCTGCAAAAGAACGCGGCGCTTGGCCAAGGCCGCCGTCCCACCGAATTCATCGAGACACCTTTGGGGCATTGAGAGGGGGTTACTTCGTGAACAAGTCTGAGCTGATCGAGCACATTGCCAAACAGGCGGACATCTCCAAGGCCGCGGCCACGCGGGCGTTGGAGGCCCTGATCGGGGGCGTAAAGACCACATTGAAAAAGAACGGCAGCGTTTCGATCGTCGGCTTCGGCACCTTTGCCGTCAGCAAACGGGCGGCTCGCAGTGGCCGTAATCCACGCACCGGCGCTGCCATCAAGATCAAGGCTGCCAAGGTGCCGAAGTTCCGGGCCGGCAAGGGCCTGAAGGACGCTGTCAACTGACGACAGCACCGGGTATTGCAAGCGTTGGGTGCTTAGCTCAGCTGGTAGAGCGGCGCCCTTACAAGGCGTAGGTCGGCGGTTCGAACCCGTCAGCACCCACCACCGCTAGAATCCCGTTCCCGCTGTCGCAACTGATGCGGCCTGGAACCCCACAAGGCGAACCGCGGTTCGCCTTTTTCGCGTTCGCTGGCCGTGACCGGTGCGAGGTGCTCTCACTGGGCTATCCATGTTCGATTTCGTTCGCTCGCATACCAAGCTGCTGCAATTGCTGCTGTTGATCGTGATCCTGCCGTCGTTCGTGTTCGTCGGCGTGCAAGGCTACTCGTCGTTCTCCGAAGGCAAAGCCCAGAACGTGGCCAAGGTCGATGGCCAGGGCATCACGCAGAACGAATGGGATGAAGCGCATCGCCAGCAGGCCGAGCGCGTGCGCCGCCAGATGCCGACCATCGATGCCAAGCTGCTGGACTCACCGGCCGCGCGCGCCGAGACGCTGGAAGGCCTGGTGCGCGAGCGGGTCATGTTGGTGGCGGCACAACGTGCGCACCTGACCATCAGCAATGACATGCTGGAGCGGCTCTTCAAGACCGATTCGCAGTTCGCGAGCGTGCGCAATCCTGATGGCAGCATCAACAAGGAGATCCTGGCCGCGCAAGGGATGAGTTCGAGCGGGTTCGCCGAGCGGCTGCGTCAGGACCTGTCGGTACGCCAAGTCCTGAGTGCCGTGACCGACAGTGCGGTGGCGCCCAACGCCGTGGTCAGCAGTGCGCTCGATGCGCTGCTGCAGCAGCGCGAGATCCGCTACGCGCGTTTTGACATCGCCTCCTACCTGCCCAAGGTGAACCCCAGCGACGCCGAAGTCGAGGCCTACTACAAGGCGCATCAAGCCGACTTCCGAGCGCCCGAGCAGGCCACCATCGACTACGTGGTGCTGGACCTCGAGACTCTGAAGAAGGGCATTGCCGTCAAGGACGAAGACCTGCGCAAGTACTACGACGAAAACGCCACACGTTACACCGCGGCAGAAGAACGCCGCGCA
>NZ_DATILJ010000146.1:0-12696 GCF_035476535.1 Aquabacterium sp.
CCGGTGCCCATCGCCTTGGGCGCGCAGGTGATCTCGACATAGTCGGCATCGTCGATGAGATCGACCGTGACGATCGGGATGTCCTTGCCGCTGTGGCTGCGTTCGTGCGTCAGCGGGTTGGTCACCATCTTCAGGATCGGCGGGTCGATGCGCGCGGCCAGCAGCGCGAAGCCGTCGACGATGGCCTGCTTGACGGGCCCGTCGAACCGCACACGGGTGCCGACCTTGAGGCTGTAGACCGGGATGCCGATATCCGAGCAGACCAGTCCACCGCTGCTTTCGGCGGCCTGTGCGCTGTCGACCATGATGGCGATCGTGGCGCGGCCGAGTTCGCCGCGTTCGCGGCCGCCGGCGGCGCGCAGTGCGCGCTGCATGTCATCGGGCACCTTCTTCAGCGACCACTCGTAGAGGTCGGCCGTCAGGTCGCGGATCTGTTCACTGCGGATCGTCATTGCAAGGTCCTCATGGCTGCAGCAGGCCGGCGGTGCGCGCGCGCTGGCGCGCCAGCCCGAGCACGGCGTCCAGCGTCGGCACCGGCATCGCCACCGCCGCGGCGCATTCGACAAGCGCCCCGAGGATGGCCTCGATCTCCACCGTGCGGCCGGCTTCCAGGTCCTGCAGCATGGAGGTCTTGATGTGGCCGAGTTGGCGCGACTGCGCGATGCGCTGCGCCGACTCGACGTCGAGCACCAGCCCCAGGCGGCCGCCGACGCCGATGGCCTCTTCCATCATGCGCATGAACAGCCCGTACAGCTTCGGGTCGTCGATCATGTCGTCGCTGGCGGCGCCGGTCAGCAGGCTCACCGGGTTGAAGCAGGCATTGCCGAGCAGCTTGACCCAGATGTCGCGGCGGATGTCGGTGCTGAGCTCGGCCGCGAAGCCGGCGCCGCGCAGTCGATCGGCCAGCGCCAGCGCGCGCGCGCTGCGGCCGCCGGCCGGCTCGCCGAGCACCAGGCGCGAGCCCGCGCCGTGCACGACGACGCCGGGCTGCGGGCAGTGGCACGCCGCGAAGACGCTCAGGCCGAGGACCTGCGGCAGCGGGATGGCCTGCTCCAGTGCGCGCAGCGGGTCGACGCCCCGCAAGCTCAGGCCCTGGCAGGCGACGCCGGGCGGCAGGAAGTACCACCACGGCAGACCGTTGGCGGCGCTGAGCAGCAGCGTGTCGTCGTGCATCAGGCGGCGCAAGGCCGGTGCCAGTGCCGGCAGCGCCGGCGCCTTGACGCAGGCGAACACCAGGTCTTGCGGCCCCAGCGCGGCGGCTTCGGCGGCGGCGTTCACGCGCACGCGGTGGCGCTCGCCGCCGCTGTGCAGCTCGATCCCCTGGGCGGCGATGCGCGCCAGCGTGGCGCCGCGCGCCAACACGCTGACCTGCTCGCCGGCCAGTGCCAACCGCGCCGCCAGCCAGCCGCCGATGGCCCCCGCGCCGACGACCGTGATCTTCATGCCGCCCCCTGGCGCGCCGACGCCGGCCGGGCAATGGCCTGCGCGGCCTGGCGCAGCAGCGCCTGGTCTGACGCCTGCAGGAACCAGCGCACGCCAAACGCGAGATAACGCTCGCGCTCGGCCAGGCTGCCGACGACCATGCCGACCACCTTGCCGGCTTCCAGCCCGGCACGGATCACGCGCTCGGTGGCGGCGAGCACCTGCGCGTGCTGCGCATCGTCGAGTCCCATCGATAACGCCAGGTCGGCACGGCCGATGAAGATGCCGCCGACGCCGGGCACGGCGGCGATCTGCGCGGCCTGCTCGACGGCCTGCACGCTCTCGATCTGGCACATGACGACGCTGCGGTCGCCCTGCGCGATCGCTGCCTTCATGCCCAGTGCGCCGTAGCCGGCGGCGCGCGGCAAGCTCGAAAAGCCGCGGTCGCCGCCGACGTAGCGGCAATGCGCAACCACGTCGCGCGCCTGCGCCGCGCTGTCGACATGCGGCACCAGCACGCCGGCGGCGCCGAGGTCGAGCACCGACAGCAGCGTCGCCGCCTCGCGGTCGACCACCCGCACCAGCAGCGGCAGCTGCGCGGCGCGGCCGGCCAGCAGCGCGAGGTCGAGCGCCGCACGGTCGAACGGCGCATGCTCGGCATCGAGCACGGCGAAGTCCAGCCCGGTGCCGCCGAGGATCTCGACCACCTGCGGCGAGGTCGTCTTGATGAAGGTGCCGACGTGGAAGCTGTCGGCCGCGGGCAGCGTGTAGCTCATCGTCACTCCTCTGTTGCGCCCGGCGGCTTCTGCAGCGCGGGACGGTGGAAGATCTCGCCGAGCGCCGCGTAGTACGGGCCGCCGAGGCGGGCCACCGGCCGCAGCTTCACGCTGTCGACATGGCGGCCGTCGTAGATCGATTCGTCGAGGTGGAAGACCAGCACCTCGCCGATGTAGAGCGTGTTCAGGCCGCGACCGAGGATCACCGCCTGGTCGAGCCGGCATTCCATGTGGATGGGCGATGCGGCGATGCGCGGCACCGGCGTGTGGGTGCCTGGCAGCAGCGCGATGCCCAGCGCCTCGGGCTCGCTGATCTCCGGCGCGTAGTCGGCGCCGCAGCGGTGCATCGTCTCCATCACGTCCTCGGTGGCGACGTTGACGCAGAACCAGCCGGTGTCGCGGATGTTGCGCGCCGTGTCCTTCAGCACGCCGGCACGCGAGCCGATGTTGACCGCCAGCATCGCCGGGCTGTGCGCGACGTAGTTGTACGAGCTGAACGGCGCCGCATTGACGACGCCGTCGCGGCTGACCGTGGTGATCCAGGCCACCGGCCGCGGCACGACGACGCCGCAGATCAGCCGGTAGGCCGTGGCCGTGTCGAGCCCGGCGGCGTCGACGCTGGCATAGCGGGTTAGCGGTGGGCCTTCCAGGCTGGCCATCGTCTTGCTCATCGTGGGTAGTCCTCGTCGCCGGGCGCGTCGGCCGGTGCCGCCGCGATTCGGCAGGCGGCATGATCGACGAGCCGGGGCGTGGCACCAAGCGATGCTTGGACGCTTTCCGTGGCGCGGAAAGTTCAGCCCAGCCGCTCCAGCGCCAACGCGATGTCGGCCGCCGCCTGCTGCAGCGGCGGCAGGAAACGCTCGACCGCCTGTGCGACCGTCAGCGCCGAGCTGAACCAGGTCAGGCCGATCGTCGCGATCACGCGCCCGCCCTCGAAGATGGGCACCGCGATCGTCGACGACTCCGGCCGCACGCGCGGGTCGCGCAGCGCGTAGCCCTGCGCACGCACCTGGGCCAGCAGGTGCCGGATGCCGGCAGGTTCGACCGCCCGCTCGGCATCGGACTGCCCGGTTTGGGCCAGCAGTTCGAGCAGCGCCTGCTGCGCCAGCGGATCGCAGAAGGCCAGGTAGGCGCGGCCCAGTGCTTGCGTCAGCAGGCTCAGCCGCATGTTGATCGTCGAATGGAAGAACGACAGCGGCGAATTCGGAATGGTGCTGTAGCGCACGATCATCGCGTCGCCGTCCTGTACCGCCACCGACACCGGCCACTTCAGCGCCTGCGTCAGCGCGTCGGCGATGGCGGCCGAGGCCTCGACGATGCGCGGCTCGCTGTGGTAGCCGCTGGACAGTGCGTTGACCTCCGCCGTCAGGTAGTAGGCGCCGTACTGCGGCGCATGCTTGACCAGACCTTCGCTCTCCAGCGTGCGAAGCAGCCGCACGATGGTCGGCTTCGGCAGCGCGGTGTGTTTGTGCAGCGTGTCGATCGTCGACACCGGCTCGCGGTTCAGCGCCCGCAACAACTGAAGGGCGCGGACAACGACGTTGACGGGACGCGCGGTGGTCATGGCCTGGCGGCGCTTTCGATCCGGATGCCGGATTCGGAAGGGAGTATCGCGCCGGCACCGCAGGGATTCCGCGCCACGGAAAGTGGTGACACTTTGCTTGCCCCTGTCCGACCTGCCGCCCATCATCCGCCCCGTCCTTACCCGTGTTTTTCCATCACCAAGACGCAGCACCGCACGCCCTGCGGGCGTGCTGCAAGGAGACATCCCCGATGTTCAACCGTCCTCTGTGGATCGCCCTGGCGAGCTGGTGCCTGGCCGCGGCGCTCGCGCCGGCCGCGCTGGCGGCCGACTGGCCGAGCAAGCCCATCACGCTGGTCGTGCCGTTCCCGGCCGGCGGCAGCACCGACGCCGTTGCGCGCCTCATCGCGCAGCGCCTGGGCGCGCGGCTGAACCAGACGCTCGTGGTCGAGAACAAGGCCGGCGCCGGCGGCAACCTGGGCACCGACTTCGTTGCCAAGGCCGCGCCGGACGGCTACACGCTGGCCTTGACGACCTCGGGCCCGCTGGCCAACAACAAGCTGCTCTACAAGGCCATGCCCTTCGATCCGGCGAAGGACCTGAGCCCGATCGTGCTCGTCGGCGAGATCCCGCTGGTGTTCGCGGCCAACCCGTCGGTCAAGGCCCACAACCTGAAGCAGTTCTTCGACGACGCCCGCGCCAAGGACGGCCGCATGACGATCGCCAACCCCGGCAACGGCACGATCGGTCACCTGGCGGCGGCGCTGACGCAGGCTATCGCCAAGACCGACGCCATCGACGTGCCGTACAAGGGCGACACACCGGCGATGTCCGACCTGATGGGCGGCATGGTCGACATGGTGAGCGCACCGCTGACCGCCTTCGTCGCCAACATCAAGGCCGGCAAGCTGAAGGGGCTGGCGGTGACGTCGAAGAAGCGCTTCCCGCTGCTGCCCGATGTGCCGACGGCCATCGAGCAGGGTTTCGAGGTCGAGGCGTCGGTCTGGTTCGGCGTCGTCGGGCCGGCGCAGTTGCCGGCAGCCGTCGTCAAGCGCTTGAACACCGAGATCAACGCCGTGCTCGCCCTGCCCGAGGTGAGTGCCAGGCTGCAGGAGTACGGCGCCACCGTCGGCGGCGGCACGCCCGAGTTGCTGGCCGAACGCATGGCCAGCGACGCCGTGAAGTGGAAGAAGGTCATCGACTCGGCACGCATCACGCTGGAATGACCGCGCCACACCCCGCCACGCTACACCGCAACACCACGCCGCAGAGAACCTCATGAACGCCAACGCCACCCCCAATCAGCGCCCGCTGCTGTTCGATTCGCATGCCCACCTGGTCGCCGACGACCAACAGCGCTACCCGCGCAACCCGATGCAGCGCGCCGCGGACGCGCCCTACCGGCCGCCCGGCGTGATCGGCCGTCCCGGCGGCCACCACGGCCCCAACCCGATCAACGAAGTCCCCGACGCCTTGCGCATGCTGCGCTGGATGAAGGAAGAGAACGTCGACGGCATCGTTGCCGTGCAGAAGCGCATGATCTACCGCTACGACAACAGCTACATCCTGGACTCGTCGGACCAATACGCCGACCTGTTCTCGGCGGTCGTCATCCTGGATGCCGAGCACGAAGCCACCGCCGGCCTGGTGCGCAGCTGGATCCGGCAGCACGGCCTGGCAGGCGTGCGGCTGTTCGGCGGGCGCCAAGCCGACGGCAGCATGCCCTGGCTGAATTCACCGATAGCGCTGAAGACCTGGGACGTGGCGCAAGAGGCCGGCTTGGTGATGGACCTCGAAGTGCTGTCGCAGGGCGGCGGAGGCCCGTCGATCCCGAGCATCATCGAGCTGACGCGCCGCTATCCGGCGGTGCGCATCGTGCTGGACCACCTGCTCGAACCGGAGATGGACGAGGGCGCGCATTTCGGCCTCGACGAGCGCTATGCCACGCTGGCCGCGCACAAGAACATCTTCTTCAAGTTCACGTCGATCAACCTCGACATCTGCCGCGAGGCCGGCATCCCGGCCGACAAGGTGCTGCGACGCGCCGTCGACCTGTTCGGTGCCGACCACGTGATGTGGGGCTCGGACATCGGCACCTCGTCGGGCACCTACAAGGACATGGTGCAGCGTTTGCGCGATGCGTCGTCGCTGCTGACGCCCCAGGAGCAGCGCGCGGTCTGGCACGACACCGGCAAGCGCGTCTTCGTCAAGGGCGGCACATTGACCTGATCCACGGATCCATGCCCGGCGGCGACCTCAGTCGACGACGAGCCCGCCGCTGAGGTTCATGACCGCGCCGGTCATGGCCCCTGCCAGGTCCGACGCGGCGAAGACCGCCGCGCCGGCGACTTCGGCGAGCGTGGGCAAACGCTTCAGCAAGGCCGCCTCCGGCGGTGCGGCCAGCATCGCCTCCACCGTCGTGCCCGTGCTTGCGGCCAGCGGCGCGAAGACCTCGCGCACATGCGAGCCGTGGGCAAGCGCATCGGCGATCGCATTGGGCATCAGGCAGACGACGCGGATGCCCTGCGGCGCCAGCTCGGCCGCGAGCTTCTTCGTGAACGCCTCCTTCGCGGCGCAGGTCACGCCGTAGCCGAGGAAGCCCGGCCAGACGAGGCGCGAACCCGGCGTCGACAGGCTCAGGATCACGCTGCCGCGTCGGCCCATGCACGGCGCCACGGCTTTCGCGGTGGTGAACAGCGAACGCAGGTAGGCATCGATCGGCGCCATGAACTCGTCGACCGACAGCTCGGCGAAGGGCTTGCCCTGAACGTGGTGGAAGCCGGTCGCGTTCATCGCGATGTCGATGCCGCCGCACGCCGCCGCGATGGCATGTGCGTGAGCCGTGATCGCTGCCGCGTCGAACACGTCGATGGCCGCGCAGGCAGCGCGCCCGCCGCCGGCTTCGATATCGCTGGCCACCAGCTCCAGTTTGCGCAGCGTGCGCCCGACGAGGAACAGCCGCGCACCGTGCCGCGAGAATGCACGCGCGACGGCACCGCCGACGGCCCCGCCCCCGCCGTAGACGACGGCGACCTTGCCGATCAGCAGACGCCCGTTCGGCGCGTCGTCGGCTTGAATGGGCGGCGCGTCGGGCCGCGAGGAGACTTCGGTCATCGGGGACTCCCCATTTGCCCGTACTCCGGCTTCCCGCTGCACTCGAACCGATGGTAGGTCGCGCCCTTGCCGCTCGTGACAACCTCCACCTGTTTGAGCGCCACCGGCACCGTGCCACTGCCGAAGAGCCGCTTGCCGATGCCGCCAGGCGCCTGCATGACGCCATCCAGGGTCAAAAATGCATTCACGATGATCTTGGACATAGCTGTGTCCTCCACCAGCACGACGAACGACACCGGCCCGAATCGACATGCCGGGCACGAAGAGGACGAAATTCACCGGCCTCGTGCCAACGAACGACCGTTTGGGGAAATCCGGGCCGGATTCACGGGGGGCTTGATGCTGCAGAAGGCCACATGGCCTTGCGCGTCCGTCGTGAAGGTGCCGCGCAAGTTCATGTCGGCCTGCTCGGGGTCTTGGTTCTCGTAGAAGCCTTCGCTGGAGGAGTGCCACACATCCACGTCGGCGCCTTCGACAGGAGGTCCCTGACGGTTTCGAATCCACACGTCGACAAAGATGGGCGTGCCTGCCGTTGCGGACCGCACCAGAGAGGATCCGCTCTCCATCCGGGGCGAGCCTTCGCGCCAGAACGGTCCAAGCAGGTTGGCGGTGGTTTCGGTCTGTCCGTGATCGCCGTTGTTGAGCAGACAGACCAGCGCCGAGACGCCCAAGGATCCCGCTGCAAGCACGACTTGGTTGTGCGACGCGGTGGTGGCTTGCCCGGCGCGGGCGATGCACGCACACACCTGCTGAAACTCGGCTTCCGTCTCGAGTTGCGGCTTCGACACCATCGCAGTCATCGTCATCCACACCAGCTTCTACGTGCCGGAGGCCATCGGCAAGGGCCACCCGGGTCGAGGCGCGATCTCAGTTCCGGTGGATGCCTTGGCCTCAGCGGAATGCTGAGTTAAGCTGCCCTGCAGGGTTGGCCTTTGAAAGGCTGAGCTACTACGAACAACCCATGTGCCCCGGCTCGATCAACAGGGGAACGAACGATGGCCACACACACCCAGACCTATACGAATTCATGCGGCGCTGCGAGCCTCCTGTGTGCCGCCGTCGAACTGGGCGTCGTTCAATTTCCGGATGGATTGGCGCTGACTGCGAATGTGAACAGCGAGAACCGGATCTACGGCCAGATTGGCGAGGGCAAACCTGGAACGGCACTCGCCGACCGCGGCTACTCGATGCCTGGCCGCATCGCCGCAATGGCCCGCGCATTGGGCCTCGGTGCCGAGATCTACATGCCGCCTGGCGCCTACGCAACCTTGCTGAGCACCTTCTACGCCAGCGCCGTGACGCAGGCGCGTGGTGCAGGTTTCGCCATCATCGAACACCCAACGCCGCCTGTCGTCGGCGATGGCTATCGAGACATCAAGGTGATGGCTGTCATGAAGGTGGTCGGCTTGCATTACGTGCTGAATCGGCCCAATGGTTCATACATGGACCCGGGCGACGGCCTGGAAGCGCCGAATTTCGAAGGCATCAACAACTCCTGGCTCAAGTCGTATGCCGACACCGGCATCCTGATTCGCGTCACCCGCGCTTGAGGCCGTCCCTTCAGGGCTGGCCGCTGAGCGTGGTCGTGGGGCTTGGTTCGACTGCCACGTCGATCTGGGCCTGAACCTGCCGGCTTCTTCGTTCCCCGGTGCCGCCGGAGCGTGAAGTCATTGCCATTCCGGAGTTCAGCATGCTCGTCGGCAACGGCTGCACGACCCACTACAAGCGCATGCAGGCGCGAGATCAGGCCCACGCCACCGACCTCTACCTGCGTCGGCTTGCCGTTCTGGTTCGCTGATGCGGTGCACATGTGCGCGCTGGCAGCCGGTGACGTTTGAAATGAGTCACGGCCGAAAGCACGCGAAGCGGCCGCTGGAAGACGTCCACTCGATGCAAGCCCGACGACGCAAGCGCAAACACGAATGTGGACATTGCCACGAGTTGAGCAAAGGGAGACAGCGCTGGCCAGCCTCAGCTAGCTGAGCGGCATCAGCGCCGAGTCGGGAAACACACCCTCGACGCCCCAGACCACCGCCTCGTCGTGCGGATGGGCCCAGGGCTGCACCCTCAACAAGTCGGTGATCGCCGCAGCCGGCACGGCCTTGCTGAAATAGAACCCCTGGAACTCGTCGCAGGCGTGGTTCCGCAGGAACTCGATCTGGCCCTCGGTCTCCACGCCTTCGGCCACGATGCTCATCTTCAGCGACTTGCCCATCGCGATGATCGCGTCTGTGATCGCCCGGTCTTCCTCGTTGGCCGGCAACTCGCGAATGAACGAGCGGTCGACCTTGATGGTGTCGATCGGAAAGCGCTTCAGGTTCGACAGCGACGAATAGCCCGTCCCGAAGTCGTCGAGCGACAAGCGGATGCCCAGGTTCTTGAACGCCACCAGCGCCTGGCTCGCCTTGTCGACGTCGCGCATCAGCATGCTCTCGGTGATCTCGAGTTCGAGAAACGAAGCATCCATCCCGGTCTGGATCAGGACCGAGCGAACGTCCGAGAGCAGCTGATCGTCGTAGAACTGACGCGCGGAAAGATTGACTGACATGCGCAACGGTGGGTAGCCCAGGTCCCGCCACGCCACATGCTGTTGACAGGCGGTGAGGAGCACCCAGCGGCCGATGGGCACGATCAAGCCGTTTTCCTCGGCCATGGGAATGAACTTCGCCGGGGACACCGACCCAAGATCGGGGTGATTCCAGCGAAGGAGCGCTTCGACGCCGGTCATCTGGCTGGTGTGGGAGTCGACCTTTGGCTGGTAGTGCACCTGAAACTGTCGAGCGTCCAGCGCCCGCCGCAGGCTCGACTCGAAGGCGAGCCGTTCGACCGAGTGCGTGTTGAGTCCGGGCGAGTAGAAGGTGAAGGTGTTCTTTCCATCTTCCTTCGACTGGTACATCGCGATGTCGGCGTTCTTCATCAAGACGCGCTCGTCGTCGCCATCAGTCGGGTAGATGCTGATGCCGATGCTGGCAGTGACGTGGAACTCATGATCGCCCAACGCGAAGGTTCGAGAGACCGCGGCCAGGACCTTTTGCGCCACCGCCGCCAACTGCTCGGCGCTGTCGACGCCCGGGACCATGATGACGAACTCGTCGCCGCCCAAACGCGCGATGCAGTCACTCTCTCGCAGGCAGGACTTGAGTCGTGTCGCCATTTCCTGGAGCAGCAGATCGCCTGCCTGGTGGCCGAGCGTGTCATTGATGTTCTTGAAGCGGTCGAGATCGACAAAAAAGACACCTAGCTTGCGGTCGTAGCGTTTGGCCTCTTGCAGCCCCTGCTCGAGCAATCTGGAGAACATGCCGCGATTGGAAAGTCCCGTGAGCCTGTCGTGGAAGGCGAGGTACTCGATCTCCTGTGCCGCTGCCTTTTCCTCCTGGCGGCGCGACAGCGAAGCGTTGAGTGTGACGCCCAGCAGACCGACTAGCACGGCGCAGAGCAAGCCCGCTGCGCCGACCGAATAGACCTGCCAGGTGGAGGCGTCCAGCAGTTCCTGGTAGATCTGCGTGTACTCGAGAACGACGGCGCCGGCGATCGGGGAATCCGCACCTTGGTGCTGGTAGAGCGGTACCGTGATTTGCTTGGCGCCCTCGGGATGCTCGCTGTTGCGCTCGACAAACAGCCTGGTTCGGCCGTCCCGGATGGTCTGGCCGACCTCGTTGGCCGGATCGCCGGCGAAGACCTCGCCGACCTCCGAAGGATTCGCGTCAGCGACGGTGAGTTTCCGGGCATCCACGATGACGACGTCGCGCTGGTACAGCTCGTGCAACCCTTTGATGTACTGTTGCAGATGCTCATCGTCGCTTGCGCTGTACGCCACCATCCTGGCGAGGTTGCGCGCTTCCAGCCGAGCACCTCGATCGACACCGCCCAGCTGAAACTGAATCACGACCGCAGTGAACGCGACGATGACCACGCAGGCGGCCGCGAAGGCCAGCGTGATCTTCCGGCGAATGCCGGAGCTTGCCGGGATGGGTGTGGTCGGTTCTTTCAGGGAGTCGATCTCGATGTGCATCGGAGTGTGCGCACTGCTGAAGCGCCGGGCTTGCGTTCGATCAAGCTATCCATAATCGCAGGTCGGATCTGTGCGTTCGTGCACACACGCAGCAATCGTCTGGGGGGCAGAGAGCCGGCCCAACCCGAAGGGCCGAGCGATGTGCCGTGCCGTGTCATCCTTCGTAGCGGGAAGATCAGGAAGCCGAATGCCGGCGAAAGCACACGTCAGGCACCGCCCAGCAGATCGCCGATGCTCGCGAGTGTCACCACGCCATCCACCGCTCGCGCCAGCTCGGCGTCCAGCGTGATGAACGCATCGGCCTGGAGCTGGGTCAGGGCGATGTACTCCGCGGCATAGGTGTCGGGCCAGGCCAGTTGGTCGGCGAGCTTCCACGCCACGCGCTGCAGGACGCGGTCGCCCAGCAGACGTATCTTGAGTCGTCGCAGGTGGTCAAGCTGGCGCTCGGCCTCTTTCTGAGCGAGATCGCCGCGCCGGACCGCCTGGTACAGCTGCGACAGCACCTGCGACCTGAGCAGCGTGGGCGCCAGCAGCTGGTGCTGAGGCGCCACCCCGGACTTCTGCTGCGCAAGTCGCACTGCGACATCCGGACCGATCACGTACCTTGTCATGCGATAGGGCTCCCCTGTCAGTGGGCCGCCGCGGCGCCGCTCGGCGTGACCTGCATGCACAAGACCAGCGGCGTGGCGCGAACGCCGGCGCAGGCATCGCCGACGATTCTGGATGAACTCGGACCGCTGGCGCGGATCTCCGGGTTACCCCTCTGTTTTGCTTCCACGCGCTCGGATTCAATGCGGCCCGTTGACGTAAACGTTTGCGCAAACCTTTACGCAACACCGGTGCCGGCATTTGGGCCGTCCCCGGCCACGTCGATCCACGCTCAGGAGACATCGAACATGACCATCCGCTTCACCCGCCGCGCGGCCGCCGTGGCCGCTGCCATCGCGCTGCTGATCCCTGCCGCCCAGGCTCAAACGGCCAAGCCGCGTGTCGGGCTGGTCATGAAGTCCTTGGCCAATGAGTTCTTCAAGAACATGACCGAAGGTGCGCTGGCCTACGAGAAGAAGCGCGGCGACTTCGAATTGAAGGCCGTGGGCATGCAGTCGGAAACCGACTTCGACGCGCAGACCGCCGCCGTCGAAAATTTCATCACCCAGAAGTACGACGTCATCGTCATTGCGCCTGCGGATTCACGCGCGATGGTGGCGCCCATCGCGAAGGCCTTGAAGGCCGGCATCACGGTCGTGAACTTCGACGTGGCGCTGGATCCGGCAGCGATGAAGAAGGCCGGCCTCGACCTCGCCTTCGTGGGGCCGGACAACCGCGGCGGCGCCAAGCTCGCGGGCGATGAACTGGCCAAGGCATTGGGTCCGGGCGCCAAGATCGTCATCATCGAAGGCAACCCGGGCGCCGACAACGCGCTGCAGCGCAAGCTGGGTTTTGAAGATGCCGCCAAGGCCGGCAAGCTCACCATCGTCGCCTCGCAGACGGCGCACTGGGAAACCGAAGAGGCCAACGCCGTTTTCACCAACATCCTCACCGCCCATCCGGACATCAAGGGCGTGATGGTCGCCAACGATTCGATGGCACTGGGCGTGGCCAAGGCCATTGACGCCGCCGGCAAGGCGGGCCAGATCAAGGTCGTGGGCTTCGACAACATTCCAGCCATCCGCCCGCTGATCAAGCAAGGCAAAGTGCTGGCGACGGTGGACCAGTTCGGCACCGACATGGCGGCCAATGCGATCGACTACGGCATCAAGTCACGCAAGGACAGCAAGCCGCTCAAAGGCTGGGTGAAGACACCGATCGAGCTGGTGACCGCGAAGAACCTCAAGTAATAAGACCCGTAA
>NZ_DATILJ010000147.1:0-1683 GCF_035476535.1 Aquabacterium sp.
CTTGGGGTTGGTGAGCTCCTCGATTTCTTCCAGCACCTTCTGCGTGCTCACGCCCGGCGGCAATTCGTTCACCACCAGCTGCCACTGGCCGCGCGCGAGCTCCTCGATCTTCCAGCGCGCCCGCACCTTGAGCGAACCGCGTCCCGTGCGGTACGCCTCGGCGATGTCGCCGGCCGTGCTGATGATCTGCCCGCCACCCGGGTAGTCGGGGCCGGGCAGCAGCAGCGCCAGCTCTTCATCGGGCAGCTTGGCGTTCTTGATCAGCGCCACGCAGGCATCGGCCACTTCGCGCAGGTTGTGGCTGGGGATTTCGGTGGCCAGGCCCACGGCGATGCCGCTGGCGCCGTTGAGCAGCGCGAACGGCAGGCGCGCGGGCAGCTGTTGCGGCTCCTGTGTGCTGCCGTCGTAGTTGGGGATGAAGGCGACCGTGCCTTCGTCGATCTCGTCGAGCAGCAAGTTGGTGATGCGCGCGAGGCGGGCCTCGGTGTAGCGCATGGCCGCCGCGCCGTCGCCGTCACGGCTGCCGAAGTTGCCGTGCCCGTCGATCAGCGGATAGCGCTGCGAAAAATCCTGCGCCATGCGCACCAAGGCGTCATACGCAGCCTGGTCGCCGTGCGGATGGAAGCGGCCCAGCACGTCGCCCACCACGCGGGCGCTCTTGACCGGCCGCGCGCCGCCGGCGCCGGTGAAGCCCAGGCCCATGCGCGACATCGAATAGAGGATGCGGCGCTGCACCGGTTTCTGCCCATCGCAGACGTCGGGCAAGGCCCGGCCCTTCACCACGCTGAGCGCGTACTCCAGGTAGGCGCGCTGCGCGTACGACGCGAGATCGAGCTCGCTGTCGCCGCCCCTGTCGCCGCTGTTGAACGAGATGAGTTCTTGCTCCATTTTTTTGACTACTTGGAAAAAGAGAGAGTGAAAGTGAAATCAGGCCAACAGTTCTTCGGCCGTGAGGGCGAGGATGTGCCGTTCGCTAGGGTTGGCGAGCTGCTCGTCCATGCGGCTGAAAAGCCGCTGCAGCAGCACCTTGGGAGAAATGTCGCCCAGCGGCACCGCGGCCAGGACGATGCGGAACTTCAGGAACTCGGTGGGCGCGGCCGGCAGCGGCTCTTTCAGGCCCGCGACCAGGATGCGGCTCGCGAGATTGGCGGAGCCTTCGGCCAGCGACATGCCCTCGGCGAGGATGGCGATCCGCGAATGCGAGACACGCGCCGCCGCGTCGCCGTCACGCAGCGCCTGCCGGATCCGGTTGGCCGACACCAGCACCGCCGATTCGGCCACTTCCGGGCCGAATTCCGCGGCCAGCGCCGGCAGGTTCTCGATATGGACCAGCAGCAGCACGCTGGGATGGCCGTAGCGCCGGATCAGATTGCGCACGGTGCCCACGCGGTCGAAGAAGATCAGGGGCGTGGACAGGCCCGTCAGCGGGTCCACGGTGTTGCGCGCCTCCATACGCAGCCGCGTCTCGCCGAAAATGCGGTTGCGCCAGGCGGTCGCCAGGAAGACCGCCGCGGTCCAGAGCGTGAGCATGGCGGCCAGTGGCAGGGCCGGGTCCGGCCGGGAGTCCAGCACGCGCCAGCCCAGCCAGCCGGCAGCGCCGGCCAGAGCCAGCTGGCCCGGCACCATCCAGCGGCCCCAGGGCTGGCTGTGGCGCCAGGTGCGCAGCATGATGACCCCCACCAC
>NZ_DATILJ010000148.1:0-17327 GCF_035476535.1 Aquabacterium sp.
GCGCTGGTCGACGAACCGACGGACGTTCGGCCGATCTGGCGCGACGACCTGGTGAGTTTCGTGCTCGGCTGTTCGTTCTCGTTCGAGCAGGCGCTGATCGAGGACGGCATCCGCCTGCGCCATGTCGACGAAGGCAAGAACGTCGCGATGTACCGCACCCGCATCGCCACCGCACCGGCCGGGCGCTTCAGCGGGCCGATGGTGGTGACGATGCGGCCGATGAAGGCGGCAGATGCGATCCGCGCGACGCAGATCACCTCGCGTTTCCCCAGCGTGCACGGCGCGCCGGTGCACATCGGCGACCCGGCGCTGATCGGCATCACCGACCTGTCGCGGCCGGACTATGGCGACGCGGTGGACGTGCTGCCCGACGAGCTGCCGGTGTTCTGGGCCTGCGGCGTCACGCCGCAGGCCGCGATCGCGCAGGCCCGGCCGCCGTTCTGCATCACCCACGCGCCCGGCGCGATGTTGATCACCGATCTGCTGAACCACCAGCTCGCAAGTTTCTGACCCCACCTGCAGCTCACCACCCCCATTCGCAAGGACTGGAGACACCTGATGAAGACGCTATCGATCGCACTGGCCGCATTCACGCTGGCCGCCGCCGCACCGACGCAGGCGCAGACCAAGTGGGACCTGCCCTCGGGCTATGGCACCAACACATTCCAGGTGCAGAACCTGCACTGGTTCGCCGACGAGGTGGACAAGGCCACCAAGGGCAAGCTGAAGATCCAGGTCCATGCCGGCGCCTCGCTGTTCAAGGCCAACGAGATCAAGCGCGCGGTGCAGTCCTCGCAAACCGCCATCGGCGAATTCATCCTCTCCAGCGCGGCCAACGAACACCCGATGTTCGGCCTGGATTCGATTCCCTTCCTCGCCACCAGCTATGCCGAGGCGAAGAAGCTCGACGACATCTCGCGCCCCTTCCTCGAGAAGACGCTGAAGGACCAGGGCCTGAAGCTGCTGTACACCGCGGCCTGGCCGCCGCAGGGCCTGTACAGCCTGAAGCCGGTGGCCAGCACGGCCGACCTGAAGGGCACCAAGATGCGCGCCTACAACCCGGCCACCGCACGCATTGCCGAATATGTCGGCGCGCAGCCGGTGACGATCCAGCTGGCCGAACTGCCGCAGGGCCTGGCCACCGGCGTGGTGACGAACTTCCTGACCTCCAGCGCCTCGGGCATCGACAGCAAGCTCTACGAGCACGTGAAGTTCTTCTACGACGTGAATGCCTGGCTGCCGCGCAATGCCGTGGTGGTGAACCAGAAGAGCTTCGATGCGCTGGACAAATCGACGCAGGACGCCGTGCTGCATGCCGCCGCCGATGCCGGCGCGCGCGGCTGGAAGCTCAGCGAGCAGAAGGACAGCGAATACATGAAGGAACTGGCGGTCAAGGGCATGACGGTGGACACCAGCAGCGACGCGCTCAAGCGTGAGCTGAAGGTCATCGGCGGCCGCATGACCGTCGAGTGGATGAAGACCGCCGGCGACGACGGCAAGACTGTCATCGATTCATTCCGCAAGTGATCGGCGAGGTCTCCATGGAATCGATCGTGTCGGCCCTGCCGCAAGACCGCCCCGCGCCGTCGCTGACGCTGCGCCGCGCGCTGGATGCGCTGTACCTGGGTGCTGGTGGCGCTGGCGCGGTGTTCGTCGTGCTGATCTGCGCGCTGATGATCTGGCAGAGCGTGGCGCGCGAGTTCGGCGTCAACACCGGCGCCGTCAACGACATCGTGGCCTGGTGCTGTGCTGCATCGGGCTTCCTGACGATGGCACATGCCTTCAAGCACGGGGACTTCGTGCGTGTCACGCTGTTGATGGAGAAGCTGACGCCGCCGGTCAAGCGGGCCTTCGAGCTGTTCTCGCTCGGCGTCGGCGCGGTGGCCGTGGGCTACCTGACGTGGTGGGCCTGCCGCTTCACGCTGGAGAGCTGGCAGATCCACGAGCTGGCGCAAGGCCTGCTGCCGATTCCGATGTGGATTCCGCAGCTGAGTTTTGCGCTGGGGTCGATCCTGCTGCTGATCGCGGTGGTCGATGAGTTCTTCATCGTGCTGGCTGGCGGCGTGCCGACCTACGAACGACTCGTCGCTGAACGCCACGCCGCAGGCGACTTCTCCTCCGACCTCTAGAGGGTCTTCTCACGGAGCCGGTTCCCGGCTTCTCATTGGAGTCACAACCATGACCACCTTGATGGTCGGCGGAGCGCTGCTCCTGCTGATGATGATGCTGCTGGGCAGCGGCGTCTGGATCGCGATGACGCTGGCCCTCTGCGGCTGGGTCGGCCAGGCTTTCTTCACCACCACCGAGCCGGGCAAGAACCTGTTCTCGGCATTCTGGGAATCGAATGCCTCGTGGGAGCTGGCGGCATTGCCGCTGTTCATCTGGATGGGCGAGATCCTGTTCCGCAGCAAGCTCAGCGAGGAGATGTTCGAAGGCCTCGCGCCCTGGCTCAACCGCATTCCCGGCCGGCTGATGCACACGACGATCCTGGGCTGCGGCATCTTCGGCTCGGTGTCGGGTTCGTCGGCCGCGACCTGCGCGACGATCAGCAAGGTGGCGCTGCCCGAGTTGATGAAGCGCGGCTACGACGAGAAGATGGCACTCGGCTCGCTGGCCACCGCCGGCACGCTGGGCATCCTGATCCCGCCGTCGATCACGATGGTGGTGTATGCGGTGGCGGCCGATGCCTCGATCATCCGCATCTTCCTGGCTGGCTTCCTGCCGGGCCTGCTGCTGATGGCCTTGTTCTCGGGCTACATCGGCTGGTGGAGCCTGGCCAACAAGCACAAGATGCCGCCGGCCGAAGCGCCGATCTCGTTCGCCGAGAAGCTGCGCCGTTCGCGCAACCTGATTCCCTGCGGCGCGCTGATCGTCTTCATCGTCTGGGTGCTGATCTCCGGCTTCGCCACCGCCACCGAGTGCGCCGCCTACGGCGTGGTCGGTGCGCTGGCCCTGGCGCTGTGGAGCCGTTCGCTGAGCTGGCAGAACTTCAAGGACGGCGTGTTCGGCGCGGCGCGCACCAGCTGCATGATCATGTTCATCCTCGCCGGCGCGGCCTTCCTGACCAAGACCATGGCCTTCACCGGCATCCCGCGTGAACTGGCCGAATGGGTGAGCAGCATGCACCTGTCGCCCTATGCGCTGATCGCGGTGCTGGTGGGGGTGTACCT
This sequence comes from Aquabacterium sp., assembly GCF_035476535.1. GTDB lineage: Bacteria > Pseudomonadota > Gammaproteobacteria > Burkholderiales > Burkholderiaceae_C > Pseudaquabacterium. The sequence goes on from NZ_DATILJ010000148.1 coordinate 3,171, forward strand.
GGTGATGGGCACCGCGCTCGATGGCATCTCGATGATCGTGCTGACCAGCGCCGTGGTGATGCCGATGATCCAGAAGGCCGGCTTCGACCTGGTGTGGTTCGGCATCTTCATCGTGCTGCTGGTCGAGATTGCCGAGGTCACGCCGCCGGTGGGCTTCAACCTCTTCGTGCTGCAGAACATGACCGGCAAGGACAGCAACACGATTGCCAAGGCGGCGATTCCGTTCTTCGCCTGCCTGGTGGTGTGCATCGTCTTGATCACGCTGTTCCCGAGCATCGTCACCCTCCTGCCGGACCTGGTGATGGGCAAAGAGAAATGACGGCCCAGGGGCTGAGTGCGATCATCACTTCAGCTGCTTCACTCCATCCTGAATGACCTGAGAGATCGAAGACATCATGCATACCCATGCTTCCCCCCGCTGGCAGTTCTGGATCGACCGTGGCGGCACCTTCACCGACATCGTCGGCCGCCGCCCCGATGGCAGCCTGGTCACCGCCAAGCTGCTGAGCGAGAACCCCGAGCAGTACCGCGACGCCGCGGTCGAAGGCATCCGCCGGCTGCTGGGCCTGCGCGCTGGTGATCCGATCACCTCGGACCTCGTCGAGTGCGTGAAGATGGGCACCACGGTGGCCACCAACGCGCTGCTGGAGCGCAAGGGCGACCGCACGCTGCTGGTCACCACGCGTGGCTTCCGCGACGCGCTGCGCATCGCCTACCAGGCGCGGCCGCGGCTGTTCGACCGCCACATCGTGCTGCCCGAGCTGCTGTACGAGCAGGTCATCGAAGCGCAGGAACGCGTCGGCGCCAACGGCGAACTGGTGCAGGGGCTGGAGACGGCTTTGCTGCAGCGCGCGTTGCAGGCCGCCTTCGATACCGGCATCCGCAGCTGCGCAGTCGTCTTCATGCATGGCTACCGCTTCCCGCAGCATGAGCAGGCCGCGGCCCGCCTCGCCCGCGAGATCGGCTTCACGCAGGTCAGCAGCTCGCACGAGGTGAGCCCGCTGATGAAACTGGTGTCGCGCGGCGACACCACGGTCGTCGACGCCTACCTGTCGCCGATCCTGCGGCGCTATGTCGAGCAGGTGGCCGGCCAGATGCCGGGCGTGCGCCTGTTCTTCATGCAGAGCTCCGGCGGCTTGACCGAGGCCAGTCGCTTCCAGGGCAAGGACGCCATCCTGTCGGGCCCGGCCGGCGGCATCGTCGGCATGGTGCGCACCGCGCAGGCCGCGGGTCACGACAAGGTCATCGGCTTCGACATGGGCGGCACTTCCACCGATGTGTCGCACTACGCCGGCGAGTTCGAGCGCGCCTTCGAAACGCAGGTGGCCGGCGTGCGCATGCGTGCGCCGATGATGAGCATCCACACCGTCGCCGCCGGGGGCGGCTCGATCATCAGCTTCGACGGTGCGCGGCTGCGCGTCGGGCCGGAGTCGGCCGGTGCCAACCCCGGCCCGGCCTGTTATCGCCGGGGTGGTCCGCTGGCGGTGACCGATGCCAACGTGATGCTCGGCAAGATCCAGCCGGCGCACTTCCCCAAGGTCTTCGGACCCCGCGCCGACGAAGCGCTGGACCGCGATGCGGTGGTCCGCGGCTTTGGCGCGCTGGCCGCACGCATGACGGCGGCCACTGGCCGGCCGACCTCGCCCGAGACCGTGGCGGCGGGCGCGCTGCAGATCGCCGTGGCCAGCATGGCCAATGCGATCAAGCGCATCTCGGTGGCGCGCGGCTACGACGTCACCCACTACACGCTGCAGTGCTTCGGCGGTGCGGGCGGCCAGCATGCCTGTCTCGTTGCCGACGCGCTGGGCATGCAGCGCGTGCTGGTGCATCCGCTGGCGGGTGTGCTGTCGGCCTACGGCATGGGGCTGGCCGACCAGATCGCGATGCGCGAGGCCTCGCTGGAGAGCCCGCTCGACGCCGCCGGCCTGCAGGCCGCGCGCGAGCGCCTGGCCGCACTGGGCGAATCGGCCGTGGCCGAGGTGGCTGCGCAAGGCGTGCCGGCCGCGCGCATCACGCGCCGCGAGCGCCTGCACCTGCGCTATGCCGGCACCGACACCGCGCTGGAAGTGGCGCTGGCCGACGTGCCAGTCGCGCAGGCCGAGTTCGAGGCCGCGTACCGCCAGCGCTTCGCGTTCCTGATGCCCGACCGCGCGCTGATCATCGAGGCCGTGTCGGTCGAAGCCATCGGCGCCGGCGAGCACATGCCCGAGGCCGCGGCCACGCAGTTCAGTGTCTCGCAGCACCCGGTGCCGGTGGCCACGGTGCAGATGTTCTGCCCCGCCGATGATGGCCAGGCGGATGCCTGGCGCGACGCCGGCCTGCATGTGCGGGAGAAGCTGCCGGCCGGCGCCCTGATCGACGGCCCGGCGATCATTGCCGAGCGCAATGCCACCACGGTGGTCGAGCCCGGCTGGCAGGCTCAGCTGGGTGGCGACGGCTCCTTGACGCTGCATCGCATCCGCCCGCGTGTCTGCGCCCATGCCATCGGCACCGAGGCCGATCCGGTGATGCTCGAGGTCTTCAACAACCTGTTCATGAACATCGCCGAGCAGATGGGGCTGCGGCTGCAGAACACCGCCTACTCGGTGAACATCAAGGAGCGGCTGGACTTCTCCTGCGCGCTGTTCGATGCCAGCGGCGCGCTGATCGCCAATGCGCCGCACATGCCGGTGCATCTGGGCTCGATGAGCGAGTCGATCAAGACAGTCATCCAACGCAATCCGGCGATGCGCCAGGGCGACGTGTACGTGCTGAACGACCCCTACCACGGCGGCACGCACCTGCCGGACGTCACCGTCGTCACGCCGGTGTACCTGGAAGCCGCGGACGCTCATCCCAGCTTCTATGTCGCCAGCCGCGGCCACCATGCCGACATCGGTGGCATCACGCCAGGCTCGGTGCCGCCGTTCTCGCGCACGATCGACGAAGAGGGTGTGCTGTTCGACAACTTCCTGCTGGTGCGCGACGGCGTGCTGCGCCACCAGGCGTTGCGTGACCAGCTGGCCAGCGGTCCCTGGCCGGCGCGCAACCCGGACCAGACCATTGCCGACCTGCGCGCGCAGATCGCGGCCAACGAAAAGGGCGTGCAGGAACTGCGCGCGATGGTCGACCAGTTCGGTCGCGGTACCGTGGCGGCCTACATGCAGCATGTGCAGGACAACGCCGAAGAGTCGGTGCGCCGCGTGATCACCGCGCTGTCCTCGGCCATGGGCGACGGCCACTTCGAGCTGCCGCTGGACAACGGCGCAGCCATCGTCGTGAAGGTCTCGGTGGACCAGGCGCACCGCTCGGCCACCATCGACTTCACCGGCACCAGCGCACAGTTGCCGAACAACTTCAATGCACCGAAGGCGGTGACGATGGCGGCGGTGCTGTACGTCTTCCGCACGCTGGTCGATGACGACATTCCGCTGAACGCAGGCTGCCTGAAACCGCTGCATGTCATCGTGCCCGAGGGCTGCATGCTGAACCCGCGCTCACCCGCCGCGGTGGTGGCCGGCAATGTCGAGACCTCGTCCTGCGTGACCAATGCGCTGTACGGCGCGCTGAACGTGATGGCCGCCAGCCAGTGCACGATGAACAACTTCACCTTCGGCGACGACGAGCACCAGTACTACGAGACCATCTCCGGCGGCTCCGGCGCCGGCCCGGGCTTCGACGGTTGCTCGGTGGTGCAGACGCACATGACCAACTCCCGGCTCACCGACCCCGAGGTGCTGGAGTTCCGCTACCCCGTGCGCCTGGAGAGTTATGAAATCCGGCGTGGCTCCGGCGGCAGCGGCCGCTGGAAGGGCGGTGACGGCGGCGTGCGCCGCGTGCGCTTCCTGCAGCCGATGACCGCGGCCATCCTCAGCAACGGCCGCAGCGCCGGCGCCTTCGGCATGGCCGGCGGCCAGGCGGGTGCGCCGGGCCTCAACCGGGTCGAGCGCAACGACGGCCGCAGCGAACCTTTGGGCCACATCGGCTCGGTCGAGATGCGTGCCGGCGACGTCTTCGTCATCGAGACGCCCGGCGGCGGCGGCTGGGGCCCGCCGGCCTGAACCGGCGGGCCGGCCTGAGCAACGGCCGCGTCCCGCCGCACCACGTCAAAATCGCCGCCATGACCGATTGCGTGCTGATCACCGGCTTCGAGCCCTTCGGCGGCGACGACATCAATCCCTCCTGGCAGGTGGCGCGTGCGCTCGACGGCCGGCGCATCGCGGGGCGCAGGCTGGTGGCGCGGCAACTGCCGTGCACGTTCGCCGCTGCGTTGAGCGCGCTGGACCAGGCCTTGCACGGCCTGCCGTCACCGCCGCAACTGGTACTGGCGCTGGGGCTGGCCGGCAGCCGCTCGGCGGTCAGCATCGAGCGCATCGCGATCAATGTCATCGATGCCCGCATCCCTGACAACGCCGGCGCCCAGCCGATCGACGAGCCGGTCGTGCCCGGCGGCCCGGCCGCGTACTTCAGCCGTTTGCCGATCAAGGCCATCAGCGCAGGCCTGCTGCAGGCCGGCCTGCCAGCCGAGGTGTCGCAGACCGCCGGCACCTTCGTCTGCAACCAGGTCTTCTACGGCCTGATGCACCGGCTGCAGGCCATGCCGGCGATCCGCGGGGGCTTCATCCACTTGCCGCCGCTGCCCGAACAGGCGGCGCGCCATCCCGGCAGCCGCACGCTGGCACTGGATGAGCAGGTGAGGGCGATTCAGCTGGCGCTGACCATCGCCTTGCGGCGCGAAGCAGACCTGCGCCAGGGGGCGGGCGCGATCGACTGAGCGAACCTGGTCAGCGCTGCAGGCAGCGCGCCACCGCCGCCAGCAGATCGGCCTTCGAGAACGGCTTTTCCAGCGATGGGCACTCGGCGTTGCGCAGAAACGCCTGTGCGTCGGCCGACAGCGTATCGCCGGTGGCGATCAGCATGCGCCGGGCCAGCGCGGGCCGCAGGGCCTGAATCCTGCGCCACAGCTCGGCGCCGTCCATGTCGGGCATGCGCAGGTCGAAGATCACCAGATCGAAGGTCTCGGCGCCCAGCAGCGTCAGCGCGGCGGCGGCGCCATCGGCCGTGCGCACGTCGTGGCCGGCGCCGGCAAGCATGTCCCGCATCATGTTGGCCAGCGCGGTTTCGTCATCGATCACCAGCACGCGGCCTTGCGCCGCGGCGCTGGACAGGGCCAGGTGCACGGGCGCGACGGCAAGGCCTGCCTCGCCGCCGATTGGCAGGCTCAGGCGAAAACTGGCACCTGGCGATGCCGCCTCCAGCGTGAGTTCGCCGCCATGGCTGCGCGCCAGCGAGCGCGACAAGGACAGGCCGAGTCCGGTACCGGTGCCTTCGGGTTTGGTGGTGAAGAACGCGTCGAAGATGCGGGGCCGCAAGGCCGGCGGAATGCCCGGGCCGTTGTCGGCGACGCGCAGCCAGACGCGCTGCTCCCGATCATCTCGCCGCGTTTCCACGCCGGTTTGCACGCGGACCTGACGCGCGCCGCTGCTGCCGGCCAGGGCCTGCTGCGCATTGACCAGCAGGTTCACGATGATCTGGCCGATCTGGTCGCCATCGGCAAGCACCGCGGGCAGGGCCTCGCCCAGCTCCAGCAGCAGCTCGATGCGGTGGGTGCGCAGCCCGTACTGCAGCATCTCGATGGTGGTGCGCACGAGGGTGTTGATGGCGATCGGCCCGCGCTGCGGCGGGCGGCGCCGCGCCATGTCCAGGAAGGTGCGCACGATGCGGCCGCAGCGATCGGCCGCTTCGCAGATGAAGCGCGCGTCGGCGGTGATCGCCGGTAGCTCGGCGCACTTCTCCTCCAGCAGGCCGGCCCGCCCCATCACGATGGCCAGCGGGTTGTTCAGCTCGTGCGCCACGCCGGCCAGCAGCCCACCCATCGCGCTGAGTTTTTCGCTTTGCCGCAAAGCTTCGCGATGCTGTTCGATCTGCGCGGCCGCGCGGTGGCGCTCCGACAGGTCGGCCACCGATGCGGTGTAGAACACCTGGCCGCCGGCATCGGTGCGCCACAGCACCATCTCCATCGGGAACTCGCTGCCGTCGGCATGCAGGGCCTGCAGTTCCAGCCGCTTGCCCATCACGCGCGGCGCGGCGCCGGCCTGCAGGCGGCGCATGCCCGCGACATGCGCCGCCCGGAAACGCTCGGGGATCATGACCTCGGCGACCGCCCGGCCCAGCACGTCGCCGCGGCGATGGCCGAACATCGTCTCGGCGGCCGGGTTGAATTCGACGATCAGGCCCGTCGCGTCAGTGGAGACCAGGGCCGCCAGCGCGTGATCGACGATGGCGGTCTTCAAGGCTTCGCTGGTTTCCAGTTGCAGCACGCGTTGCGCCAGCTCTTCCTCGCGCTGCTGCAGCAGCCTGCGCAGATCCGGCGTGTCCGGGTTCACGGCAGCGACGGTGGCGGGCTGACGAAGACATAGCCCATGCCGCGCACCGTCTTGATGACCTGCGGCTTCTTGGCGTTCTCTTCGATCTTGCGACGCAGGCGCATCATGCGCAGGTCGATCGAGCGATCGAACACCGTCTCGCCGCGGCTGCGCACATGGGCCAGGATGTCGTCGCGGCTGCGCGGCCGGTTCGGGTGTTGCGCCAGGTAGGCCAGCAGCTCGAACTCGGCAGAGCTGGTGTGCACCGGCCGGCCTTGCGCGTCGCACAGGCAGCGCTTGTCCAGGTCGAGCAGGTGTCGGCTGCCGAAGCGCAGCCTGCGCGCTGCGGCACTGGCCGGCGCCGGCGGCGTGTCCATGCGGCGCATCACGGCGCGCACGCGGGCCAGCAACTCGCGCATCTCGAAGGGCTTGGGCAGGTAGTCGTCGGCGCCTTGCTCCAGGCCGATGGTGCGGTCGACCGCGGCGCTGAGGGTGGTGAGCATCAGCAGCCCCATGCGCGGCTGCGTCTGACGCAGCCAGCGTGCCAGCGACAGGCCGTCTTCGCCCGGCAGGTTGATGTCCAGGATGGCCAGGTCGGGCAGCTGCCGTGTCAACACCTCGCGGGCCTCGGTGGCGTCCGCGGCGGTGACGACGGTGTAGCCATGGATGGCAAAGTACTCGGCCAGCACCGAGCGCAGCTGCCGCTCGTCGTCGACCACCATCAGCAGGCCTTTCATGCGACCTCCGCCGGGCGCGCGGTGCGCGCCCTTGAGCTGCGAATGTCGTGGCGACGTGTTTCGGCGCCGCATCAAGGCCGGCGCCGCGGTGTATCAATTGTTGGCGTCGGCGCGGCTGCCCAGCACGGCTTGCACCTTGCTCAGCAGCTCGGCCTTGGTGAAGGGCTTGTCCAGCCCGGCGCAGCCCGAGGCCTTGAAGAAGGCCTGTGCATGCGGCGACAAGGTGTCGCCGGTGACGAAGAGCAGCTTGCTGCCCAGCCGCGGGTGCTCGTTGCAGATGGCGCGCCACAGCGCGGTGCCGTCCATGTCCGGCATGTGCAGGTCGGACACCACCGCGTCGAAACGCGCTTCCACCAGCAACTGCAGCGCCACGGCGCCGGATTCGGCGCTGGCCACCTCGTAGCCGGCGCGTTCGAGCATCTCGCGCATCAGCGAGGCCACTTCTTCCTCGTCGTCCACCACCAGCACGCGTGCCAACGCAGGGGCCGGCGCCGCGGCCACGCTGGCGGGCGTCGCGACGGCGGGCGCCTGTGCCTCGCGTTGCGGGGCAATCGGCAGGCTCATGCAGAACACCGCACCGGCGCCCGTCGTCGAATCATCCAGCTGCAGTTCGCCGCCATGTTCACGCACGAGGGCCCGCGACACCGACAGCCCCATGCCGGTGCCCATGCCTTCGGCCTTGGTCGTGAAGAAGGCCTCGAACAGGCGTGCCCGCGCGGCGGCGGCGATGCCCGGCCCGTTGTCGGCCACGCGCAGCCACACGCTGGCGGTGCCGGCCCCCGTGCTCAGCCGCACGGTGCGCTGGCCCTCCGTGAGCGACAGCGCCTGCTGCGCGTTGACCAGCAGGTTCAGCACCACCTGGGCGATCTGGTCGGCATCGGCATGGACCGGCGGCAGCGGTTCGCTCAACTGCAACTGCAGGTCGATGCCATGGCTGCGGTAGGCATAGGCCAGCAGTTCGGCGGTGGCGCGCGCCACGGGGTTCAGGTCGACCAGGCTGCGCCGGGCCGGGCGGCTGCGGGCCATGTTCAGGAAGGTGTGCACGATGCGGCCACAGCGTTCCGCCGCTTCGCGGATGAGCTGCGCGTCGCGCTGCAGCGCCGGGTCTGACGCGCACTTTTCTTCCAGCAGCGCGGCGCGGCCCATCACGATGGCCAGCGGGTTGTTCAGCTCATGCGACACGCCGGCCAGCAGATTGCCCATCGCGCTGAGCTTTTCGCTCTGGCGCAGGGCCTCGCGCTGGCGCTCGATCTGCTGCGCCGCGCCGTGCCGCTCGGACACGTCGGTGATCGACGCCGTGTAGAACACCTGCTGGTCGGTCGTCGTCCGCCACAACACCATCTCCATCGGAAACTCGCTGCCGTCCGCACGCAGCGCGTGCATCTCCAGGCGGCGCGGCGGCAATGGTGCCGCGTCGGCGCGCTGCCAGCGCCGCAGGCCTTGTTCGTGCGCTTCGCGGTGGCGCGCCGGCACCATCACCTCGGCCACCGGCAGCCCCAGCACCTGCGCACGGCGGTGCCCGAACATGGCCTCGGCCGACGGGTTGAACTCGACGATGCAACCGGTGGCATCGGTGGACACCAGCGCGGCCAGCGCGTTGTCGAAGATTGCCGCCTTCAGCGCCTCGCTGGCGCGCAGCTGGGCGGCTTGCTGCGCCAGTTCCTGTTCACGCAGGCGCTGTTCGGTCTGATCGAGACCGCAGATCACCACGGCCGTGACCGGCCCGCCGCCAGGGCGATAGGGCAGGAACCACTGGTCTCGGTAGCGCCGGCCTTGCTGCTGGTAGTCGGCCCAGCCGCGGCGGTGCAGGGTCTCGCCGGCGAAGACCCGCTTGAACAGCGGCTCCAGCGTGTGAAAGACCCCGGCGTCCAGCACCTGCGCCATCGGCCGGCCGATCACGCGTTCAGGCGGCAGGCCCATGAAGCGCAGCGTCTCGTGGTTGGCGTAGGTGTATTTCCAGTCCAGGTCGACCACCGCCACGCGCGTGGAAATGCGCTCCAGCAGCAGTTTCATCAGCGCCGGGTCGAGCTCGGGCAGCAGCGACTCGGCCTCGCCCCAGCACTCGGTGGTCCAGATCAGCGCGTTGGTGTCTTCCGTCATGCGGGGCTGGCGGTCGGCCCGCGCGGGGATCGCGCTGGCGGGCTGATGGGTGGGCCGGTGGGTGGGCGGATCGGTGGGCGGATGCTAGCGCAGGACCGCAGCGCCGACCTGCCGCGCCGCGTCATCCCGCCCGTCCGCCGATCGGGGGCACTCGACATCAATGAATCTTTCGCTTCGGCCACTGGTAGCCAAGCTGATACCGCCGCTGGCCACACTGGTCCGAATGCGAGTGGATCCATCCGTCACTTGCACCCCTTGTGCCCTATCCCCACGGATGACCTTTCGGAGAACACATGAAGCCTCAACTCAAACGCCTGCTGGCACTGCTGGCTGTGGCGGCTGCAACCTGCGCCACCAGCCTGCCGTCACACGCCGCCCTGGTGCTGGCAGGCACCAACCTCAACGGCAACCTGGACGCACCGGTACCGCCGCTGGACCTGTCGGCGGGCCTGTCCGGCTACAAGGTGTTCACCAGCATGAACGCGATCCAGTTCACCTTCGCCGTGGGCACGGGCACGCCGGCCAATGTCGGCTTCCAGTTCAATCTGGAAAACGAGAGTGCGCAGCCGTGGGGCGGCTTCGAAGTCACGCTGTCCAACGGCGCCTACTTCGGCCAGGTCGGCGATGTGCAGGCTTTCAACGGCGCGCCAGCCAATGCCAGCGCGGCGCCCGGCGCCAAGCCGAACTACGTGAAACTGTTGTTCAACCCGAATCTGCCCTGCTTCGACGACTTCGTGGCGGGCTGCGCGGCACCCGACGACTACGACAATGCGTTCTCGATCGGCAACCTCGGCGCAGGCAGCGACACCGGTGTCGGCGACGCCGCCGACTGGATCATCAACATCGCCGATCTGCAGCCCGGTGCGGCCGGCACCTTCTTCACGATGACCTTGACGCCCTTGCTGGATGTGCCGACCGACCAGCCGATCCCGGAGCCGGGTTCGCTGGCGCTGGTGGCTGCGGGTCTGGGGGCGCTGGCCTGGCGCGCAAGACGGCGTTCGCAGGCGTGAGCTGACGCGCCGGCAGGCCGCCTACTCCGCGTCGCGGTATTGGCGCCAGCGGTCCACGGCCGCGCGCATCAGCTCGGCCTGACCCTTGAAGCGGGCGCAGTTCGTGCACGCCATCCAGTGGAACTGCAGCGCGGCACGTTCCACCAGCGTCAGCGGGCGGTCTTCGGCCTGCAGCACCAGGCGTGTCACCTCTTTGCAGGACCGGCGGAGTTTCATCGGATCAGTTGGCGTGGGCATGACCGTCGAACCAGCGTTGCTGCAGACACTCTCGCAATCGCAAGCGGGCGCGGTGCAGCAGCACCCACAGGTTGGTCGACGTGATCTGCAGTTCCTTACAGATTTCGTCGGTCTCCAGTTCCAGCCACTCACGCATCATGAACACACGGCCCTGCATCGCCGGCAACTGCTCGATGCAGAGGTCCATCACTTCGATGAACTGGCGCTGGCCGCAGCTCTGCTCCGGGTTGCCCCAGTCGGCCTGGGTCTCACGCCAGTGGCCGCTCTCGTCGAACAGCGCATCGTCGAAATTGTCGCCGTCTTCGCTGCTGAGAATGCTTGCCTCGCGGGTGTGGCGCCGCAACTGGTCCACCACCTTGTGCTTGAGCACACCCACCAGCCAGGTCTTCAGCTGGGATTGCCCGGCAAAGGCCTGGGGTTTTTCCAGCGCGGCGAGCACGGTTTCGGACACCGCGTCCTCGGCCCAGGCATCGTTGCGCAGCTGCGTGCGGGCAAAGCGCAGCAACTGGGGGCGCAGACGTTCTACCTGACGATCGAAATCCTGCACGCTGGGTTACCGGGGATTGAATCGAAGCGCAGTGTAAGGAATCCTGCGGGACGACCGACAGACGGTCGTCGCCGGCAGGGCCGCCCAGCATCCGGGACCCTGCAGCCAGGCGATCCTTCCACTCAACCCGATTCTCAGGAGTCACGTCATGAACCAACGCCTCATCCTCTCTTCCGCGCTCGCTTCGGCCCTGGCGCTGGGCCTCGTCGGCCAAGCCTCGGCCCAGGCCAAGGAAAAAGAAAAGTGCTACGGCATCGCCAAGGCCGGCCAGAACGATTGCGCCAATCTCTCGGGCTCGCATTCCTGCGCCGGCCAGTCCAAGGCCGACATGGGCGCCGACGAATGGAAGTACGTCGCCAAGGGCAGCTGCGTGAACATGAAGGGCATGACCGAAGAAGAAGCCAAGGCCAAGGCAAAGAAGTAAACCCGGCACACCAGCCACGCGACCCGCCGTGACGATGCACACCGACCCAGGCCACACGGGTATCGGCTGGCGACAGCCGCACTATGCCGAGCTGCTGGAGCGCCGACCCGCGCTGGCCTTCATCGAGGTGCACTCGGAGAACTTCTTTGCCGAAGGCGGCGCCGCGCTGGCGGTGCTGCACGAAGGGCGCGCGGCCTACCCGGTCAGCCTGCATGGCGTGGGGTTGTCGCTGGGCTCGGCCGCCGGGCTGGATAGCGGGCATCTGGAGCGGCTGGCGCAGCTGGTCGAGCGCATCGATCCCGTGCGTGTCAGCGACCATGCCAGCTTTGCCCGCGCGCCGCTGGCGCCGGGCCAGGCGCCGGTGCATGGCAATGATCTGCTGCCGGTGGCCTTCACACCATCGGCGCTGAACATCATGGCTGCCAATGTGCAGCAGGTGCAAGACCGGCTGCGGCGGCCGATCCTGGTCGAGAACCTCTCGGCCTACCTGCGCTGGTCGGACGACGCCTTGAGCGAGGCTGAATTCTTCACTGCGCTGGCGCGGCGCACCGGCTGTGGCCTGCTGCTGGACGTCAACAACCTGGTCGTCAATGCGCTGAACGCCGGGCTGCCGCCGGTGGCCACGACCCAGGCCTTCATCGACGCGATCGATCCAGCCACCGTCGGCGAGATCCACCTGGCCGGTTACGCGGATCTGGGCGACATCGTGATCGACGACCACGGCAGCCGCGTGCATGCGCCCGTGTGGCAAGCCTATGCGCATGCCGTGCGCCGCTTCGGCCCGCTGCCGACGCTGATCGAATGGGACACCGATGTGCCGGCGCTTGACGTGCTGCTTGATGAAGCGTCGCGGGCGCAGCAGGTGATCGGCAGGCACGCCGTGGCGGACACAACACCATGAGCAGCGACACCGAAGCCCAGCGCCAGCAACTGCTGCTGCGCGTGCTGTGGCGCGACGTCCCCGACACCGCCCTCGGCGGCTGGCTGCGCGATGCACCGCCGCGTGCGGCACGCGGCTTGTCGGCCTACCGCAGCAATGGCGAAGCGCTGGCCGCCCGTGCGCTGGCCGCGAGTTTCCCGACCGTGGCCGAACTGATCGGCGACGACAGCTTTGCCGCGCTGGCCCGCGCCTACTGGCGCCGCCACCCGCCCACCTGCGGCGACATGGCGGCCTATGGCGACGGCCTGGCCGAGTTCATCGCCGCGGATGAGCAACTGGCCGACGAGGCCTGCCTGGCCGATTGCGCGCGGCTGGATTGGGCCGTGCACCGCACCGAGGCTGCGGCCGACGCGCACCCGCCGCCCGAAGGCCTGGCGCTGCTGGGCAGCGAGGATCCAGCCGCCCTGGCCATGGTGCTGCGGCCGGGCCTGGTGCTGCTGAGCTCGCGCTGGCCGGTGGCCACGATCTGGCTGGCCCACCGCAGCGGCGGGCCGGAGCGCTTTGCGCCGGTGCGCGAGGCCTTTGCCGAGCAGCGCGCAGAACACGCGCTGGTCTGGCGTGAGGGCTGGCGGCCCCGCGTCAGTGCCCTCGCCGAAGCCGAGGCGCGCTTCATGCGTGCGCTGCTCGACGCCCGGCCGCTGGCGGCGGCGCTCGATGGGGCCGGCGCGGACTTTGTTTTTGAACCCTGGCTGCTGCAGGCGCTGCAGCAGGGTTGGCTGGCGGCCGTGCTGCCATGCCTTGACCACTCCGTTGGAGATGAACGATGACGCCTGCATCCCTGCGCGCGCTGGCCGCACCCGCGGCCCGCCTGACCGGCCTGCTCGAAGCCTTGCAGCCGCTGGCGCTGCTGGCGGCCCGCTGGTACGTGGCCAAGGTGTTTTTCCTGTCCGGGCTGACCAAGCTGCATGACTGGGACATCACGGTCGCGCTGTTCCTGAACGAATACCACGTGCCCTTGCTGCCGCCCGAGGTGGCCGCCGTGATGGGCACCGCCGGCGAGCTGGCGCTGCCGGTGTTCCTGGTGCTGGGCCTGGGCACGCGCTTCGCGGCGCTGGGCCTGTTCTTCGTCAATGCGGTGGCCGTGATCAGCCTGCCCGACATCACCGACGCCGCGTTGCAGCAGCATGTGTTCTGGGGCAGCCTGCTGATCGGCCTGCTGCTGTGGGGCCCGGGCCGCTGGGCAGCAGACCGTTGGCTGGTGCGGCGCTGGTGGCCGCAGGCGGTGCGCTAGGCCTGCCCCTCGGCACCTGACGAAACATCCGCGCAACAAAGCCCGCGTCAAGGCGCAGCACAATGGCCCGGCGGCAGCGTCGCCGCGCCAAGCCTGTCGCCCGTGAGACCCCTGTTTCTGCTGCTGGCCCTGCCGCTTCTTTTGGGCGCTATCGTCGCGCCGCCGCTGATGCTGGCACCGCTGGTCGGCCCGGGTGATACGGCGCCGGCCCCGTGGCACATGGTGGGCCTGCCGCAACAGAGCAAACCGTGGACACGCTTCACCACGGTCACGCTCGATGGCCTGCGGGTGCTGAAGGTCGAGGCCGAAGCCTCCTACGGCAACCTGGTGCACCCGCTGCATGAAGAGGCCGGCGCACCCCACCGCCTGAGCTGGCGCTGGCGCGTCGACGAACCGAACCCGCAGGCCGACCTGACGCGCCGCGGCGGCGACGACAGCCCCGTGAAGGTGTGCGCGATGTACGACCTGCCGCTGCAGGCCGTGCCCTTCATGGAACGCCAGGTGCTGCGCGTGGCGCGCCTGCGCAGCGGCGAGGTGCTGCCCGCGGCCAGCGTCTGCTATGTGTGGGACGCGCGCCTGGCGGCCGG
>NZ_DATILJ010000149.1:0-17102 GCF_035476535.1 Aquabacterium sp.
TGGCCGGCGGCAGCGATGGCATGGACTTCATCCGCACGCTGCTGCGCGATGCCCCGGCCGCGATGACCGAACAGGCCATGCTGGTGCTCGAGATCGGCCACGAGCGCGAACATTTCGAACGGGCTTTCCCGACCCTGTCACCGGCCTGGTTGCCCACCAGCGCCGGCGACGATCACGTGCTGCTGCTGCCCCGTGAGGCGCTCGGCCGCTGAAGACTCACTGCATTCCTAGGAAGCCATGATCCTGTTGAAGAGCCTGACGCTGCGCCGCGGCGTCAAGGTCGTGCTGCAAAACGCCAGCGTCACGCTGAACCCGGGCGAAAAGGTCGGCCTGGTCGGGCGCAACGGCGCCGGCAAGTCCTCGCTGTTCTCGCTGCTCGCCAAGCGCCTGCAGGCCGATGCCGGCGATGTGGAAATGCCGCCGCGCTGGCGCATCGGCGAGGTCGTGCAGTCGATGCCGGAGACCGACGAAGCGGCGACCGAGTTCGTGCTCGATGGCGACCTGCCCTTGGCCGAAGCCAAGGCGGTGCTGGCCGCAGCCGAGGCCAGCGAAGACGGCCACGCGATTGCCGACGCCCACATGCACCTGGAGCAAGCGGGCGCCTTCGATGCCCGTTCACGCGCGCAATCGCTGCTGCTGGGCCTGGGCTTTCGCAGCGAGCAGCTCGATGCGCCGGTGAACAGCTTTTCCGGTGGCTGGCGCATGCGTCTGCAGCTGGCCCGCGCGCTGATGTGCCCGGCCGACCTGATGCTGCTGGACGAGCCGACCAACCACTTGGACCTGGACGCGCTGGTCTGGCTGGAAGGCTGGTTGAAACGCTACAACGGCCTGCTGATCATCATCAGCCATGACCGCGAGTTCCTCGACGCGATCACCAACGTCACGCTGCACCTGGAAGACGCCGGCCTGATCCGCTACGGCGGCAACTACACCACCTTCGAGGAAATGCGCGCCGAGCGGATGAGCCAGCAACAGGCCTCGTTCTCGCGCCAGCAGGACCGGATCGCCCAGCTGCAGCGCTTCATCGACCGCTTCAAGGCCAAGGCCAGCAAGGCCAAGCAGGCGCAGAGCCGCGTGAAGGCGCTGGCACGCATGGAAAAGCTGGCGCCTGTGCTGACCGCCAGCGACTTCGACTTCCAGTTCCGCGAACCGCAGAGCCTGCCGAACCCGATGCTGGCGATGCGCGATCTGGTCTGCGGATACGGGGAGACCGTCATCGTGCGCAACATCGACCGCACCGTGCTGGCCGGCCAGCGCATCGGCATCCTCGGCGCCAACGGCCAGGGCAAGTCGACCTTGGTGAAGACCATCGCGCATGCACTGCAGCCGCTGGGCGGCACGCTGACCGAAGGCAAGGGCCTGGCCATTGGCTACTTCGCGCAGCAGGAGCTGGACCTGCTCAGCGAAGACGACACGCCGCTGCAGCGCATGGTGCGGCTGGCGCGCGAAGTCGGCACGCCTAACGCCCAGGAGGCACGTGAACAATCGTTGCGCGACTTCCTCGGCCAGTTCCGCTTCACCGGCGACATGGTGCACCAGAAGGTCGGCACGCTGTCGGGCGGCGAACGTGCGCGGCTGGTGATGGCCACGCTGGTCTGGCAGCGCCCCAACCTGCTGCTGTTGGACGAGCCGACCAACCACCTGGACCTGAACACCCGCGAGGCGCTGTCGATCGCGCTGAACGAGTTCGAGGGCACGGTGATGCTGGTCAGCCACGACCGCGCGCTGCTGCGCGAGGTCTGCGACGAGTTCTGGCTGGTCACCTCCGGCGGCGTGAAGCCCTTCGATGGCGACCTGGACGACTACCAGCGCTGGCTGCTGGAAGTGTCGCGCGCCGCGGCGCGTGGCCTGCCACCGCCCGCCCTGCCCGGCCAGGTGCTGGCCAGCGAAAGCCCCGCCGTCAGCCCGGCACCGGCACCAGCCGGCACGGGCCGTGTCGCCGCGCGTTCGCCGGCCCCTGCGCCAGCGCCCGCCGGCAAGCCCCGCGACGATCGCAAGCAGGCCGCGCAAGCCCGCACGCAAGTGGCCATCAAAACCCGGCCGATGCGCCAGGAGATCCAGCAGATCGACGGCCGGCTGGCCAAGCTGGCGGCCGAGCGCACGAGCATCGAAGCGACGCTGGCCACCGGCGCGCTGCCCGGTGCCGAGATCGCCGAAGCCGGCCGGCGGCTGAACCACATTGCAGCCGAGACCGCGATGCTCGAAGAGCGCTGGCTGGAACTGCAGACCGAGATCGAGGCGATCAACGCAGCCGATTGAGCTGCATCACCCAGTTCGTCTCCCACTCGTCCTCGGCCGCGTCCTTCAGACGGAATGACTGCTCCCACTGCGCCCGGTCCTTGTCCAGACGGGTCCAGACGAAACGCACGTCGACCTCGCGGCCGCCGTCTTCATCGATGCCGTAGAACTCGCCACGGTCACCCTCGAAGCCGCCGTGTACCGGTGGCGTCATCAGCCCGTCGCGGCTGTTGACCCAGTAGATAGCCCAGCGGCGCCGCGCCGGATCGAACAGCCGCAAGGTCAGGCCCGAGAAACCAAGTGTCGGGAAGTCGATCTGGTCGATGTTGGCGGCGCCGCCGAAGCGGGGTTCGCAGCCCATCGAGGCTGGGAAGTCGGTCCAGTCGTTGGCGCCGATCAGCCGCGTCATCAGGCGGCGGTTGTGCACCGTCCAGCGGCCGCTGAGGAAATCGAAGTCGTGCACGTCGCCCATGCGATCCGGCAGGGTGTGGTTCATCGTGAACTCCTGAACAAGGGGTGAAGGGGACAGCGCCAAGTCAGCGCCAGGCCGAATGCGGTGTCGCGCGCAAGCTCAGCGTTTGCGGGAGATCGCGCAGCCAGCGGTCCAGCAGTGCGCCGGTGTCGACCAGCGGCGGCACCACGCCGTCGTCGACGGACATCAGCCACGCCAGCATCGGCTCGCCTTCGCGCACCGGCAGGCGCGGGAAGGTGTTGGCCGCCGGCTCGGTCTCCAGCACGGCCAACAGCCGCACGCCGGGCTGCTGCAGGCGCGGCAGCAGCTGTTCGGCGACGCAGCGCCGCAAGGCGTCGTCGGCCAAGGTGCGCAGCGGGCAGAGCGTGGCGAACACCGCGCTGCCACCCGGCGCCACCGCTGCGGGCTGCGGCAGCCCCACGCAGGGCCGCAGCAACAGCACGTTGTCCGAATCGATCATCGTCGCATTGGCCTCGTTGCGATGCGCCTGCCACACCGGGCCGCCGTAAAAATCGGCCAACGCCTGGGCGCGCGCCGGCATGTCGGCAAAACCGCGCAACCAGACAAAGCGGTCGGCGTCGGCCAGGTCATGGAACTGGCCGAGCAGCTGCATGCCGCAGGCCTGCTGCGGCGCGATGAACTCCCTTTCGAACAAGTTGATCAGCGCATCGCGCTGGCCGGGATGCAAGGCGTACTGGCGCAGCTCAATCACCGCCGGCAAGGCTGTGGAGGGGGACATGGTCATGGCTCCTTGAATCAACGAGCCGCCATGCTGCTGCCGATAAGCTGCCACGGTATGTCAGCCTTTGCGGCGACACTGTGAAGCATGCGTGCCAGCCGCCTGTTGTCGATGCTGATGCTGCTGCAGACCCGCGGCCGGCTGAGCGCGCCGGCCCTGGCCCGTGCGCTGGAAGTCTCGGTGCGCACGGTGTACCGGGACATCGACCAGCTCAGCGCCGCCGGCGTGCCGGTGTGGGGCGAACAGGGGCGCAGCGGCGGCTTCCAGCTGCGCGAAGGCTGGCGCACGCAACTCACCGGCCTGACGGTGCCCGAGGCCCGCGCGATCTTCCTCGCCGGCCTGCCCGGCCCGGCCGCCGAACTGGGCCTGGGCGAAGCCATGGCCACCGCGCAGCTGAAGCTTCTGGCCGCGCTGCCGGCCGATTGGCATGCCGATGCGCAGCAGGTGGCGTCGCGCTTTCACCTCGATGCGATCGACTGGTTCCGCAGCGCCGCGCCGCCGCCGCAGTTGAAGGCTGTCGCCGAAGCGGTCTGGCTGACGCAGCGGCTGGCCTTGCGCTACGAAAGCTGGCAGGGGGTCAGCGATCGGGTGGTCGAGCCGCTGGGGCTGGTTCTGAAGGCGGGCACCTGGTACATGGCCGCGATGAAGACTGGTAACAAGGCCGGCAACGCAGCGGGCGAGAAGACAAGTGAAGCGCGCGTCTACCGGCTCGCGGCAATCCAGGCGCTGGAACTGCTGCCCGAGACCTTCCAGCGGCCAGCCAACTTCGACCTGGCCGCCTGGTGGGCGCAGGCCGCCCAGCGTTTCGAGGCCGGTGTCTACCGCGACGAGGCGCGGCTGCGCGTGACCGAACTCGGCCTGCAGCGCCTGATGGCCTTCAACCCGCGCGTCGCCGAGGCCGCGCTGAACAGCGCCGAGCCGCTGGACGAACCCGGCTGGGTGGCGGTGACCGTGCCGATCGAATCGATCGCCCATGCGGCGCGCGAAATGCTGCGCCTGGGTGCCGAAGGCCAGGTGCTGGCGCCGCCCGCGCTGCGCGAGCAATTGGCGGCCACTGCCCGCGCGATGGCTTCGCTGTACGGTCCGCCAGCACCACCAGCGGCTGCGTGAACACTTTGAAAAACCATTTAGATTGTGTGCAATTCAATTGCTCGCTACATTAACGGCCATGGTCACGCGAAACACCACCACCCCATTGCCCGGCCCGGCCGAGCAATGGCTGGCGCTCGATCACCAGCTGTGCTTCGCGCTGTACGCCGCGTCGCTGGCGATGACCAAGACCTACAAGCCGCTGCTTGAACCGCTGGGGCTGACCTACCCGCAGTACCTGGTGATGCTGGTGCTGTGGGAAGGCGACGGCATCAGCGTCTCGCAGCTCGGCGAACGCCTGACGCTGGATTCCGGCACCTTGACGCCGCTGCTCAAGCGCCTGCAGGCCCTGGGCCTGGTGCAGCGCCTGCGCGATGCCACCGATGAACGCCGCGTCTTGCTGCAACTCACCACCGCCGGCCGCCGCCTCAAGGCCAAGGCTGTCGCGGTGCCGCAAACCATTGCCTGCGCCACGGCCTGCGACCTGGCCCAGGTCGGCGCGCTGGCCAGGCAACTGCACACCTTGCGCGCCTCGCTCTCCGATTTCTCTGCGCGGGCCGCCTGACGGCACCGCGCTTCTTCCACCCGACCCACCCGTTCCCCAACCCGAAAGGTAGAACACCATGGCCCTCGACAAAGTCCTCTACACCGCCACCGCCACCGCCACCGGCGGCCGCACCGGCACCGCCGCTGCCTCCGACGGCAAGCTCAGCGTCAACCTGTCGACGCCGCGTGAACTGGGCGGCGCCGGCGGCGACGGCACCAACCCCGAGCAGCTGTTCGCGGCCGGCTATTCGGCCTGCTTCATCGGCGCGATGAAGGCCGTGGGCGCCGGCCAGAAGATCAAGGTCCCGGACGATGTGTCGATCACCTCGGAAGTCGGCATCGGCCCGATCCCCGGCGGCTTCGGCATCCAGGTCGCGATGCGCATCACGCTGCCCGGCTTCGAGCGCGCAGCCGCCGAAGCGCTGGTCGCCGCCGCGCACAAGGTCTGCCCGTACTCAAACGCCACGCGCGGCAACATCGACGTGACGCTCACGGTGGTCTGATACCCCCAAGCGCTCTAGCCACCGCCGGCGAGCAGGCTCAGCATCAGCTCGATGCGGGCCTGCCACGGCGACAGCGTTGCCGCAGCGGGCAGCATCGCGTCGCTGACACCGACCAGCGCGCCGCCTGCACAGCGCGTGCAGCGCAGCACCGGCACACCCGCCGTCGCGGCGCGCCGCAGTGCCGGCTCCAGCGCGTTGTGCAAACTGCCATTGCCGGTGGCCGCGACCACCAGGCCGTGTGCACCGCCCGCCACCAGCGCATCGACCATCGCCCCACCAGCGCCGGCATGGCTGCTAACGATCTCGACCCGCGGCCACGACGCCGGCTCGAAGGCGATGCGCGCCAGCCCCAGCGGCGTGCCCACCGGCCAGGTGCGGTGGCGCCGCAGGCGGCCCTCTTCGACCCGCGCGATCGGCCCGGCATCGCCTGACGAGAACGCGTCCAGCCGGTAGCTGTGCACCTTGCGCACGTCCTGCGCCGCATGCACCTGGCCGGCAAAGACCACCACCACGCCGCAGGCCCCGGCCTCGCGCGCCACCGTCACGGCGTCCAGCAGGTTCTGCGGCCCGTCGGTCTGCAGCGCGGTGGCCGGGCGCATCGCGCCGGTCAGCACCAGCGGCTTGGCCGGCGCCAGCACGCGCTGCAGGAACCACGCGGTCTCCTCCATCGTGTCGGTGCCATGGGTCACCACCACGCCGCAGACCTCCGCCCGCGCCAGGTGGAACGCCGCGCGCTGCGCCAGCTGCTGCCAGGTGGCGTGGTCCATGTCCTTGCTGTCGAGCTGGGCCACTTGCTCGGCCTCGATGGCCTGCCCCCGCAGCGCCGGCACGGCGGCCAGCAGATCGGCCACGCTGCGCTGCGCAGCCGTGTAGCCGACGTTGTCCGCCGGATTGCTGGCGGTACCCGCAATCGTGCCGCCGGTGCCCAGGATCACAACAGTGCTTGGCATTTAGCCCTCATCTGGATAAAAATACAGATACTGGATGCAAACGCAGGTTCGACCTTGCGCCGCACCGGATCGACAGCCCCCGGAGGGACACGCTCATGGAAGAAAGCCCGAAGCTCACCGCCCGCCAGCAGCAGATTCTGGATCTGGTGCAAAGCGCGATCGAACGCAGCGGCGCGCCGCCCACCCGCGCCGAGATTGCCGCCGAGCTGGGCTTCCGCTCCGCCAACGCGGCCGAAGAGCATCTGCAGGCCTTGGCCCGCAAGGGAGTGATCGAACTGGTGGGTGGCACGTCACGGGGCATTCGTCTGCGCTCGGATACCTTGCGTGCCCTCAACGAGGCCCGCGGCAAACAATTCTCGCTGCCGCTGCCGAGCCTGGCCCAGCTGAGCTTGCCGCTGGTCGGCCGCGTGGCCGCCGGCAGCCCGATCCTGGCGCAGGAGCACATCGACCAGACCTACCTGATGGAAGCCAGCATGTTCCCGCGCCGGCCCGATTACCTGCTGAAGGTGCGCGGCATGAGCATGCGCGACGCCGGCATCCTCGATGGCGACCTGCTGGCGGTGCAGAAAACCCGCGAGGCCAAGAACGGCCAGATCGTCGTTGCGCGGCTGGGCGACGATGTCACCGTCAAACGCCTGCGCCGCACGCGCAACAGCATCGAACTGATTCCCGAGAACCCGGACTACCAGACCATCGTGGTGCCCTTTGGCGATGTCGACTTTGAACTCGAAGGCATCGCGGTCGGGCTGATCCGCAACACCATGCAGATGTAGCGCCCGCACGATGAAGACCGCCGTCAAGTCACCCAAGGCCGCATCGGCGGCCGATTGTGAACAGCTGGAACAGTTGCCCAACATCGGCCCGGCGATGGCCGCCGACCTGCGCGCACTGGGCATCCAGCACCCCCGCGAGCTGGCGCACCGCGACGCCTTCGTGTTGTACCAGGCCTTGTGCGCGCACAGCGGCAAGCGCCAAGACCCCTGCGTGCTGGACACCTTCATGGCCGCCACCGACTTCATGCGTGGCGCCGCACCCGCGCCGTGGTGGGCCTACACCGCGCAGCGCAAAGTCCTCTACGGTCAGGTGTGAGCCGGCAGGCGCCATGCAGCAGCTTTGTTGAGCACGACCGTCTGAGTCACTTCGCCGCCGGCGTCACGATCAGCACCGCATCCGGTGCGCCCTGCGGCCACACCGGCACGTACTCCACCGCCGCCCAGCGCGGCAGGAAGTTGCGGTACAGCGGCGACCACGGAATGCCGCTCTGCCCGCTGCTGTGCATGAAGCCCGAGTTCCGGCTGTCGCCCAGGTCGTACACCGCGCGCAGGCTGGGCCCGTGTTCATCGAGGTAGAACTCGCCGGTGCGGCTGTCGGCCTTGAGGTTCACCCGTGACACGTTGATCGTGTAGGTGTCGCCGCCCACCGGCGCGCGCAGCTCGAAGAAGCGCGCCAAGGCCTTGACGTTGGAGAACGGCCGGTGCTCGGCACGCGCCTGGTGCGCCCGGCCCCAGCGCCAGGCGGCCGGGTCGGGGCCTTGCAGCGCCTGCAGCTCATCGAGCGCGGCGGTGAAGGCCGCGTCCACCTGCTGCGCGCAGGTTTCCGCGGCCGGCGTGCGGCGGTCGTCGCACCAGGCGGCATCGTCGCGGGCCAGCACGCCTTCGATCGCATCGAAGAAGCTGCGACCACCGATCGCCCGATCGTTCAGCGCCGCCAGGTCGTCGCCGAGGATGACCTGGCTCATCTGCCGCTGCCAGGCCCAGTAGATCAGCGGCGCGGCAGCGTTGTCGGCCATGCGGCCCTCGAAGCCTGCCAGCTGTTTCTGCGCGGCGGCGGCCAAGGCATGCGTCGAACGTGCCTTGCGCAGCCACTTCAGGCCGCCCGGCACCGCCAGCGAGGTCACGTCGGCCTGCATCGCCCGCAGGTCGGTGGGGCTGTGCTTGGGCTTGGCATCCAGCAGCTGTTCGATGCGTTGCTGGCGGTACGGCAGGGCCCAGGTGCTGCTGATGAAGTGTGGATAGTCCGCGGGCACGATGCGCTGGTTCGCGCTGGCCAGGTAACCCTTGTCCGGATCGATCCATTTCGGCAAGGCCTCCCAAGGCAGCCAGCCGGTCCAGTCGTAGCGGGCCTCCCAGCCGGGGGCCGGCGCCAGGCCGTGCAGGTCGTTGTCCGGCGCACGCAAGGGCACACGGCCTGGCGCCACCAGGCCGATGTGGCCCTGGTCGTCGGCCACCACCATGTTCTGCATCGGCGCGATCCAGCCGCGGCTGGCCTCGATGAACTCGGCCACCGTCTTGGCGCGGCTCATGCGGAAACCCGCGGCAATCTGGTCGGTCTCGGCATCCAGCGCGGTCCAGCGCATCGCCAGCACATAACCCGGCTTGCCCTTGGCGCCCAGCACATCGTCGGCCAGGCCGGCATCGGAGATCACCGGGCCATGGCGCGACTGGCGCACCGTGATCGTGACATCGGGCTGGCCGCGCACGCGGATGGTCTCCTGCCGCGTCTCGAAGCGCGACCAGCCCTCGGGCGTCTGGTACATCGCCGCGTCATCGGGTTTGATGCGTTCCAGGTACAGGTCCTGCACATCCGGGCCGGTGTTCGTGAAACCCCAGGCCAGGTGTTCGTTCTGCCCCAGCACGACGCCAGGCACGCCGGGCAAGGTGGCGCCGGCGGCCTTGAAGCCCGGGGCTTCAAGCCGCGCGAAGTACCACAGCGCCGGGGCTGAGAGCTTCAGGTGCGGGTCGTTCGCGAGCAAGGGCTTGCCGGTGCTGCTGCGGGAGCCGGCCAGCACCCAGTTGTTCGAGCCCACGCCTTCGATGCCGGATTCCGGCGCCGCCGCCAGCAGGCGGTTCAGCGCGGTGTCACTGGTGGCGACATGGGCATCGAGCTTCAGGCCGCGGTAGAGCGCGGCGTAGTCCTGCGCCGGCAGCGGCATTTCACCGGGGTACGGCGGCAGCAGCTGGTCGATTTGCGACTTGTCCATCTTCAGGGCCAGGCGCAAGCGCAGCAACTCGGTGCCCCAGTTGCCGCCCAGGTCCCAGGCCATCATGATCGACCAGGCCAGGCTGTCCACCGGCGTCCACTGCTGGGGCTGCAAGCCGAGGATCACGAACTCCGGCGGCCGCGCCTTCAGGCCCTGCTGGAGCACGGCGTTGATGCCGTCGGAGTAGGCCTGCAGCGCCTCACGCGCTTCACCTGTCGTCTGCGCCCATTGCGCCTCGGCGGCGCGGCGCACGCCCAGCGTGCGCAGGAACTTGTCGCTGTCCAGCGCGGCCGGGCCGAAGGCCTCGGCGATCTGCCCGGCGCCGATGCGGCGGTGCGTCTCCAGTTGCCACAGGCGGTCCTGGGCATGGGCCACGCCCAGGCCGAACATCAGGTCGTGCTGGTTGCCGGCCTGGATGGTCGGGATGCCGTTGTCGTCACGCTCGATGCGCAATTCGGCTTGCAGCCCCGGCAGCGCCAGCGTGCCGTCGATTTGCGGCAGCACCCGCCGGCTGTAGATCCAGGCTGCCACCAGGGCCACCACGCCCAGCAGCGCCAGCAGCTGCAACACCCGTTTGATCCACCGCATGTTCGTCTCCTCGCTCCGTGGCCGCGCAGCGTAGCAGGGCTGCTGAAGCCTGAACTGGCGGCAAAACCCGGGCTTGATCAAGCCATCGGACGCATCGCTGTAACAAACAATTGGCTACAGCCGTGAAGCCTGGCTGTCGATATGAGACCCATGAGCACGCTGCACCAACTTCTGCCGCATTGGATGTCTTCCCGCCGGGCGCTGCACCGCGACAGCGGCGTGCCCAGCAGCCTGATGACGCGCGTGGAAGTGTGCCCGCCGGCGCTGTGGCCCTCGTCGCTGAGCTTCTGGGGCCGCGCCAGGCGCTGGCTGGACCGCTCGCCATGGACGCCGGCCGCTCAGCGCCCGGTGAACCGCCTGGCACTGGTGAAGAACGAATTCCGCTTCAGCCTGGACGAACTGCGCTCGCCCGAGGCCTCGCAGCTGGGAGAACGCATCGAGCGCGCCCGCTCGCTGCGTGAGCTGTGGCATCTGCGCTCGGTGCTGTATGGCCTGCTGGCGGTCGAGTTCAACCAGGTCGAAGCCGAACGCCGCATGGCGCAGCTGAACCGTCATTTCCCGATGCGCGCACCGCGCATCAGCCGCTTCCCGCTGGACGCCTGAGCCGTCCACCATGCTCGCACCGCCGCCCCGCCACTTTCTCAGCGCGCCGCAGCGCGGTGCGCCGCCTTCGATGCAGCCTGCGTCGCAGGATGACTGGCTGAGCGATGCCGGCATGCCGCAGGAGCGCCTGGCGCGCATCGCCGCACGGCGCAGCTTCGTCGAGATCAAGCAGCGCTTCATCGACGCGGTGGCCGATGTCGCAGGCCCGCGCGGTCACTGGCTGCGCCACCAGGTGCGCCAGACGCAGGAGCCTGTCGACCTGTGGCTGCTGCGCGGCGCCGTCTTCGCCGCCTTGCGTGGCCAGGACGAGAACACCTACCACCTGCGGCTGGACCTGCACCGCGCGCTGGACAGCGTGTTCCCCGACAGCGGCGAGCTCACGCCCTTCATGCCACTGACGTGACATGAAAGCCCGGCCGCCAGGCGGCCGGGGCAGCCATGTCACGCGACGTTGAGGAAGTCGCGCTTGCCGATGTCCACGCCGTTGTGGCGCAGCAGTGCATAGGTCATCGTCACGTGGAACATGAAGTTGGGCAGCGCCCAGTGCTTCAGGAAGAACTCGCCGTTGAAGCTCAGCGGGTCGCGGTTGCGCATCGGCAGCACGATCTCGCGGCCTTCGCTGCCGTCGATCGCATCGGCCGGCACTGAATTCACGTAGTCGATGGTCTTGCGCACACGTTGGCGCAATTCTTCGAAACTGGTTTCGTTGTCCTCGAACTTCGGCGGCTCGACGCCGGCCAGCCGCGCCACGCAGCCCTTGGCCGCGTCACTCGCGATGCGGATCTGTGCGATGAAGGGCAGCATGTCCGGCGCCAGCCGCGCCTGCAGCAACACCGAGGTCTCGAACTTTTTTGCCGTGGCATGGGCCTCGGCCTTGTCCAGCCAGTTCAGGATCGCGCCGAGCTGGCGCACGAACACCGGCACGCTGGCCGAGTGCATCGAGAGGGTCATGTTTGTCTCCAGAGGTTGCGATGGGCAGGGCCGCGATGCTAGCGCCGGGCCTGAGTCCTTGCAGGACGCGGCACAATCGTCCGAAGCTCCCTTCGCCATGAACATCATCATCCTCGACGACTATCAGGATGCCGTGCGCAAGCTGCGCTGCGCCGCGCGCCTGGAATCCTTGAACGCCAAGGTCTTCACCAACACCGTCAAGGGCATCGGCCAGTTGTCGGTGCGGCTGCGGGATGCCGACATCCTGGTGCTGATCCGCGAACGCACGCACTTCCCGCGCGCACTGCTCGAGAAGCTGCCGAAGCTCAAGCTGATCTCGCAGACCGGCCGCATCGGGCCGCACATCGACGTGGCCACCTGCACGCGCATGGGCATCGCGGTGTCCGAAGGCGTGGGCTCGCCGATCGCGCCGGCCGAGCTGACCTGGGCGCTGATCATGTCGGCCATGCGCCGGCTGCCGCAGTACATCGGCACGCTGAAGCACGGCGCGTGGCAGCAATCCGGCCTGAAGTCGGCGTCGATGCCGCCGAACTTCGGCATCGGCATGGTGCTCAAGGGCAAGACGCTGGGCATCTGGGGCTACGGCAAGATCGGCCAGCTGGTGGCCGGTTATGGCCGGGCCTTCGGCATGCAGGTGCTGGTGTGGGGCAGCGAAGCCTCACGCCTGAAAGCCGCGGCCGATGGTTACGAGGCCGCCGGATCACGTGACGCCTTCTTCGAGACCTGCGACGTGGTCTCGCTGCACCTGCGCCTGAACGACGAAACGCGCGGCCTGGTCAAGCTCGACGACCTGTCGCGCATGAAGCCCACCGGGCTGTTCGTCAACACCTCGCGCGCCGAACTGGTCGAAGAGAACGCGTTGGTCTCGGCGCTGAACAAGGGCCGTCCGGGCATGGCCGCGGTGGATGTGTTCGAGACCGAACCCATCCTGCAAGGCCACCCGCTGCTGCGCCTGGAGAACGCCGTGTGCACGCCGCACATCGGCTATGTCGAACAGGACAGCTACGAGATGTACTTCGGCGCAGCCTTCGAGAACGTCATCAACTTCATCCGCAACGAGCCGACGAACCTGGTGAATCCGGACGCTTTGAAGGTTATTCGATGAGAGCTGCCGCGCCGGGACGAGGCCGCCCATGACCGGGGCCGAGCACCGGGGCACGCAGTGGGCGCTGCTGTACGGGAACTTCACGATCGGCTGCGGCGTGATGGTCACCGCCGGTGCGCTGAACGATCTGGTGCGCTCGCTGCAGGTGAGCGTTGCGGTCGGTGGCCAGCTGATCGCGGTGGCCGCGGTGGTGATGGCCGTCGGTGCGCCGTTGATGGCCGCGGTGGTCGCCGGCATCGACAGGCGCCGGCTGCTGACCTGGTCGCTGGTGTGGTTTGGCGCGGGCCACGCGCTGTCGGCCCTGATGCCGAACTACGCGGCGCTGCTGCCGGTGCGCGCGCTGTCGGTGCTGGGCGCTGCGGTGTTCACGCCGCAGGCCGCCGCGGCGATCGGCGTGATGGTGCCGGTCGAAAGACGTGGCCGCGCCATCACCTTCGTCTTCCTCGGCTGGTCGGTGTCGTCGGTGCTGGGCATGCCGCTGCATGCCTACATCGGTGAATCGATCGGCTGGCGCTATGCCTTCGCGCTGGTGGCCTTGCTGTCGCTGGCCGGTGCGCTGTGGGTCTGGCGCGCGATGCCCGATGGGGTGCGGCCGGCCGCGCTGTCGGGCGCACATTGGCGCCAGGTGTTCACGCACCCGGTGCTGATGGCCACGGTGGCGGTCACCGCGCTCAGTGCCGCGGGGCAGTTCACCTTGTTCTCGTACTTCGCGCCCTACTACCACCAGGTGCTGGGCGCCAGCGCCGCCGAGATCAGCCTGATGTTCCTGTGGTTCGGCGCTGTCGGCGTGATCGGCAACGTGCTGCTGTCGCGCTATATCGACCGCATCGGTGCCGACCGTGCGGTCACCGGCCTGCTGGCCTGCATGGCGCTGACGCTGCTGGTCTGGCCGCTGGGCACCAGCCTGCCGCTGATGGTGCTGGTGATCGCGCCCTGGGCGCTGGGCTGCTTCTCGTCGAACTCCGCGCAGCAGGCCCGCCTGAGCCTGGCCGCGCCGGCACTGGCCTCGGCGCTGGTAGCGCTGAACAGCTCGGCGATGTATGTCGGCCAGGCGCTGGGCGCCACCAGCGGCGGCGCGATGGTGGCGCAGGTGGGCTTCGGTCCGCTGCACTGGGTGGGCCTGGTGTGGATGCTGCTGGCGTTGGCCCTGAGCCAATGGGCTGCACGCCGCGTGGCCCGTGACAAGCTGCTGGCGCCGGCCCATGGCTGAGCAGGATGCATCCGGCGTGACATCGCAGCCGCTCGTCGGGCGCCGGCCGCAGTCGCCCGGCGAGTTGTTCCGCGTCTTCAACCGCTTGGCGCTGCAAGGCTTCGGCGGCGTGCTGCCGATCGCCCACCGCGAGCTGGTCGAGCGCGAGCAGTGGCTCAGCGCGCAGCAGTTCGTCGAGCTGCTGGCGCTCGGCCAGGTGCTGCCGGGGCCGAACATCATCAACATGTCCATCATCTTCGGCGACCGCCATTTCGGCTGGCGTGGCGCGCTGGCCGCGACGGCCGGGCTGCTGACCGTGCCGCTGGCCATCGTGCTGCTGCTGGCGCTGCTGTACCAGCAGTTCGCCAGCCAGGCACTGGTGACCTCGGCCCTGCGCGGCATGGGCGTGGTGGCCGCCGGGCTGGTGATTGCCACTGCGGTGAAGCTGCTGGCTACGCTGGAGAAGAACCCGCTGGGCAAACCGCTGTGCTATGCCTTCGGCGCGGCGACGCTGGTGATGGTGGGCCTGCTGCGCTGGCCGATGGTGGGGGTGGTGCTGGGACTGGGCGCAGTGGCGATGGGCCTGGCCTGGCGGCGGCTGGCCAAGGCCGACAAGGCAGCCGCCGACAGCCGCGGAAACGGCCACGGGGACCCCCACGGAGACGGCCGCTCATGATGGCCGATAGCTGGGCACTGCTGGGCCTGCAGTCCTTCGGCTGGCCGCAGCTGCTGCAGCTGTTCGGGCATTTCATGCTGCTGTCGATGCTGGCGGTGGGCGGCGCCATCACCACCGCGCCGGACATGCAGCGCTACCTGGTGCATGAACAGGGCTGGATGAGCGACGCGCAGTTCACCGCCTCGGTGGCCATCGCGCAGGCCGCGCCGGGGCCCAACATCCTGTTCGTCGCACTGGTCGGGCTGAATGTCGCCGGGCTGATGGGCGTGCTGGCCACGATGCTCGGCATCATGCTGCCCTCGTCGCTGGTGGCCTGGAGCGTCGGCCGGCTGCGCCGTCAGCGCAGCCAGTCGATCGTGCTGCGCGCCTTTACCGCCGGGCTGACGCCACTGACGCTGGGGCTGCTGCTGTCCACCGGCTGGGTGCTGATGGCGCCGACGCGCCAGCACTGGGGCACCGGCGTGCTGGTGGCGGTGACGGTGCTGACGATGGTGCGCACCAAGCTCAGCCCGCTGTGGCTGATAGCGCTCGGCGCAGTGGCCGGCATGCAGGGGCTGACCGGGTGAAGGGTTGAGGATGCTGCTGGAAGGCATTCACGACCTGCCGCTGTTCATCGGCGCCGGGCTGCTGCTGAACATCACGCCCGGTGCCGACGTGGCGCTGATTGCCGCGCGCAGCAGCGCGCAGGGCTTCCGCGCCGGCGCCGCCGCGGCGCTGGGCGTGGGCGCCGGCTGCATGCTGCATGCACTGGCCGCGGCGCTCGGCGTGTCGGCGCTGTTGGCCGGCTCGGCCACTGCGTTCACCGTGGTCCGCTGGGTCGGCGCCGCCTACCTGGTGTGGCTGGGCCTCTCGATGCTGCGGGCCCGCGCCCCATCACCCGGCGGCGCTGCGGCTGCGCCGCCGCCGCCGATGCGCTGGGCCCGCGTCTTCGCGCAAGGCTTCCTGACCAACGCGCTGAACCCCAAGGTGGCGCTGTTCTTCCTGGCCTTCGTGCCGCAGTTCATCGATGCACAGGCGCCGAACAAGGCACTGGCCTTCGTGATGCTCGGCCTGATCTTCAACGTCAACGGCACGCTGGTGAACCTGGGTTTTGCCTGGGGCATCTCGGCGCTGCGCGCGCGTCTGCGCGGCGGCAAGGGCCGCATCGGCCCTATCGCCGTTTGGCTGACGCGCGGTGCCGGCGTGCTGTTCGTTGCGCTCGGTCTGCGTCTGGCCCTGGCCGCTGCGCCTGAACGCTAGCAAAACCGGCCTCCGGTTTGAGCGGGCCGGGCTTATCGCTCGCTCATGACGACCAGGATCTGCGCGTCGCTGCGGCTGGTCGACAGGTACTTGTGCCCGACGCCGCTGTCGAAATAGGCCGACTCCTGGCGCTTCAGGTCGACCACCTCACCGGTTTCGAAGCAGATGCGCACGCTGCCCGACAGCACCATCACGAACTCCTGGCCCGGGTGGTGCACGAAGTCCGCAAACTCAGCGGCCTGCCGCGCGACGATGGTGCCGTGCAGTGGCGTCATGCGCTTGCCGGGAAAGCCGGTCACCAGCATGCGGTAGTCGTAGTTGTCAGCGTCGTAGCGCGGCGCATCGGCCAAGGTCGAGCGCACGACGACCGGACCCGGCCCGGCGAGCGCGGCGCCCGCGCGAGGATCGAACAGCCGGCCGATGTCCACCTCCAGTGCACGCGCCACCGCGGCCAGTTTTTCGTAGCTCACCGAGATCTGGCCCAGCTCGATCTTCGACAGCGTGGACAAGGCCACGCCGGAGCGCGCTGACAGCGCCTTCAGCGTCAGCCGGGCAGATTTGCGGATGCCGCGCAGGTGCTCGCCGAGACGCTGGCGATCACGCGGTGGCGGTGGCGGTGGTGCGGATGGCGGTGGCGGCGATGGCGGCGATGCATCCGTTCGGCGCAGGCGCCGGCCGGGTCGGGCTGCAGGCATGGTTTCCCCCAAGGACTGGCATGATTCTCGCATGCGAGAATTCTCGTATGAGAGAATTTGATGTGATCGTCATCGGCGCCGGCATCGCCGGGGCGTCGCTGGCCTACCGCCTGGCCGGGCAACGAAGCGTGCTGCTGCTGGAGCGTGAGGCACAGCCCGGCCTGCACGCCACCGGCCGCTCGGCCGCAATGTTCATGGAAAGCTATGGCCCACCGGCCGTGCGCGCCTTGACGCGGGCCAGCCGTTCGTTCTACCTGCAGCCGCCAGAGGGCTTCACCGACACTGCCTTGCTCGCGCCCCGCGGCGCGCTGTACCTGGCCACGCACGGCCAGCAAGAACTGCTGCGCCAGACCCGCGAAGCGCTGATCTACGCGGGCTCCGACCTGCAGACCCTGGACGCCGATGCCGCGCTGGCCCGCGTCGGCTGCCTGCGGCCGGAACAGGTGCATGGCGCACTGTTCGAGCGCGATGCGCAGGACATCGACGTGCATGCGCTGCACCAGGGCTTTCTGCGCGGCCTGCGCCGCTTGGGTGGCGAA
>NZ_DATILJ010000150.1:0-4938 GCF_035476535.1 Aquabacterium sp.
CCAGATCAAGTTCGTCGATGCCAGCGGCGACAACGTCTGGTGGATGAACCGCAGCGACTTCACGCCGCCGCATGAGTGGCAACAGCTGAAGGTCCGCCGGCGCCAGATCGATTTCGCCTGGGGGCCGACCGAGGACAAGCAGCTGCGCCGTGCCGCCGCGCTGGAGTTCGTCATCGCCAGCGGCCAGGGGGGCGGCCAGGGCACGGTATGCCTCGACGAGTTGCGGCTGCAGGCCCTGCCGGCGACCGACGCGCCGCTGCCGCCGCCGCGCCTGAGCGCGTCGAGCGCCGAGGCGGGCCATGCCGCCGCGATGGCGATGGATGGCCAGCCGGACAGCAGCTGGCGCAGCGATGCACGCCGGCCGCAGACGCTGATTGTCGATTTCGGCCGCGTGCGTGAATTCGGCGGCCTGGTGCTGCACTGGCGTGCGGGCGCTCAGGCTACGCGTTATGACCTGCAGCTGTCCGACGATGGCCGGCGCTGGACGACGGTGCGCCGCGTCACCGACGGCCAACGCTCCGTGCAGCCGCTGCTGTTGACCGAATCAGAAGCGCGCTTCCTGCGCCTGCGGCTGGCGCACGGCGCCGGCCCGCGTTACGCGCTGGCGGAGATCGAGGTCAAAGACCTGGCCTGGGGCGCCAGCCGCAACAGCTTTCTGCAAGCGCTGGCCCGCGAGGCGCCGCGCGGTCACTATCCGCGCGGCTGGCGCGGCGAACAGCCGTACTGGACGGTGGTGGGCGTGGATGGCGGCGGCGCCAGCAGCGCGCTGTTCGGCGAAGACGGCGCCATCGAGGTGGGCAAGGGCGGCTTCTCGGTCGAGCCCTTCCTCGTTGCCGACGGCCAGCTGATCAGCTGGGCCGACGCCACGATCACGCAATCGTTGCAGGACCAGCACCTGCCGATCCCCAGCGTGCACTGGCAGCATGCCCAGGCCGTGCTGGACATCACCGCGGTGGCCATCGGCACCCGCGAGCAATCGCAGCTGCTGATGCGCTACCGCGTCAGCAACCCGAGCATGCAGCGTCGGCGCCTGACGCTGGCGCTGGCCGTGCGGCCGCTGCAGGTGAACCCGGCCACGCAGTTCCTCAATGACGCCGGCGGCGCTGCCCGCGTGACGGCACTCGCGGTGCAGGGTGGCGCGCTGGCGGTCAACGGCCAGCCGCGGCTGTGGCCGCTGCAGGCACCGGCTGACGTGATCGGCAGCAGCTTCGACGCCGGCGACGTGGTCGAGCGGCTCGCCGCACCGGAAGGCACCGCACCGCTACTGCGCGTCAACGACGACTTCGGCGCCGCGAGCGCGGCCCTGCGCTACACGCTGGATCTGGCGCCGGGTGAGTCGCGAGACATTGCCTGGCTCGCGCCGCTGGCCGGGCGGTTGGATGCGCTGCCCCCGCTGGCCGACAACGCGTGGGCCGAACGCCAGCAGGCCGCCGTGGCCGCTGCGTGGCATGAACGGCTGAACCGTGTGAGCCTGACGCTGCCGCAGGCCGCGCAACCACTGGCCGACACGCTGCGCAGCGCCCATGCGCAGATGCTGATCTCGCGCGACGGCCCGGCGCTGCAGCCGGGCACGCGCGCCTATGCACGCACCTGGGTGCGCGACGGCGCGATGATGGCCGAGGGCCTGCTGCGCCTGGGCGAGACGCAGGCCGCGCGCGACTTCGTGCACTGGTACGCGCCCTACCAGTTCAAGAGCGGCAAGGTGCCCTGCTGCGTGGACCGCCGCGGCGCCGACCCGGTGGCCGAAAACGACAGCCATGGCGAACTGATCTTCAGCATTGCCGAGCTCTACCGCTATACCCGCGACGAGGCGGAACTGCGCCGCCTGTGGCCGCACGTGGACGCGGCCGTGCGCTACATGGACGGCCTGCGCGCCAGCGAGCGCAGCGAGCAGAACCGCCACGGCGCGCAGGCGGCGAACTACGGCCTGATGCCGGCCTCGATCAGCCACGAAGGTTACTCGGCCAAGGCCATGCATTCGTACTGGGACGACTTCTGGGCGCTGCGCGGCTACAAGGACGCAGTGGTCCTGGCCCAGGCACTGGGCGATGGCACCGCGGCGCAGCGCATCGCCGTGGCGCGCGACGAGTTCCGCGCCGACCTGCAGGCCTCCATCGTCACTGCCGCGGCGCGGCACCGCATCGACTTCATCCCGGGCGCGGCCGAACTGGGCGACTTCGATGCCACTTCAACGACCATCGCGCTGACGCCTGGCGGCGAGCAGGCGCATCTGCCGCCCGCGCTGCTGCACGCCACGTTCGAGCGTTATTGGCAAGGCTTCGTCGAGCGCCGCGACGGCCACAAGGTCTGGGCCGACTACACGCCTTACGAACTGCGCAACGTCGGCGCTTTCGTGCGCCTGGGCTGGCGCGATCGGGCGCAGGCGCTGCTGCGCTTCTTCATGGCCGACCGCCGGCCGGCGGCCTGGAACCAGTGGGCCGAGGTGGTCGGCCGCGAGGCCCGAGAACCACGCTTCATCGGCGACATGCCGCATGCCTGGATCTCGTCGGACTACATCCGTTCGGTGCTGGACCTGGTGGCCTACGAGCGCGAGTCAGACCAGTCACTGGTGCTGGCCGCCGGCGTGCCGCTGTCGTGGCTGAACGAAGGCGTGACGCTGCGCGGCCTGGCCACGCCCCACGGCCGGCTGAGCTACCGGCTGCGACGAGAGGGCTCGTCGGTGCTGCTGGACATCGAGGCCGGTCTGCGCCTGCCGCCCGGCGGCCTGGTGCTGGCCTGGCCCGGCGAGGGCGCCTTACCGGCGGCCACGATCGACGGTGCCGCCGCGACGTGGCAGGGCCGCGAGCTGCGCGTCCCGCACGTGCCTGCCCGGGTGCTATTGCCGGACGGCTGAACGGCGCTGGCTGCCCCGGGGCTTTGATCGGCCGTGGCGGAGACGTTGCGCCTACAGGCGCAGCCCGCCGGCGCCGAA
This sequence comes from Aquabacterium sp., assembly GCF_035476535.1. GTDB lineage: Bacteria > Pseudomonadota > Gammaproteobacteria > Burkholderiales > Burkholderiaceae_C > Pseudaquabacterium. Next base: position 2,933 of record NZ_DATILJ010000150.1, read on the forward strand.
CAGCCCGATCAGCCCGATCACGATCAGGTAGATCGCGACGATGTAGTTCAGCAGCTTCGGCATCACGAGGATGAGGATGCCGGCGAGCAGCGAGATCAGGGGACCGAGGCTGAGGTGGATGTTCAAGCGGTTTCTCCGAAGCGGTGGAAGGTCAGATCAGGCCGCGCCGCGATCAACCCGAGGGGTCCTTGGCGCGGGTTCTGGCAACGCCGGTGATGATGCCGATGCCCAGCAGGATGACGCTGGCGATCGTCACGTACAGGGCCGCGACACCGGCGGTGATCAGCGCCCAGGCGATGCCGGCGGTCAACAACACGAAGCCGACGAGATAGAGTGAGAAAGACATGGTGGTGTCCTTGTGACGCTTGGTGAGGCCCGCGAGCGGGTCCATCCGGACCCTGTGCAGGATGCTTCCACTCTAGGCCCGGCCTCCTGCTGGCGCCCATCAGCCGCTGTCGCCATGGCCTGTAGGAAGCTGCCTACCGCGGGAGCGCTGCCGCCGCTCACGCCGCGCCTGGCGTTCGGCGTCCAGCGCCTGGCCGGCAGCCCACCAGGTGCTGAACTCGTCAGGTGTTTCCAGCGTGATGCGGCCCCAGGCGCCACTGCGGAAGTCGTTGATCGCGAGTTCGGCCGCCTTTTGCAGGTTCACGCGCCCGCCGGCCATCAGGCCGCCGCGCTTGCGGCCGATGTCGGCCAGCAGTTCCTCGTCGCTCAGCGTGCTCAGTTCACCCAGCGCATAGCGTGCCTGCAGCCGCTCGGCGTAACGCGGGCGCACGCTGGCCAGCAGCGCCAGCGCGACCTCATGCTCATCGTAGGCATTGCGGCCGATGCCGCCACTGGCCGCCAGGTGGTAGCCGCTGTGTTCGACGGTGATGCGTGGCCACAGCATGCCCGGCGTGTCGAACAGGTAGAAGTCGTTGGCCAGCACGATCTTCTGCTCGAGCTTGGTGATGCCGGGTTCGTCGCCGGTGAGTGCCGCGCGCTGGCCGGCCAGCGTGTTGATCAGCGTGGACTTGCCGACATTCGGGATGCCGCAGATCAGCACGCGCAGCGGCTTGACCATGCCGCCGCGCAAAGGGGCCAGCGCACGGCAGGCCGGGATCAGCTGCCGCGCCGGCGCGGTTTCACTGGCATCGAGTGCCAGCGCGTTGGTGCCGGGCTGGGCCTGGTAATGCGCCAGCCACAAGGCCGTGAGTTCGGCATCGGCGAGGTCCTGCTTGTTCAGCAGCTTCAGCGCGGGCTTGCCGGCGGTCAGCTCGGCAAGCAAGGGGTTGGCGCTGGAGCCGGGCAGCCGGGCGTCGAGCAGTTCGATCACCACGTCGATGTCCGGCAAGCGGTCGACGATGGCCTTCTTCGTCGAGTTCATGTGACCCGGGAACCACTGGATGGCCATGTGTCTGCGCGCTTCTCTGTTCAATCGGTGCCATGGGGCCGCAGCGACCCCGCGCCGCCAGCTTCAGGTCACTGTAACGCGGGCCTCGAACAGGTAGCCGGCCAGCGCCTGCTCCACGGCCGCGACGGAGGCGCCCGCTGCTTCGGTCAGCTGCACGCTCACCTGCATGCCGCGGCGGCCGCCTTCGTGCACCTGCACTTGCGCGTCGGCCAGGCCGAGCTGATCACGCAGCACACGCGCCACCAGCCGCTGCGCGGCATCGCAGCGCAGCTGCGGCTTGTAGATCTTGCCCACGGTGGTCAGCGGGATCGTCTCGACGACGTGGATCTGCTTGGGCCAGGCCGGGCGCTCGCCGATGGTCTGCTGCGCGTGGTCGCGCAACTCGTCCTCGGTGGCCTGGGCACCGGGCCGCAGCGCCACGTAGCACACCGGCAGTTCGCCGGCATAGGCATCCGGCATGCCCACCGCGGCCGCCAGCGCCACGGCCGGGTGGCTGGCCATCGCGTTCTCGATCATCAGCGGGTCGATGTTGTGGCCGCTGCGGATGATCAGGTCCTTGGCGCGGCCGGCGATGTGCACGCGGCCGTGTTCGTCGATGAAGCCCAGGTCGCCG
>NZ_DATILJ010000151.1:0-8601 GCF_035476535.1 Aquabacterium sp.
ATGCTCAGGCAGGCATGGCAGCGGTAGACATCGTCATTGGCCATGCCGAAACGTTCGCTGCCGAAGACGAAGGCCACCTGGTGGCCCTCGCCGGCCAATGTGGCGAAGCGCTCACGCGGCGCAAAGGTCGGCGGGCCGAAGTCTCGCGGCGTCATCGCCGTCGCGCAGGCGTAGGTGATGCCGTCCAGCGCCTCGGGCAAGGTCTCGACGATGCGCGCTCGCACCAGGATGTCGGCCGCGCCGCTGGCCATCGCCACCGTGTCCTCGTGGCTCAGCACGTCGGCAAAGCGCGGCTGCACCAGCACCAGGTCGTGGAAGCCCATCACCTTCATGGCCCGCGCGGCGGCGCCCACGTTGCCCGGGTGGCTGGTGTTCATCAGCACGAAGCGTGTGGTGTCGGTCATTTGCACGATGCGTGTGCTGTTCACGGGGCTTGGGGGCGCGGGCGGCTAAAATCGAGGGTTTTCGCGGTGGCCCATTGTCACCGCATCGTTCTTTCCTTCCGCTGCCCCCTTGTCGTCGTTCAGGACACCCCATGTCGCAATCGCTGCACCCCATGCTCAACATCGCCATCAAGGCCGCTCGCGCGGCAGGGGCGATCATCAACCGGGGCTCGCAGGACCTGGACATCCTGAAGGTCACGCACAAGGGGCCCAACGACTTCGCCAGTGAAGTCGACTCCGCGGCCGAGGCCGCGATCATCGAGATCCTGTTGGGCGCCTATCCAGGCCACGGCATCCTGGCCGAAGAATCGGGCCGCGCGCATGGCGCGAAGAACAGCGAGTTCGTCTGGATCATCGACCCGCTGGACGGCACCACCAACTTCCTGCATGGCTTCCCGGTCTATGCCGTGTCGATCGCGCTGGCCTACCGCGGCGTGGTGCAGCAAGCGGTGGTGTTCGACCCGACGCGCAACGACCTGTTCTTCGCCTCGCGCGGGCGCGGCGCTTTCCTCAACGACAAGCGGCTGCGCGTCAGCAAGCGCACGCGGCTGGCCGATTCATTGATCGGCACTGGTTTCCCGTTCCGCCGCGGCGACAGCTTCCAGCGCTACGTGAAGATGTTCGAGACCGTGATGCAGGCCTGCGCCGGCGTACGCCGCCCGGGTGCCGCCGCGCTGGACCTGTGCTACGTGGCCGCCGGCTGGTACGACGGCTTCTTCGAGACCGGCCTGAACCCCTGGGACATGGCCGCCGGCTCGCTGATCATCACCGAGGCCGGTGGCCTGGTCGGCAATTTCACCGGCGAAGCCGACTACCTGTACCAGCGTGAACTGGTGGCCGGCAACCCGAAGGTCTACGGCCAGCTGGTGCAGCTGCTGGCACCGTACACCCGCGTGATCAAGGGCGACGAGGCGGCAGCTGAAGGCGCCGAGCCGGCCGAAAACGCTTCGGACGTGGTGGCCGCCGCGCTGGCCGTTGCGGCGGCCCCGGCGGACGAGCCCGCCGCCCGCGAGCGCAAGCCGGTGCGCGTGCGCAAGCTCGACACCGTGCCCGCCGCACCCGCCCCGGCGTCGACGCCGGGGGCACACCGCATGCCGCCCCGGCCGCGGCGCAAGCTGGGCGACGCGCCGTTCTGACCCGTAGGCAAACGCCGACAGCACAAGCCTGCTGCGGCCGACCCTTGAGCCAGCAGCGGTCCGGCAGCGCGCGCCGTACGCCGGGTCTACCGTGGACTCCTTCATGTTCACCTGATGGAGTTCTCCATGAACAAACTACGTCGTTGGCCTTTGACGGTCCTGGTTGCGTCAGTCGCCGCGCTGAGCGGATGTGCCTCCAACACCAGCGTGCAGCCTGAGCCGCGTGCCAGCTACAGCACGGCCTATGGCAGCGTGCAGAACATCGAGGTCGTGCCCGTCGCCCACCGAGGCCCCGGCGCCGGTGCCGTGCTCGGCGCCGTGATCGGCGGCGTGCTGGGCAACCAGGTCGGCGGCGGCACGGGGCGCGCCGTTGCCACCGTGGGTGGCGCAGTCGGCGGCGCGATGATCGGCAACGCGATCCAGAAGCGCAATGCCGACGACGTCTACCGCGTCAGCGTTCGCCTCGACAGCGGCGCCTACCGCAGCTTCGACTTCCAGCGCATCGACGATCTCCAAGTCGGCGACCGCGTGCGTGTGGAAGGCGGGCAGATGTACCGCGGCTGACGGCACCGCTGCCCGGGAGTCGCCCCATCGAAAACGCAGAGCGCCCGCTGGCGCTCTTTTCATGCCGCCGGCTCATCGGGCCGACACAGCGGACAGTTCGGCCAGCAGCGCAGCAGCGCTGACGGGCTTGTAGAGATTGGCGTCGAACAGGCCTGCCGTGCCCGACGCTGGCGGCCGGTCGATCAGGGCGATGCAGCGGCGCGCAGGCCCGCCGGCGCGCCACTGCCTGAGGCGCAGCAGGTCCGCTGCATCCAGCAGGGCGGGGTCCAACAGCAGCAACTGGGCATCCCGCAGTTCAGACCGGGTTTCAAGCCGTGCTACTTCGAAGTTGGCGGCGAACAGCAATTCCGCCACCCGGTCGGCATGGTTCAACGGCGCATCGATCAGCAGCGCGAGCGGGCCCTCTTCCGGCCGCTCGCCGCCCGGCTCGGCAGGCCGGTCATCGAGCGGGCCCGCCCCATCACCGGGCAGCAAGACCTCCTCGGCACGGCCCGCGGGCAGCTGCAGCTCGAAGGCAAAGCGGCTGCCCTGGCCGATGGCGCTGTGCAGCTCCAGGCGTGCGCCCATCGCCTGGGTGATGTGCTGCGCCACGGTCAGGCCCAGGCCGGATCCCGGCGGGCTCTCTTCATCCGCCCGAGGTGGCGCGCGCCAAAAGGGCTCGAACAGATGCGCCTGGTCTTCGGGCGCGATGCCCCGGCCGTTGTCGGCCACCTCGAAGCGCCACCCGTCCGGCTCCGCGCCGGGCGTCACACGCAACTCGATCTGGCCGTTGACCGTGAACTTGGCCGCGTTGGACAGCAGGTTCAGCAACAGCTGGCGCAGGCGCTTGGCATCGGCCACCAGCACCGCCGGCAACTCCGCCGCAATGTGGGCCTGGAAAGTGTTGTGGCGGCTGCGCGCCAGCAGCGCACCCTGCTCGGCCAACTCGTGCAGCAGGCCGTGGATGTAGAGCGGCGCCGGCACCAGGTCCAGCTCGTGCAGCTCGCCGCGCGAGAACTCGACCAGCTCGTCGATCAGCGCCAGCTGATAGGCCACGCCCTGCTCCACGCTGGCACGCAGCTGCTGGTCGCGCCGGCCGCGCCCACCCAGCAGGCGCAGATAGCTCACCGTCGCGGCCAGCGGCGCACGCAGGTCGTGACCGATGTAGGCCAGCAGGCGGCTGCGCTGCTGGTGCAGCAGGCCGGCGTCGTGCAGGGCCACGCGCAGCTGTCCCGTGCGCTCCTCCACCTGCTGCTCCAGCTCCCGGCCGCGGGCGGCGCGCTCGTCCAGCAACTGCGCCTGTGCGATCAGCTCGGACTGGCGCAGCCTGACCACGCGCTGCACCAGCGCCACCAGCAGGATCAGGTGCGAGAGCAGCAGCACCGTCGGCGTGGTCAGCCAGAGCACGGGCCCGAGCTCCAGCCAGCCCAGCACATAGGCGTAGCGCGGCAGCGCCCCGGCCACCGCGGCGCCCATCACCAGCGCGGCCCAGCCGGCCATCGGCAGGCGCCGCCAGCAGGCCCAGCCGGCCAGCACCAGCGTCAACAGGCCGCACAGCCCCGTCATGGCGTTGACGAGCGGGGCCGCCGCCCGGTAGTCGCCCCAGAGGGCGGCAAGCAGGGCAGCGGTCATCGCGAGCCAGACCGCGATCAGCGCCCAGCGCAACGCGCCCGCAGCGCGCCGCAGCGGCAGGATGGCCGCCACGGCCAGCGAATTCAGCAGCTGCGCCGCGCCCATCAGCAGCACCAGACTGCGAGGCGCCCAGCCGGTGGCTGCGGGCCAGAGGTATTGGAAGGCCAGGCCATGCAGGCTCAGCTCATAGAGCCCATAGGCCGCCACCGAGCCCGCCATCAGCACGAAGGCGGCTTGGCGCCAGATGCAGAACAGCAGCAGATAGCCGGCAGCGGCCAGCATCTGGTTGCCGGCCAGCACGGTGACGGCCAGCACGGTGAACCGGTCGTTGGCGAAGCAGTCCTGTGGCCGGCACAGCAGTGCGTCGAAGGAGGTGAGCGTGCGGCCGGATTCGCGCAACATCAGCCGCAGCGGCCGGCCCGGCTCCGGGCGCAGCGCGAAGCTCACGCTGGGGGTGTCCAGCGGCCATAACGCATGCGGAACCAGCAGGCCGGCTTCGGCATGCTGCCAACGCCCGTCGCGCGTCTCGACCCACAGCTGCGCATGCTCGATCCTGGCGAGCGTCATCACCAGCCACAGCGTCTCCGGCTGCTCGGCAGCAGGCAGGTCCAGCCGCGCCCACAGGGCCGTGGGCGTGTAGCCCGGCGTGCGCAGCGGGCCGGTCCGTTGGGAGGGCCGGAACTCGTCAGCGCGCGCCTGCGCCTCTTCCAGCGTCATGCGGCCGCCGGGGTCTTCCAGCAGCTGCCAGGCCGGTTTCAGCGGTGGAAGTGGCTGCGCCTGCAGCGGTGCCCAGGCCGCGAGACCAAGCGCAACACAGACGAAGCGGTACAACCAGTGCCGGATCAAGATGCGGCGCCGTCGCGCTGATGCTGGCGCCAGGCCTGCGGTGTCAGCCCCAGGCGTTCGCGGAAGGCAGTGGAGAAGTTGGCCGGGTTGGCGAAACCCACTTCCAGCGCGATGTCCTGCACGCTCATCTGCGTGGACCCCAGCAGCTGGCAGCCAACGCGGATGCGCTCCTCACTGATGAAGCCCGACACCGTCAGCCCCAGGTGCTTGCGGAACAGCGTGGACAGGCGCCGCTCGGTCAGGCCGAGTTGCTCGGCCAGCTGGCCGACCGAGGGCAGCGCCGCCAACTGTTCGCCGAGGAGCTGCGCGGCGGCGTGCACGAGGGCCAGCTCGGGGTTCCCGTCGTCGTTCCCGGCCCGCGGCTCGGCCGGCGCCGCGCTGCGCGGCAGATGGACGTAGATGCGGGCCCGCACCTCCTCCGCCAGAAACGGCTTGCCGATGTAGTCGACCGCGCCCAGGCGCAGGCCCTCGAGCCGCTGCTCAGGCGCCGCCCGCGAGGACAGGAAGATCACCGGAATCGCCCGCGTCGCCGCATCGCTCTTCAACAAGCGGCACACCGCATGGCCGTCCAGGCCCGGCATCACCAGGTCCAGCAGGATCAGGTCCGGCCGCTGCGCCTGGGCGCGCTGGAAGCCGGTCATCCCGTTGGTGGCATGCAGCAGCCGGTACTGGCTTGCCAGCAGGCTGGAGAGCTGACGCAACTGCTCCGGCGCGTCGTCGATCAGCAGCAGACGCGCAGCGCCCGGCGGGGCGTCGTTCGAGGCAGGGAGGGCGGCGCTCATCGGCGGGCATTGTCGTCGGCAATGGTCTGACCCCGGCGGACCGATGCGTTGTCGTACCGATGAAGCCCCGCATGCCGATCAGCATCGCAGCGCTGCTGAGCGTGAGGCCCCCCAGATCGGGTGTGCCTGCGGATTGGCACAACTTTTCTGCAGTTTGGCAAAGGTGCTGGGGTCTCAGCCGCGGGAGAGTCGGAACCTGCTCGGGGAGAGCGATGAGCGCCCACCGTCCGCATCACGTTCGACACGTTCCACGTCACCTGGCATGCCCTGCAGCTGTCGACAAGTTGCGCCGAATCGAGCGGTGAGGCGACAGGTCGCTCGAACGCATGTTTTTACCAATCGCCGACAGGCAGGACATACCCATGAATTGCAAACCACTCGGAGCCGCAAGAACCCTGCGACTGGCCTTGGCGGCGAGCGCCGTCCTGCTGGCGCCCAGCGCGCGCCGCCTCAGCCCCCTGGCCCTGGCGGCCGCATTGGCGCTTGGCAGCACACCCGCCCTGCCGGCCGACATCACCTTCTACGGGCACGACACCCGGTGGGACACGCCCACCAACTGGGGTGGCAACGTCCTGCCAGGCCCGGCCGACAACGCCCGGCTGGGCAATTACGACGTCGACCTGTATGGGTCGGCGTCCGTTCTCAGCTTCAGCGGCACCGGCGCCCTCAGGATTGGCGGCTCGCTGAACATTGCGACGGCCTCCAGCATCGGCCGCCTCTACGTGAACGGAGGAACCCTGACCGCCGCCACCAACTCCGCGTTCGTGACCGCGAACATGGACTCTTATTGGTCGGGCGGGACCATAGGCGGCGTAAACAACACCACCGTCCACGCGGTCTTCAACGGCGGCTTGACCTTCAATGGCGCTTCCGGCCACCAGTTGCTTTCGAGCAGCATGAGCTTGGCCGGCCTCAGCGCCTGGTACGACAACGCCCAAATCACATTCAACCAGTCCACGCTATACAACGCGGGCACCTTCAACGACGCCAACACGGGCAACGCATCGCTGAGCAGCCTTCACACCGCCGACGCGATCAACAACAACGGCCTCTACCTCAAGACCGGCTCGGGCACCAGCACGATAGGCACCGCCTTCTTCAACGGTGGCAGCCTGGCCGTGAATGCGGGCACGTTGGTACTGTCCCGCGGTGTCCAGTTCGTGGACCTGAGCGAAGGCAATGGCAATAGCAATGGCGGTGTGAGTGTGGCGAACGGCGCCACGCTGAACCTGGGGGCCAACTCCAGCAGCGGCAACTTCGATCTGACCAGCGGCACGCTGACCGGGGCCGGCACCTTGACCGCCGGCAAAGCCTCCACCTGGGTGGCGGGCGCCCTGACCGGCACCGGCGGCACCGTCTTCAACGATGGCTTGGCGATCAGCGGCAGTGCGACCAAGACCATTGACCAGCGCAGCGCGACCCTGGCCGGGGCCAGCAGTTGGAGCGGCAATGGCGGCATCGTTCTCAACCACGGCGCCGTGCTCACCAACAACGGCAGCTTCAACGACCAGACCGCCGGCGTGGTCAGCCTGGAAGGCTACTCCGGGTCGGCCTTCATCAATGCCGGCACCTATACCAAGAGCGGCGCGGGCAACACGAACGTCAGCGCGACCTTCAGCAACAGCGGCACGTTGGCGGTGAACGCGGGCACGCTGTCCCTGATCCGCGGCATCAGCGGCAGTGGCAGCGCCAGCGTGGCGAGCGGAGCGACGCTGAGCCTTGGGTCCGTTGGGTCCGCCTCCAGCCTCGGCAGGCTGAACTTGAACGGCGGCACCCTGAACAACAACGCCGGCCTGATTGTGAGCAGTGCCTCCACCTGGACGGGTGGGGTCATGTACGGCTCGGGCAGCAGCACCTTCAGCGGCGGGCTGGCGATCAGTGGTACTGCGGTCAAGAGCCTGAGCCAGTCCAGCCTGCTGGCCGGGACCAGCAGTTGGAGTGGGAATGGGAACATCGCCTTCAGCAACGGCGTGGTGCTCACCAACAGCGGCAGCTTCGCCGACCAGAACACTGGCGCGGCCATCCTGGGCATCTACGGCACGGTCGGCAGCTTCGTCAACGCCGGCAGCTACACCAAGAGCGGCGCGGGCACGACCACCATCAACACCGCCTTCGCCAACAGCGGCACGCTGGCGGTGAATGCGGGTGCGCTGATCTTCAACGGCGTCGGCAGCGGCAGCGGCAGCGCCAGCGTGGCGAGCGGCGCGACGCTGAGCTTTGCGGCGGCCTCCAGCATCGGCAGCCTGAACTTGAGCGGAGGCACGCTGACCGGGGCCGGTGCCCTGACCGTTAGCAACGCCTCCACCTGGACAGGTGGCACGATGAGCGGCACGGGCAGCAGCACCTTCAGCAACGGGCTGGCCATCAGCGGTGCGGGCAAGGCCTTGGACCAGCGCGGCCTGATCCTGGCCGGGGCCAGCAGCTGGAGCGGGAATGGCAACATCGCCTTCTACGACGGCGCGGTGCTCACCAACAACGGCAGCTTCGCCGACCAGAACTCCGGCTCGGTCAGCCTGACCAGCAACAGCACGAGCAACCGCTTCGTCAATGCCGGCACCTACACCAAGAGCGGCGCGGGCACGACCTTCATCAACACCGCCTTCACCAACAACGGCACGCTGGCGGTGAATGCGGGCAGTCTGTACATGAACGGCGTCGTCAGCGGCAGCGGCAGCGTCAACCTGACCGGCGGCGCGCTGAGCTTGGGGGGGGGCCCCAGCATCGGCAGCCTGAACTTGTCCGGAGGCGCCCTGACCTGGGCCGGTGCCCTGAGCGTGAGCAACGCCTCCACCTGGACGCGTGGGACGATGAGCGGCTATGGCAGTTCTGGCAGCAGCACCTTCGGCGGCGGGCTGGCGATCAGCAGTGGTGCGGCCAAGACCCTGGACCAGCGCAACCTGATACTGGCCGGGGCCAGCAGCTGGGCCGGGAATGGCAGCATCGCTTTCAGCAATGGCGCGGTGCTCACCAACAACGGCAGCTTCGCCGACCAGAACACCGGCGCGGTCAGCCTGACCAGCAGCGGCACGGGCAACAGCTTCGCCAATGCCGGCACCTACACCAAGAGCGGTGCGGGCGCGACCACCATCAACACCGCCTTCAGCAACAACGGCACGCTGGCGGTGAACGCGGGCACGCTGTACATGAACGGCGGCGGCAGCGGCAGCGGCAGCGTCAACCTGACCGGCGGCACGCTGAGCTTTGGGGTGGCCTCCAGTA
>NZ_DATILJ010000152.1:0-23793 GCF_035476535.1 Aquabacterium sp.
ACCTGGGCTTGCTCGCGGGTCATGAAGTACCACTCGCCGTCGGCCTGGTAGACGCGGTCGCTGCGGAAGTGGCTGCGCCGCGTGTCCCCGGAGCGGTGCTTCGGGCCGGCGGCGAACTCGCCGCCCCAGAAGCGCTCGCAGGCGTGGATCACCTCTTCAGAGCGCGAGCTCGGGAAGAAATGGCCGGCCTTGTGCACGCGGCGGAAGTCGGCGTGCGGCCAGACATCCAGCAGTTCCTTGCCGGTCAGCCGGGCCTGCGACTGGTCGCCGTACAGCGCCAGGATCGGGAACGTGAACTTGCGCAACTCATCCAGTGACAGGCCGTCGTCACCCATCAGCTCCCGCTCGGCCGAGGTGCTGTCCATCAGCTTGAGCCACTGCGCCGCCGTGCGGTTGCCGTACTTGCCGACCAGCGGGCTGACCAGCTCGACCAGCTGAGAGGGCACCTCGGCGCTGCTCATCTGCCGTTGGGAGACGGCCGTCAGCAGCTTGTAGCCGAAGTAGGGATCGCGGGTGTCGAGCTGCAGGCCGGCCTGGTCGACGATGGCCTGGATTTCGGCGCCGTGACCCCAGCTGTCGATGCGGGCGTTCTGGCGCACCGCGGCGATGTGGGTGTCGCACAGCACCAGGCTGGCGATGCGCCGCGGGTCCAGCTTGCCCAGGTTCATCGCCACCACGCCGCCATAGCTGTGGGTGATGAAATGCGCGCGCGCAATGCCGAGCTGGTCGAGCAACTCACGCAGGTCGCGCGCCAGGTTGTCGGGCGTGTAGCCGCCGGCGCTCATCTCCGAGCGGCCATGGCCGCGCAGGTCGAACAGCGTGACGCGGAAGCGCTTCTGCGACAAGCGCGCCGCATACTGGAAGTACCAGAAGGCCATGTTGGTGGCCAGGCCGTGCACCATCACCAGGTCTTCATGACCTGCGCCGTCCTGGCATTCCAGCTGGACGTAGTTGATGCGGGCGCCATTGACTTCCAGGATGGGCACGTGATTACTCCATGTAGCCCAGCATCTGCAGTTGCGCGAGGATCTTCTCCTTCTCGTCGTCGGCCATGCCGTCCGACGGGTCGGCCTTGCCGGCGCCCGCGGTGGTGGCCGCGCCAATGACGATCGGGTGAGCGTCCAGTTGAGGCTGCGTGAACATCGATGCCGGAACCTTGCCTTCGAAATCCGACGGCACCTGCAGCCCCAGGCTGTACAGCAGCGTCGCGCCGACGTCGGTGATGTTGCGGCGGGCAATCTGGGCACCGGCGTTGATGCCGGGACCGTATGCAAGGAACACGCCATCCGGGTGATGCGTGCCGACCACCTCGGGGCGCGGCTCGACGATCGGCAGCTTGTTCTTGATCGACACGAAGCCGTGGTCACGCAAGGTCAGCAGCAGGTCCGGCGCATCGGCCATGGCCTCGCCCGGGAAGACTTTGTCCCGCGTGTGGATCTCGGTGATGATGCGGTCGCCGGTGACCGGATCCTTCAGGTCTTCCAGGTCGCGGATCAGGCGCGTGCGCACGCTGTCGTAATCCTCGGGCTTGATGCCGGTGTCGCCGGGATTGCGCGCGACCCGGATGTTGATGCCGTTGGACGAGGGCGTGCGGCAATAGGCGATGGTCTCCTGCCAGTCGAGGAAGGCGAACATGCTGTCCTCGCGGCGCTTGCCGGCTTCGGTGTCCGGCACCTCGCGCCACTTCAGCCAGCCCTTCTCGTGCAGGTAGGCGTTGATGCGCAACACCTCGGTGGACGCCGTGAAGCCGTGGTCGGAAGCCATGAACACCTGCACCTCCGGACCGGCCGCGGTGACCAGCTTCTCGATGAAGCTGTCGAGCTGGCGGAAGTAGTCCATGCACAGCACCCGCATGCGCTGGTGGTACTCGCTCAATTCCCCTTTCTGCAGCGCCGGGTCGACGTACGCCCAGGCCTGGTGCTGCAGCTTGTCGACACCGTCGAACATCACGGCCATCAGGTCGGGCGCCTCTTCCCTCAGCAGGTAGTCGGCGATGCGAAACCATTGCTTTTCGCGCGGCAGGTGGTAGCGCACCCAGTTCTCGCGGTCGTTGTCGGTGAGTTCGTTCATGGCCTGCTTCTCCTGTTCGAAGTCCCAGGCCAGTTCCTGCGGGTTGAAGTCGGGAATCTGCTTCAGCCGGTCGTACAGGTCGGACGGCGTCGAGTTGCGGCGCAGGTGACGCCAGGGCACGAAGCCCGGCACCATGAAGCCGTTCAGGTCCTTCGGCGGCGGCGCAGTGAACGGGAAGTTCAGCGCCGCGACCTTCTTGCCTTGCCGGCTGGCGATGGACCAGATCGTCTCGACGCGGCAGTCCCGCGAGTCGTAGAGCGTGAAGAACACGTCGTTGTTGCGTTCTTCGGCACGGATGAAATCGTAGACGCCGTGGTTGCCCGGCGAGCGGCCGGTCATCAGCGAGACCCAGGCCGGCGGCGTCAGCGGGTTGGGGGTCGAGCGCAGCTTGGCACGCGTGCCTTCCGCGAAGATCTTCGACAGGAAAGGCATCACCGACGAAGCCGGGTCTGTCTTGGACGTCAGGTCGTCGAGCACCGTGAAGGTGGCGCCGTCCATGCCGATGAAGAGTGTGCGGACAGTCATGCGTTGATCTCCCGGATCAGGTGGTGAGCTTCGACTCGATGAAATGCGCGAACTGTGCCAGCGACAAATCGCCGACATAGCTGCCGTCCTTCATCAACAGATCCTGGAAGCCGAACTTGCGCTCGTAGGCCTGTTCCAGTGCCACGCACAACTGGATGATGTCGACCGAGGCGAACTGCAGGTCGGCCACCAGCTTGGCCCGGCCGTCGATCTCGTCGATGTCCAGGCCCCAGTCCTGGATCAGGTCCTCGACCACCGCGATCACGGTGTGCTCGACGCTGTCGCGCATCAACGAATTGCTCATTCAGCGACCTCGACTGCGACATCCTGCGCCACGGCCAAGGCCACGATAGCGCCCGCCTGATCGATCAGCTGCACCTCGATGCCCATCCCTTCGAATTCCACCATCACTCTGTCAATGCCTTCGTCAATGAATCGAACCTTGTAGGCCTGCGGCTCGCCTTGCAGGCCCAGCCCCGTCAGCTTGGCCGCGGCTTCCTTGGCACACCAGATGCGCAGCAGCCGATCCGTGCGCGCGGCGCCGCTGAACGCATGGAGTGATTGCTGCTCCTCGGCCGCAAGCGCCCCTTGCAGCAGCTCGGGGCGCTGCACACGTCCGGCGTCCTCCCTGTCAATGCCGACTCGGCTGCCCGGCATCGCGACGGCCGCCAAGCATGCAGCTGCATTGTGCGACAGCGATACGGCCGGCATCGGTAACTCGTCACGCCACCAGCCATCGATCATGGGGGCCCCCCGCGAATCGTGGATCACCCAGATGTCGGCGGGATGCAACTGCACCGCGCAGTGCTGCAGCAGCCATTCGCGCACCGCCTCCTTCAGGCAGGCCCGGCCCAGCAGCCACTGCCGGCGGTAGGCCAGGCTGCCTTGCAGTGCATGCCACTCCTCGCGCTCGGCCGCGCCGAGCAGCGCATGCGCGAGGATGCGCAGGAAGATGCCGCCGGATTGGGCGCAGAAATCGTCGCCCAGCATCGGCAGGTCCCACAACAGCACGCCGGCCGGCGCCGAAAGGGCCGCGGGTGCGCCAAGCGCCCCGACCAGGGGATCGCGGCGCACCTGGTAGAAGCGGTTGGGCACCGCAAAGAAGATGTTGACCAGGTTGCCCACGCGCAGCAGGCTGCGGCCGCTGGCATCGACGCAGTCGAAGTCCCAGCGCCGCGCCGCGCCGACCGCGGTGGCCGTCGGATCCAGCGCCTGCTGGCGAGCCAGCAGCCGCAGGCCGTCGCGGTCGGCCGGGCAGGCCTCGCGCAACTCGATGCGTTCGATCGTCGACGGGAAGCTGTTGAAGTCGTAGCCGGCGTACTGGGCAATCCAGAACGCCGCCAGCTGGCCGACGGCATCCAGCAGCACCGGGTTCAGCACCAGATGCGGCCGTTCGCCGGGCGTGAAGAAGCCAGCTAGGCTGACGCTGGACAGCTGGCCGCTGATGCCGCCGGCGTCGTAGCCGTCCAGGTGCATCACGCTCTGGAAGATCGGCCCGTGGAACATGCCGGTCTGGTACAGCGCGGCATCGTTCCAGTGCGAGGCCTGCGGCGCCGCGGGCGCCGCCACCGCCGGCAGCTGCCAGTCGGCCTCGAAGCGGAAATCGGCGCTGACGATGGGCTTGCCGTCGCGCGTCAACAGTGCATGGCAGCCGCCTTGGTCGGTGCGCTCGGCCCTCACCTGCAGCACGGCCTGGCCATCGTCGAGCGCGATCCAGTCGAAGGCCCGCACGTGCTCGATGAGCTGCGGCTGCCGGCCGATCAGCGCGGCCGCGGCTTCGGCCAGCATCTCCAGGCTCACCATCAGCGGCACGCAAGCCAGTCCGGTCAGGTTCGGGTCGTCGACCGACACCGGGCCGGACAACACATGATCGCGCAAGAAGGCCTGCTGGTCGACGCTGAGCCAGACCTCGGCGACCACCTGCTGCTCGTCCTGCGTGACGATCTGCGACAGCAGCGGGTAGGCCGGCACGCCCTCAGCCACGAGGGTGGTTTGCTCCGGCTCGGTCGCCACCGCCTGCCAGCCCTGCATCAGCTGGCGCTGCTGATCGAGGAAACCGCGCATCAGGTCGAAGTAGTCGGCCATCACCTCGCCGCGGCAATCCTCGGCGGCCACGGTTTCGGAGGCCTGAGCCGGCGCCGGCTCAGGCGCCGGCATGTCCGGCGCGGTCGGGACCGGCGGCGCGGCCTCGGCCGCCTGCGGCAACGCAGGCCCGGCCAAGGGCTGCACCACGGCCGGCGCCAGCAGCGCGCGCAGGGTCTCGCGGTCGGCCTCGCCCAGCCGCATCTGCGGCATCGTGTTGTCCAGCAGCAGGCCTTTTTGCGGCGCCGGCTGGTGGCGTGTCAAGTCGATGTCGTTGAGCGCGCGCCGCGCGAACAGCTGCTGCAGCGCCACCGGCTTGACGTTGACGAAAAGCTGGCCCAGCACACTGAGCACCTGTTCGACGCCATTGCGCCGACGCATGTTCGAGGCCAGAGACAGATGGTCCCGGTCGACCAGGATGTCGCCGACAAAGGCCGACAGGTTGTTCGACGGCCCGACTTCGAGGAACACCCGCACGCCCTCGTCGTGCATGCGCAGGATCGTCTCGCGGAAGCGCACGGTGTTCGACCACTGCGCGGCGGCCAGCTGGTGGATGCCGGCCGCGGCGTCGGGGAACAGGCCGGCCGACGAGCAGGAGTACAGCGGCACCTGCGGCTTGCCAATCTTGATGCTGCGGTAGTACGCCAGGAAGGCATCGCTGACGCTCTGGAAGTCCGGCGTGTGGTAGCCCCGGTCGAAGGGCAGCGGCAGGCAGATCGCACCATCGGCGGCCAGTGTCTTCTGCATCGCCTCGATGGCCGGCACGCTGCCATACAGCACCAGCTGGTTGGCGCAGTTGTCCATCGCGACGACGATGTCGTTGCGCGCTTCCTTCACCCGCGCCAGCACGTTGGCTGCCGGCAGGGCACCGACCGCCAGCAGTGCGCCTGTAGGAATCTTGCCTTCGGCCAGCACCTGCTGGTAGACGACATTGAGCTGGCGGATGAACTCGGCCAGTTGCTCGCGCTGCGGCGCGATGATCACGCCGGAGGCGGCCAGCGCAGCCGATTCGCCCGAGCTGTGGCCGACCATCACGTCGGGCACCACACCCAGCGCCTGCAGCAACGAATTCAGGGCCTGGCCGCCGACGAACACCGCTTCGGAGCCGACATCCATGTCATGCAGCCGCGCTTCCAGCAGCTTGCGGCGCGGTGCGCTCAGCTCGATCGCCGGCGGGTAGACGATGTCGGTGCGGGTGGCGCCCGGCGCGTCGTCGTAGAGGCCGCGCCAGAAGTCCAGCCACTCGCGCACTTCGTCGAAGCACATTGCCAGGTCGGCCAGCATGCCCAGGTACTGCGAGCCTTCACCGGGGAACAGGAAGGCCAGCTTGCCCGGCAACTGGGTGCGGCTGTAGACGATGCCGCCGCGCGTGGCCCAGCCCGGGCTGTCGTCCTTGGCCAGGCGCTCGGCAGCCTGCTTGCAGGCGGTGGCCAGCGCGGCTTCGTTCTTGGCCACGATCGCCAGGCGATGGTTGCCGGTCAGCGCTTGCCGGGCCAGTGCCTGCGCGACCTCGGCCAGGCGCCAGCCGGCCGTGGCAAGGCCGGCGGACAGCTGCTGCAGCTGGTCGACCAGCGCGCCGGCCGAGTCGGCGGCCAGCACGCACAGCTCGGCCGGCCACGGCGTGCTCTGCGCGGGCCGCGCGGCCTGCGCCGGCGCCTGCTCGAGGATGCCGTGCGCATTGATGCCGCCGAAGCCGAAGGAATTGACGCCGGCGCGGCGCGGCGTGCCGGGCGCATGGATCCACGGCGCGGCCTGGGTGTTGATGTACAGCGGCGTCTGCGCGATGCCCAGTTCCGGATTCGGCTCGCCGCACAGCGTGGGCGGCAGCACCCGGTGGTGCAAGGCCAGCGCGCTCTTGATCAACCCGGCGATGCCGGCCGCCGGGATGCAGTGGCTGATCATCGACTTGACCGAGCCGATGGCCACCGTGCCCTGCTCGCCGAGGCGATCACCCAGCACATTGCGGATCGCCGCGATCTCGGTCTTGTCGCCCAGCGGGATGCCGGTGCCATGGCATTCGATCAGGCCGACCGTGGCCGGGTCGACACCGGCGGCGTCGTAGGCCCGGCGGATGGCCAGCGTCTCGCCGTCGACGCTGGGGGCTAACAAGCCATGGCCACGGCCATCGCTGGCCTGGCCGATGCCGCGCAGCACCGCGTAGATGCGGTCGCCATCGGCCAGCGCTTCGTCCAGGCGCTTGAGCACCACCACGCCCAGGCCTTCACCCAGCAGCGTGCCGTCGCTGCCGGCCTCGAAGGGCCGCACCTTGCCGCGCCCGCTGAGCGCGCCAAGCTGCGTGAAGATGTACGACACCTCGGCCGGCAGCGAGGCATTGACGCCGCCCGCCAGCATCATGCGGCTGCGGCCGGCGCGCAATTCGTCGATCGCCGCGCCCACTGCCAGCAGCGACGAGGAGCAGGCAGCGTCGACCAGGTAGTTCGGGCCATGCAGGTTCAGGCGGTTGGCGATGCGGCCTGTCATCACGTTGGGCACCAGGCCCGGTGCGACATCGGCGTTCGATTGCGGCAGCTTCGAACGCATTAGCGCCTGGATCTTCGCGACCTCGTCGTCCCCCAGCGCCGGGCAGGCCAGCTTCAGCATCTCGATGGTCTGGTCGATCACCACCAGGTGCTGCACGATGGTGCCCTGCCCGCGGTGCAGGTAGGTGCTGTGGCCGAGGATGATGCCGGTGTCGCGGTGGTCGGCGTCGTCGCGCAGGTAGCCGGCGTCGCGCAGTGCGTCGCGGGCGATGCGCAGTGCCAGGTACTGGTCGGGTTCACCGCCGTCCAGCGAGTTGGGCATGATGCCGAACTCGGTCGGGTTGAAGCGGTACAGGTCCTTCAGGTAGCCGCCATGCGGCGTCTTGATGCGGCCGCTGCGCAGGTAGCGCTCGGCGTCCCAGCCGGCCACCGGTTCGCCGATGGCATCGACGCCCAGCAGGATGTTCTGCCAGAAAGCGTGCAGGTCCGGCGCCTGCGGAAACAGGCAGGCCATGCCGATGATCGCGATCGGTGCGGTCTTGTCGGGCGCGGTATCGGGTGTGTTCATGCCGGTGCCGCTCATGCTGCAGCGCCCGTGGTGCGGTGCGTGCCGCCCAGGCGGTTCAGCGCCGCGGCCGAGATGCACTGCATGTCCTCGACCAGCAGCACCACGCGGCCCTGCGCGTCGATGAAGTGCACGTTGGCGCGTACCACGCTGCTGTCGTCCGAGGGCAGGCGCTCGAAGTCCATCGTCATCTGATCGGGCAGCTCGGTACCGAAACGCTGCACGCGGCCGAAGCCGGTGGGCAGGCAGGATTCACCGTGGAACGCACGGTCCCACAGCAAGGCCATCTGCGCGGCCGCGTCGATCAGCGCCGGATCGAAGACCCAGGCCTCGGTGTCCGCAGGCAGACGGGCCAGCCAGGACGCCGGTTGCGTGGCCCGCACCGTGGCACTGGACCCGCGGCCGGACAAGCCCTGGATGGCCTCGATGACCTGGAAGCGCGGGCCGTGGAACAGCCAGTCGTCGTAGGCGGTGCGCAGCGCCAGGCGCTTTTCGCCGTGCACCTCGCGTTCGCGTTCGCTCATCGCCTCGAACTGCTGCGCCAGGCGCAGCACGCAGCGGTAGTGCGTCAGGCGCTTGCCTTCGGCGAGCTCGGTCTGCAGCGATGCGTTGACCTCGAAGCCTTCACTGCTGCCGTAGGGCGGCGGATTGATCTCGATGCGCAGGCTGCGCGGCATCTGCTTGAGCTCGACGCCCTTCATCAACTTGAAGTCGCGCAACTCGACGACCTGCCAGCCTGGCCACAGCGCCCGCGCCGCTTCGGCCAGCATCTCCATCGCGGCCGCTGCAGGCAGCACCGGCACGCTGTCGATGCGGTGCTCCTGCAGGTAGGCATGGTTGTCGTCGAGTGTGAGGCTCAGCACCTGGCCGCCGGTGGGCATCGGCGTGTGCACCGCGGCGCCCAGCAGCGCGCCGAACCAGCGGCCACCGGCGGCGATGACGCCGTCCTGTCGCTCGGCCGCTGCGGCGCCCGCCTGCGGCTCGCTCGTCGCGATGGCACCGCGTTCGGCCTCGACCTGTTCCCAGGGCCCGCCGCCGCAGACGATTTCCAGCGCCGCGTCAGTGGGCGAACGCAATTCGTCGATGAACAGCCGGCGGCCCTGCGCCGCCGTCACCAGCGACACGCCTTTGGCGGCGAACTTGGCCTCGGTCTCGGCCGTCACCATGCCGGCGCCGAACAGCGTCGGCCCCCACGGGCCCCAGCACAGCGCACGCACATTGGTGCGTCCGGCCGACTGCCGCGACCACTGGCTGCACAGCCGGTTCATCAATTCGTTGGCCGTCGCGTAGTCGCTCTGGCCACTGTTGCCGTAGCGGCCGGCGACCGAACTGAAGACGCTGACGAAGCGCAGATCGGCCGCCGGCACATGCTTGTGCAGCAGCAGCAGGCCCAGCACCTTGGTCTCGACCACGCGCGACCAGCTGTCGGGCTGCTTGTCGGCCAGCAGCTTGTCCTCGATCACGCCGGCGCCGTGCACGATGCCGTGGATCGCACCCAAGCGCGCATGCAAGCCGGCCACCAGCGCGCCCAGCGCTGCATCGTCGGTGACGTTCACCGCGTGGTACTCGACCGCTGCGCCACGCTGGCGGAAGTCGGCGATGTTGCTGCGCATCTCGCGTTCGCCCAGCACGGCCTGCACCTGGCGTGGCACGTCGGCCAGCTTCAGCGTGCTGCCGCCGCTGCGCACTTGCGCGACGAAGTGCTGGCGCAGCGCAACAGCGTCGGCCAGGCCGGCGGTGTCGGCATGCTCGGCGGCGGGCAAGGCGCTGCGGCCGGTCAGCACCAGCGCATTGCCGGGCTGCGCCAGTTCACGCAGCACTTCGGCGGTGATGCCGCGCGCCCCGCCGGTGGCCAGCACGACGATCTTGTCCAGTGACGGCACCGGCACCGCGGCCGGCGCAGCCGCGGCCACGGTGCGGAACACCGTGCGCCGGCCTTGCGGGTAGCCCACTTCGTGGCGGCCACCGACCAACTCGAGTTCGTCGATCAGCGCCGGCAGCATCGTTGCCGGTGCGGCCGGATCGAGGTCCACCGCCTTGAGGCGCAGCGTGGGACGCTCCTCGAACAGCGACTTGATGACGCCCACTGCGCCGCCTTGGAGGTGCAGCTTGGAGGCAGCGCCGTCCCCGTCACGCCCGAACAAGCCGCCCAGGCCGCAGGCCGCCAGCACATGCGCATCCTCGGCCAGTTGCGCGCTGAAGCCTTGCAGCAACTGGTACAGCGACTTCTCGTTCAGTTGCAGCGCCTGCCGCCACGCAGCGGCCGGGCCCTGGCCGTCGATGGCCGGGGAACCGACGGGCGTCAGGTGCACCAGCCCGGCCAGCCGCGAGATGCCGGGCCGGTGCGCGCTGATCCAGGCGGCCAGCGCGTTTTCGTCGGCCAGCGTCTCGCGCGGCACGCGCTGCACGGTGCAGCCGCGTGCCACCAGTTGCGCCGCGAGCTCGGCCGCCAGGCCCAGTGCGTCGTCGGCGATCAGGACATGGCCGATGCCCAGCCGCCGCGACGCATTCGCCGGCAGCGCTTCGGCACAGGCCTGGATCACATGCCGAGGCGGGTGGTTGACGACTTCGGCGTCAACCTGGGCTCCCGCCTCGGCCACTTCAAAAGGGACGGTGGCCCCTTCGCTCTTGGCACCGACCAGTATCTCCAGCATGCCGTTCAGCGTGGGCTGGGTGTTGAGCTTGGTGCGGCTCTCGCTCAGCGCGCTGCGCATGCCTTCGGGCAGCTTCTGCATCATCGCGCCGACGACCTCGATGCGCTTGATCGAATCGATGCCGAGGTCGGATTCCAGGTTCTGGTCCAGGCCGACCATGTCGCGCGGGTAGCCTGTCTTTTCCTCGACGATGCTCAGCAGCAGGTCGACCAGCTTGTCGCGGCCCAGCGCAGCGCCTTCGGCCGCCGGCGAGGCGGCCTTGGGTGCCGCTGCCGCGACGGCTGCCACCGGCGCCGGCGCCGGCACGGGGGCAGGCGCCACCACGGCCGCTGCCACCACCGGGGCCGGCGCCGTGGCGGCCGGCACCGCACGCGGCACCGGTGCCACGGCCTCCGGTTCAGCCAGCCGCGGCATCGGCTGGGCCGCACGCATCGGGCGCAGCAGCGGTCGCGCGGCCGCAGCGGGCACATCGCTGCCCATGAACATGGCCATCACCCGTTCTTGTGTTTCCAGGAACTGGCGCATGGTGTCGAAGTACTCCGACATCACGGCCGAGCTGCCGGCAGCGGGTGGCAAGGGTCGTCGTTCGGTCATCCGGACCTCCTTCTTCCAAAGTCTCTGGGGAACAAGCTGAGCACGCAGCGGCGCGGCGGCAGGCAGCGCCGCCGCGGTCATCGTGGTTCCGGCGGGTTCGGGCACCGCCCGTGGCGCCGCAGCCGGCAGCGCCGACGCCTGCAGCCGCGGCAGGTCTTCCAGCGTCACGCCAATTTGCTGCACCGGCTCGGTGGCACGGCGCGCGCGGCTGCCGTTCAGCAGCCAGGCGTGTTTCGGCAGCACCGTCACGCGCTGCAATGCCGCCGGGTCGGACGGATCGCCGATGCGGCAATCGCGGCCGGCGAACAAGGCTGGCCAATCCAGCGCCACACCGGCACAGGCCAACTGGCCCAGCGCCTTCAGCAGGCCGCCGACGCCGTTGCCGTCGTCGATGGCTATCGCACGATGGGCGCGGCCATCGAGGATCTTGCCGACCAGGCGGGACAGCACGGCCTTCGGGCCGACCTCGATGAACAGGCTGGCGCCCTCCTCGACCATGGCCTCGATCTCGGCGACGAACTCCACCGGCTGCACCAGGTGCTCGGCCATGCACTGGCGCACCAGCTCGACATCATCGTCATGCGCCTCGGCACGCGCGTTCGAATACACCGGCACGCGCGTCGGCTGCCAGGGCGTGGCCTGGATCAGCTCGGCCAGCAGGCCCTGTGCCGGTTTCACCAGCGCGGAATGGAAGGCCGCGGCCACCGGGATCTCGCTGACTTCGGCGCCGCTCTTGCGCAAGGCCGCCACCGCCTGGCCCACCGCGGCATGGCTGCCGGAGATGATGCTCTGCAGCGGTGCATTGTGGTTGGCGACGACGACCCCGGGAATGCCGGCGATCGCCGTCTCGACATCCTTGCGCGTGGCCTGCACCGCGGCCATGGTGCCCAGTTCCGCACCGCCGGCCTGGGCCGCATCGACGATGAAGCGGCCGCGCGCGGCCGACAGCGTCATCAGCGCCTCGAAGTCGAAGGCGCCGGCGGCATGCAGCGCGACGAATTCGCCGTAGCTGTGGCCGGCCATCATGTCGGCGCGCAGGCCCAGGCGCTGCAGCAGGCGCCACATGCCGACCTCGACCGCGCCCAGCGCGGGTTGGGCGACGTCGGTGCTGGTCAGCGCGAGGCGCGCCGCGTCCTTGTCCTCGTCGCTGTAGCTGCCGCGCGGCAGGATGAAGCGCGACAGCGGGTGGCCGGCGCCGAAGCGCGCCTCGAAGGCCGGCCGCAGCACGGCATCGGCCTCCGCCAGGGTCTGCGCGCAATCGGGGAAGCGCAGCGCCAGGTCGCGCAGCATGCCGGTGTACTGCGACCCCTGACCCGGAAACAGCACGGCCACCTTGCCGGGCACCGACCCGGCTGTGCCGTGGAACACGCCGGGCGGCAGGACCTTGGCCTCGCCGCGCAGGCAGGCCAGCGCCTTGGCCAGCTTGACGGCCAGGTCGGCCGCCGACTCGGCAACGATGGCCAACGTCTCGCTGCCGCTGACGTACTGCCGCGCCAGGCTGGCGCCGAGGTCGCGCAGCGCCAGCGCCGGTGCGCTGGCCAGCGCGGCTTCGGTTTCGGTCAGGCGCTGCAGCAAGGCGGCGGCATCGGCCTCGCCCCACAGCAGCAGCTCCGAGGGCCAGCGGTCGGTGGCGACCGGCTTGAGCCAGTCGCGGTACTCGCCGCGGTACTCCTCCATCGTCACATGGAAGTTGGTGCCGCCGAAGCCGAAGGCGCTGCACGACGCGCGGCGCGGCGCGGCCCCGTCGGGCAACCACGGCTGGGGCTGGTCGATCACATGCAGCGGGTTGCTGTCGTCGCGCAGGATGGCGTTCGGCTGCTGGACGTGCAGATGCGGCGGCAGCACCTGGTGGTGCAGCGCCAGCGCGGCCTTGACCAGCCCGGCCACGCCGGCCGTGGCCTTGGTGTGGCCGATCATGCTCTTGACCGAACCGATCACCGCCTGCCGCGGCGCGTGGGCCTGCTCGCGGATCAGCTGCGAGGTGCTGTCGAGCTCGGCGGTGTCGCCGGCCACCGTGCCGGTGCCATGCGCCTCGAACAGGCCGACGCTGTTCGGCCCGTAGCCGGCCTGCGCGTAGGCCCGGCGCATCGCGCGCAGTTGGCCGGCCGGCAGCGGCGCGGTCATGCCCTTGGCATTGCCGTCGCTGGAGCCGCCGGCGCCCTTGATCACCGCGTAGATGCGGTCGCCGTCGCGCTCGGCATCGGCCAGGCGCTTCAGCGCAATCATCGCGATGCCTTCGCTGATCGCGATGCCGTCGCCCGATGAATCGAAGGTCGAGCAGCGGCCGCGCGGCGACAGCGCCTGGGTCTTGCTGAAGCACAGGTAGCCGAACGGCCCCTGCACGGTATCGACCCCGCCAGCGAGCACGAAGTCGCTGCGGCCGGCTACCAGTTCCGAGACACCCTGGTAGACGGCGGCCAGTGACGAGCCGCAGGCCGCATCGGTGGTGAAGTTGACGCCGCCGAAATTCAGCCGGTTGGCAATGCGGCCGGCGATCACGTTCAGCAGGATGCCGGCGAAGCTGTCTTCGGTCCACTCGGGCAGCCGCGCCGCCACATCGTCCGGCAGGCTGCCGGCAAAACGCGGCAGCTCCGAACGCAGGCCGTACTGCGAACCCAGGTCGCCGGTACCGCCGCTGGCGCCGATGATCACGGCTGCCCGTTCGCGGTTCAGCGGCTTGGCCGCGTCGCCAGCGTAGCCCGCATCGACCAGCGTGCGCTGCGCCACTTCCAGCGCCATCAGCTGCATCGGGTCGACCGATTCGATGGCTTTCGGCGGCATGCCGTAGCGCATCGGGTCGAAGGCCAGGTCGTCAAGGAAGCCGCCCCACTTGCTGTAGATCTTGTCGCGCTTGGTGCGATCGGCATCGAAGTACAGGCGCCAGTCCCAGCGGTGCTGCGGGATCTCGGTGATCGCATCGACCCGGCCGACAATGTTTTCCCAGAACTCGCGCGTGCTGTTGGCCTTGGGCAGCAGCGTCGAGATGCCGACGATCGCGACATCGGCCGGCACGGCACCAGACACTTCACCCGCCACCGGCGTGGTCTCGATCAGGCGGTGGGCCAGCAGCGCACCGGCATCGTCGGTGACTTGTCTATGCAAGTCGGCGATGCGCGTGACGCCGTCGCGCAGCATCGCGACCTGGCCCAGCATGTACATGCCGTCGGCATGCTGCTGGGCTTCGCTCAGTTCACGCAAGGCGCCGTTTTCGCCGCCGCGATCGCGGCCCTTCGAGGCCGTGCGCAGGCGGCCGAGGATCAGGTCGTCCAGCACGCGGCGGGCTTCGTCGGCCGGCACGTTCTTCGCGCGCAATTCGGCGCGCTGGCGGAAGAAGTCGCGCGCAAACGGCGTGTAGCCGCAGCGGCTGGCGTGGCCCGGGCCGGATTCCAGGTTCACCGTGCGTTCGCAGGCCAGCACTTCGCGCTGGAAGGTCGGCACGATCGCGCCGGAGGCGACGATCTCTTCGGTGAACAGGTAGGCGCTGCCCATCAGGATGCCGATGCGCACGCCCTTGGCGGCCAGCGGCGCGACCAGCACCTGCAGCACCGCCGACGACAAGGCGTCGTGGATGCCGCCGGCGAAGATCAGCTGGATGTCCTCGGGCTTGACCTTGTTGGTCGGCAGCTCGGCCAGCAGGCGCTCGACCATCGTGCTCCACAGCACGAAGCTGGAGAGCGGCCCGATGTGGCCGCCGCATTCGCGGCCTTCGAAGATGAAGCGGCGCGCGCCTTCGGCCAGGAACATCGGCAGCAGGTTGGCCGAGGGCACATGCAGGAAGGTCGGAATGCCGGCCTGTTCCAGGTGCACCGCCTGGTCCGGGCGGCCGCCGGCGATGATGGCGTAGGCCGGCTTGAAGCGCACCGACACGGCCAACTGTTCATCGAGCAAGGGCTGCGGCGAAAAGCCCAGCAGGCCGATGCCCCAGTGCTTGTCCTTCAATCGCTCGGCGGTCTCTGCCAGCAGGTCGACCAGCGGCTGGCCTTTGAGCAGCGCCAGCGCCACCATCGGCAAGGCGCCGGCTTCGGCGACGTGCTGAGCGAACATCGCGCTGTCGGACACCCGCGTCATCGGCCCCTGGATCAGCGGCAGCGGAATGCCCAGCGCCTGCGCCAGCGGTGCGCCGGCGGTGATGGTGCGGGCCTGCACGGCCTGGCGCAGCTGGTTCGCCACGGCCTCGTCGAAGGCGCGGAACAGCCCGGCCAAGTGGCCGTGCTGGCGGGCCCAGGCGGCGGCAAAACAGATGTCGTGGCCCACCGGCAGCAAGCCGTTCTTCGGCTCGCGCCAATTCAGCTTGCCCTCGACCAGGCCACGCAGCACTTCGAAGCGCTGGCCGTCGCCGGCGGCGGCAAAAGCCTTGGCCACCGCGTGACCCGGGCGCATCAGGATGCGGAAGTATTCGCCGTTCTCGCCGTCGCCGACCGCCAGTGTCTCGTTGCCGGACAGGCTGGCCAGCACCGGCTGCAGGCTGGTGCGCAGCGGCGATTCGGGCATCAGCAGGACCTGCGCGTCGAGCACGCCGCCGACCAGGCCCACGGCGTGGACGGCCGCGGCCACCTGCGGCGTCAGGCCGCCGCGCAGGTACATCGGCAGCGTCGTGCGGCCATGCCACTTCTGCAGCAGGATGAAGCTGGCATCGTCGCCGACGAAGCCACCGGCTTCATTGCCCTTGAGCACCAGGCCATCGATGCGGTGTTCGAGGCCGGTCAGCGCCAGGCGGGCATCGCTCACCTCCACCAGCAGCTTCACGCCGGCGGCCCGCAGGGCGGCCATCAGCACGTCCTGCCCGGTTACCGCCGCAGCATCAAGGATCACCCAGCGCAGCCCCAGGCCGGCATGGCGTTGCAGCGCTGCGGCCAGCGGCGTGTCCACCGCCGCCAGCTTGATGCCGTAACCCTGCGGCACGAAGCTGGCCACGCGGTCGAGCAAGGGGAGGATGGCCTCGCTGCTCAAACCCAGTTCGGCGTTCAGCACACCGACGCCGCCGGCACGGCAGGCAGCGACCACCAGGCTGACATCGGCCAGGCCAGCCGGGCTGTAGACGAACTTGATGAAAGGGGTCATGAGCACACACCCGATCCGCAATCGTCAGGCAGCAGAACCATCGTTGGCCTTGCCACTGCATCTGCACAAAGGTCGGTGCGGCACACACCCGGGCGCACAACCTTGCGCACAGCCGGGCGATCAAGCCTGCATCGGAGGGCACGGTACATACCACTCCCCCTGGCGGGCCGCCCGCCTGCCCATCCGCCAACGTTGCCGTTGATCAAGCTCCCCGGCGGCATGCTACTGCAGCGTGCAATGCTCGCGGTACACCCTGTTCGGGGGCAGTGGGGCATGCGCCACACGGCACCCGAAGCCATGGCGAACGGATCTCGCCGCCCACGATTCAGCCTGTGCACCCGCATATGGATCCCTCGCCCTGCGTTCAACGTCACCCGAACACCGCGATGGCACCCGTTGCGGCCCATCCGTCCGGCATCGGCCGCCCCCTGCGGCAGCCCTTCCGGCCCCTTTTGGAGGCTGACTTCGAAACTACCATGGCTGGCTGGGCCTGATGCCCGGCCAGCCCCTAGATTCACGCCACCTCGTGTGGATGGCCGGCAGACAGGCCTTGCGAGCCGTCACCCTCGTCCAGTATCGGTTGAGCCCATGGCCGCGCTACCTGCCCGTTGTCAGGCAGTTCATGAACTTTTCCCGGTCCGGGCAGCGCACAGCAGCGGGCGACCGCACGCATCAAGCAATAGCGATGCCATGGCCACTCCCGGGTGGCGCAACGACCCGTGAAAATCGAATCGCTGCCTGCTACCGTGGCACTGGCGTCGCAGCGGCCGCGCCGAACGCAGCATCGAGCTGGGCGATCCAGTGCGCACGTTGGTCCGCCGAGACAAAGCTGGCCTCGAAGCTGTTGCGCAGCACCTGGTAGGCCTGCGCCGCACCGAGTTGCGGCAGTGCCGCGAAGGTTTCCAGCAGGTTCTGGTTGAGATACCCCCCGAAATAGGCGGG
The DNA here is from genome assembly GCF_035476535.1 of Aquabacterium sp. GTDB lineage: Bacteria > Pseudomonadota > Gammaproteobacteria > Burkholderiales > Burkholderiaceae_C > Pseudaquabacterium. The sequence continues at coordinate 16,974 of NZ_DATILJ010000152.1, forward strand.
GTCGTCACTGTTGACCGTGGCGCACAGCCCTGCTTCCAGCAGCGCCGGCAGCGTGTGTTGCGACAGATCCTTGAACACGCAGAGCTTGACGTTCGACAGCGGGCACACCGTCAGCGGCATGCGCAGCGCGGCCAGGCGCTGTACCAACGCGGGGTCCTCGAGGCAGCGCACGCCATGGTCGATGCGCTCGACCTTCAGCACGTCCAGCGCGCTCTCAATGTAGGCCGGCGGCCCCTCTTCGCCGGCATGGGCGACGAGGTGCAAGCCCAGTTCACGGGCTTTCGCGAACACGCGGGCGAACTTCTCCGGCGGATGGCCGCGTTCGCTGCTGTCCAGCCCGACGCCGACGAAGTGCTGGCGATAAGGCAGCGCCGCGTCCAGCGTGGCCAGTGCATCGTCTTCGCTCAAATGGCGCAGGAAGCACAGGATCAGTGCGGCGCTGATCCCCAACTCGGCCTGCGCGCGCTGGCAGGCGTGGTGCAGGCCGCGAATCACCGTCCCGATGTCGACACCGCGCGCGGTGTGCGTCTGCGGGTCGAAGAACAGCTCGGCATGCACCACGTTATCGGCCGCGGCACGTTCGAAATAGGCCCAGGCCATGTCGAAGAAGTCCTGCTCCTTCAGCAGCACGCTGGCGCCCGCGTAGTAGATGTCCAGAAAGCTCTGCAGGTCGGTGAAGGCATAGGCCGCGCGCAGGGCCTCGACAGTGGGGTAGGCCAGCGCCACGCCGTTGCGCTGCGCGAGTTTGAAGATCAGCTCGGGCTCCAGCGAGCCTTCGATGTGAATGTGCAGCTCGGCCTTGGGGGCCGTGCGCAGCAGCTCAGGCAGTTTGTCGCGGGGGATGGTGTCGAAGCCGTTCATCTCGGTGATCCTTGTTCAAGTGGTCCTGAAGGAACAAGGCCGCCCGGGTTGGCGGGCGGCCTGGGATGGGGGGTTCAGTCGAGACTACTTGTCTCCCGGAACCTTGCCCTCGACACCCTTCACGAAGAACTTCACGCCGCCGAGGAACTCATCGTCCGCGGCCTTGTCCTTCTCGAGCACGACCTTGCCGGTGTTGTCGGTGATCGGGCCCTTCCAGATCACGAAACTGCCGTCCTTCAGGCCGGCCTTGACCGTCTCGAGCTTGGCCTTGGTCTCGGCCGGCACGTCGTCGGCAATCGAGACGAAATCGATCGCGCCTTCCTTGACACCCCACCAGGCCTTGCCGGTGGTCCACTTGCCCTCCAGCGCATCACGCGTGGCCTTGATGTAGTACGGCGCCCAGTTGATGACCGCCGAGCCCAGGTGGGCCTTGGGGCCGTAGGCCGTCATATCGCTGTCCCAGCCGAAGGCGCGTTTGCCCTTGTCCTGCGCTGCCTTCAGCACCGCCGGTGAGTCCGTGTTCTGCATCAGCACGTCGGCGCCGCCGTTGATCAGCGAGGTGGCAGCCTCGGTTTCCTTCGGCGGGTCGAACCACTTGTTGACCCAGACCACCTTGGTCTTGACCTTCGGGTTGACGCTCTGCGCGCCGAGCGTGAACGCGTTGATGTTGCGGATCACCTCGGGAATCGGGATCGAGCCGACCACGCCCAGCGTGTTGGTCTTGGTCATCGCGCCGGCGATCACGCCGGCCATGTAGGCACCCTCATAGGTGCGGCTGTCATAGGTGCGCAGGTTGTCGGCGGTCTTGTAGCCGGTGGCATGCTCGAACTTCACGTCCTTGGCATCGGGCGCGGCCTTGAGCATCGGCTCCATGTAGCCGAAGGTGGTGCCGAAGATCAGCTTGTTGCCCTGGCCCACCATGTCGCGGAACACGCGTTCCGCATCGGCGGCCTCCGGCACGTTTTCGACAAAGCTGGTGACGATCTTGTCGCCGAATTCCTTCTCCAGCGCCTTGCGGCCGTTGTCGTGGGCGAAGGTCCAGCCGCCATCGCCGACCGGGCCGACATAGGCGAACGCGATCTTCAGCGGTGCGGGCTTGGCCGCGGCGGCCGAGGCCGGCGCAGACGCCGGCGCGGCGGGTGCCGCTTCTTCCTTCTTGCCGCAGCCCACCAGGGCCGCGGCGGCGGCCAGCGTGCTCCAGCCGGCCAGTTGGATCAACGAACGTTTGCCGATCTTCGGGATGTTCTCGGTCATGGATTCTCCAGGGATGTGCGGTGAGGAAAAGGATTATGAATACTTCAGGAGCCCGGGAAGAAGGGCTTGCCCAGCGAGGCCGGCATGTTCACGCGGATCCAGGTGGCGTTGCGAGAGATCAGCACCAGCACCACGATGGTGGCCAGGTAGGGGCCCATCGACAGCCACTGGCTGGCGATCTGCACGCCTTCGCCCTGCAGGTGGAACTGCAGCATCGTGACGCCGCCGAACAGGTAGGCCCCCAGCAACACGCGTGCCGGCCGCCAGGTGGCGAAGGTGGTCAGCGCCAGTGCGATCCAGCCCTTGCCGGCGATCATGCCCTCCACCCACAAGGGCGTGTAGATGACCGAGACATAGGCGCCGGCCAGCCCGCACAGCATGCCGCCCACCACCACGGCCAGCAGGCGGATGCGCCGCACCGGATAGCCCAGCGCGTGCGCGGAATCCGGTGATTCGCCCACCGCGCGCAACACCAGGCCGGCGCGTGAGCGGTACAGGAACCAGGCCAGCGCGAAAGCCATCAACACCGCGATGTAGACCATCGGGTGCTGCTTGAACAAGGCCGGGCCGATGAAGGGAATGTCGGCCAGGCCGGGGATCTCGAAGCGCAGGCGGTCGCCGATCTTTTCCTGCGTGTACTTGATGCCGGCAAAGGCCGAGAAGCCGGCACCGAACAGGCTCAGCGCCAGGCCGCTGGCGTACTGGTTGGTGTTGAGCCAGATCACCAGCACGCCGAAGAGCGCGGCCATCACGCCGCCGGCGGCCATGCCGGCGCCGAAGGCCAGCAGGTCGCTGCCGGTGTGCACGGCGGTGGCGAATCCGGCGATCGCTGCAACGAGCATCAGGCCTTCGGCGCCGAGGTTCAGGATGCCGGCGCGCTCGTTGATCAGCAGGCCGAGGCCGGCGATGGCCAGCACCGTGCCGGCGTTCAGCGTGGCGGCAATCAGCAGGGCAAAGGATTCCATGTCAGACCTTCTTCTTGAAGCGCACGCGGTAGTGGATCAAGGTATCCGCCGCCAATAAAGCAAACAGCAGCAGACCCTGAAAAACGCCCGTGATCGACTTCGGCAGCCCCAGCCGCGACTGCGCCAGTTCACCGCCGATGTAGAACATGCTCATCAGCACGGCAGCGAAGACCACGCCGATCGGATGCAGCCGGCCGACAAAGGCCACGATGATCGCCGCGAAGCCGTAGCCAACGGGGACATACGGCGTTAGCTGCCCCAGGGGCCCCGCCGCTTCCAGCCCACCGGCCAGGCCCGCCAGCCCCCCCGACAGCAGCAGCGCCAGCCACAAGGCCCGGCGCGACGAAAACCCGGCATAACGCGCCGCCGCCGGGGCCAGCCCGCCCACCTGCAGCTGGAAGCCGGCATAGGTGCGGAACAGCAGCAGCCAGCCCATCAGCACCGCAGCCAGCGCGATCAGCAGACCGATGTTGGCCCGCGAGCCCTCGACCAGCCGCGGAATCTTCGTCACCGCCAGGAAGGTGATGGTCTGCGGAAAGTTGTAGCCCTTGGGGTCCTTCCAGGGGCCGTAGACCAGGTAGGACAGCAGCAGCTCGGCCACGTACACCAGCATCAGGCTGACCAGGATCTCGTTGGCATTGAAGCGGTCGCGCAGCAGCGCCACGATGCCGGCCCAGAACATGCCGCCCAGGATGCCGGCCGCCAGGATCGCGAACACGATCAGCCGGCTCGAATCCGGCCCGGCCTGCATTGCCACGCCGCTGGCGAAGATCGCGCCCAGCACGAACTGGCCTTCGGCACCGATGTTCCAGACATTCGAGCGGTAGCAGATCGACAGGCCCAGCGCGATCAGCGCCAGAGGCGTGGCCTTGATCGCGATCTCGGACAGCGCATAGGCGTTCTTCACCGGCTCGACGAAGAACATCTGCAGACCGCGCAAGGGATCCTTGCCGAGCAGCGTGAACAGCAGCACGCCGACCGCCACCGTGACCGCCAGCGCGATCAGCGGCGAAGCCAGCGACATGGCCTTCGACGGCTGCGGCCGCGCTTCAAGCTTCAGCATGCGCCGCCTCCGTGGTCCACAGCCCCGACATCCACAGCCCGATCATCTCGACACTCGCTTCGGCCACCGGCACGCTGGGCGACATCCGCCCCTGCGCAATCACCAGCAGCCGGTCGCTGATCTCGAACAACTCATCGAGCTCTTCGCTGACCACCAGCACCGCGCAGCCTTCGTCGCGCAGGCGCAGCAGCTCGCCGCGGATCTGCGCCGCGGCGCCGACGTCCACGCCCCAGGTCGGCTGCGAGACGATCAGCAGCTTGGGCTTGGCATCGATCTCGCGGCCCACGATGAACTTCTGCAAGTTGCCGCCCGACAGGCTCTTCGCCGCGGCCCCCGGCCCGCCGGCTTTCACGTTGTAGCGGCGGATCAGGTCCGCCGCCATCGCGCGCACGGCCGAGGTGCGCAGCCAGCCACCGGCGGCGATCGCCTCGGTGCGCGTCAGCAACGTGTTCTCGGCCAGCGACATCGTCGGCACCGCACCGCGGCCCAGCCGTTCTTCGGGCACGAAGTTCAGGCCCTGCTGGCGGCGCCGGCGCGGCGAGGCCCCGGCGATGTCTTCGCCGAACAGCTGGATCGAGCCGGCCGGTGCGCGGCAGTCCTCGCCCGACAGCGCCGCCATCAGCTCCTGCTGGCCGTTGCCGGACACACCGGCGATGCCGACGACCTCACCGGCGCGCACCTGGAAGGCTATGCCGTCCAGCGTGCGTGCGAAGGGCCCGCTCTTGGCCAGCGACAGGCCTTGCACCTGCAGCGCCACGGCACCCGGATTCGCCGGCCGGTGCGTCAGCGCCGGTGGCTCGTTGCCGATCATCAGCCGCGACAGGCTGGCATTGCTCTCTTTCGTCGGGTCGACCTCGCCGGTGACCTTGCCACCACGCAGCACCGTGCAGTGATGGCACAGCGCGCGGATCTCGTCCAGCTTGTGGCTGATGTAGAGGATCGAACAGCCCTCATGCGCCAGCTGGCGCAGCGTCAGGAACAGCGTCTCCACCGCCTGCGGCGTCAGCACCGAGGTGGGCTCGTCCAGGATCAGCAGCTGCGGCTTCGTCAGCAAGGCGCGCACGATCTCGACGCGCTGGCGTTCACCGACCGACAAGGTGTGCACCGGCCTTAAGGGATCGACCTCCAGGCCATAGTCCTTGGAGACGCGGCGGATCTGCTCGGTGACCTCGGGCAGCGGCAGCGACTTGTCCAGGCCCAGCCAGACGTTTTCCGCCGCGCTCAAGGTGTCGAACAGCGAGAAGTGCTGGAACACCATCGCAATGCCCAGCGCACGCGCCTGCTGCGGGTTGGCGATCTTCACCGGCTGGCCGTTCCAGCGCAGTTCGCCCTCGTCGGGCTGCACCGCGCCGTAGATGATCTTCATCAGCGTCGACTTGCCGGCGCCGTTTTCGCCGAGCACCGCGTGGATCTGCCCGGGCGTGACGCGCAGCGACACCTGGTCGTTGGCGCGCACGGCAGGGTATTGCTTGCTGATGCCGACCAGCTCGAGTCTGAGCATCGGGCGCTCCTGTGCTTGTTGTGTCATCGCCGAGCTCATGCGCGGGTGTAGCGGCGCCGGCCGCCGACCCAGCTTTCGGCCAGGTTGCGTTCGTCGCCGAGTGTCACCCAGGCAAAAGCCTGTTCATGCAACTCGCGCGCCAGGCCGTGGCGGCGCTGCGCCACCGGGCCGACGGCCCAGTCCCACAGACCCACATCGGCCATCAGGCCGGGCTCCAGCGAGCCGATCTCGTGGCTCAAGCGCAGGGCCAGTGCGGCACCGCGTGTCGCGGCATGCAGCAGCGCCCAGGCACTGAGCTTGGTGCCGGCCAGCGCCTGCACCTTGTAGCCATCGGCCATCGTGCGCAGCATCGACAGGCTGGTGCCGCCGCCGACATCGGTGGCAAGACTGACCTTGAAGCCGACCTCGCGCGCCGCGGCCCAGCCGAACAGGCCGCTCCCGAGGAACAGGTTCGACGAAGGGCAGAAGGCGATCTGCGCACCGGTGTCGCGCAGCAGCGCGCGGTCGGTATCGTCGAGCCAGATGCCATGGGCCAGCACCGCGCGTTCGTTGAGCAGGCCGTGGCGGGCGTAGACATCGAGGTAGCTGCGCGCTTCGGGGAACAGCTTGGCGATCCACTGCACCTCGGCCGTGTTCTCGGCGACATGGGTCTGCATGTAGGTGCCGGGGTGCTCGGCCAGCAGGCGGCCGGCCATCGTCAGCTGTTCGCGGCTGCTGGTGGCCGCAAAACGCGGCGTCAGCGCATAGGCCAGGCGGCCCTGGCCGTGCCAGCGGGCGATCAGCGCGCGGCAGTCCTGCTCGGCGCCTTCAACATCGTCGCGCAGGTTGTCCGGCGCGTTCTGGTCCATCAACACCTTGCCGGCGATCAGCCGCATGCCGCGCGCTTGTGCGGCCTCGAACAGCGCCTCGGCCGAGCAGCGGTGCACGGTCGGGAAGACCACGGCCGACGTCGTGCCATGGGCCAGCAGCGCATCGAGGAACAGCGCCGAGGCCTCGGCCGCCACGGCCGGATCGGCATGCCGCGCTTCGGCCGGAAAGGTGTAGGTCTCCAGCCAGTCCAGCAACTGCGCGCCCCAGGACGCGATGACGTCGATCTGCGGGCAATGCACATGGGTGTCGATGAAGCCCGGCATCAGCAGCTGGCCACGGCGCTCGTGCTTCAGGTAGTCGTCGCCG
>NZ_DATILJ010000153.1:0-12471 GCF_035476535.1 Aquabacterium sp.
TGGCGGCTCAAGCTGTTGGCCGGGATGCGTGATGCCTTGCTCCTTTTGAAAGAGGCCGGCTGCGCGCGTGCTTATATCGACGGCAGCTTCGTCACCGCGAAAGAGGAACCCGGTGACTTTGATGCCTGTTGGGACGCAGCAGGTGTGGACTTCGACAGGGTCGACGAGAGGCTTCTCACGTTTGACCGTGGCCGCGCGACGCAGAAGGCATGGTTCCTGGGCGAACTGTTTATCGCTGACGGGCGTGCCGATCCGCAGGGCACGCTGTTCCGCGATTTCTTCCAGACCGACCGCGATGGCCGACGCAAGGGTATCGTGGTCATCGATTTGAAGGACTTGTCATGATCACGAACCAGCGCCAGTACCTCGTCTCCCAGGGTCAGGCCGAGAGGTTTCGGCAAGCGCTGGCGGCGCCCGATGCGCAGGGCCTGCACCCGAAGGCTGCCAAGGCAATGCGCGCCGGGTTACGCAGCCAACTCGATGACCTTGACGCCGAAATAGCCGAGTACGACGCATTGCGCCATGGGCACATCACATCGCTCGAAGCCGAATCGATCGTTGGCATTGGTGCAGCCCTGGTCAAGGCGCGCATCGTGCGCAACCTGACGCAGAAAGAACTGGCGGAGCGTCTGGAACTGGCTGAGCAGCAGGTGCAGCGCTACGAAGCGACCCAGTACCGTGGTGTGGCCGCCGAACGGCTACAGCAGGTGGCTGACGCCTTGAGACTGACCGTGCGCGAGGTGTTCACGCTGGAGCCGGGATGATGCTTCTAAATCTTTCCTGATCAAGGAAGCCATCGTGACGATCACGACACTGTCAAGTCGAGAGTTCGACCAGGATTCCAGCGGTGCCAAGAAGGCGGCTCGCAAGGGACCGGTTTTCATCACGGACCGCGGCCGACCTGCGCATGTGCTGTTGACCATCGAGGACTATCGCAAGCTCGTCCGAGGCGCTTCGAACATCGTCGAACTGCTCGCGATGCCAGGTGTTGAAGACATTCCGTTCGACCCCGCGCCAGTGAAGATCTCGATCCGACCGGCTGATCTGTCCTGATGTCCACTCTCGACATCAACGTCGTTCCAGAACTGCGAAGGGAACGCTCCGGGGTGGCCAGCAAGAACGTCACTGCGTGAGCGGCCGGCATGCCGACGGGCAGTCTGATCATTTCCGCCATGACCGTCCTGGCGCTTGAGTGACCTGACACACACTTCTCACCATTCTTGGTGATGGCGGTCACAAGCGCGAAACCTGCCGGCAGCCACAATGCCTGCACAACGTCAAGCTTCCGCACACACCATGTCCGCCCCCAACGCCCCAGCACTCGATAGATCGCTAACGCAGGATATGCGCGCCAAGTTGGGGTTGGCTAAGGTGCTGTCACGCTTGCGCCCGGCACCTGCGGCGCGGCGCGTGGTGCGCGACAAGGACTTCCTGCAGCGCTTGCGCGAGGCGGGTCTCTGAAGTTTTACCGGGCGCGGTCTCGGTTCCGATCGCTGGGCTGTTCCGGCGGCGGGTCAAGCGACTGCACTACAATCGCCCGCTCCTTCGCCGCACGCTGATCTGCGTGCGCCACGCTGCCGGGCCAGAGTCCCGCGCGGCACCTTTCCACTACTCACAACGAAGCCACTCAGTTCCATGGCAAACAAGCAAGTCGTATTCACGGACCGCATCGTCGGCATTTCGATTCAAAACGGTCTGGTTCGCCTGGACCTCGCAGTGGTCGCCGGCCGCGCCAAAGGCAAGGATGGCAAGCCCGCGGTGAAGATGGACATCACGCACCAGGTGGTCCTGCCCGTCGATGGCTTCCTCGCCGGCTTCAACGTCCAGCAGAAGCTGGTGAAGGAACTGGCCACCCGCCAGCAGAAGAAGAACGGTACGAAGGCGCCGGCCGAGACGCCCGCAGCGGGCTGATCAGCGGCCATTGCCTTTTGAGGCCCTGTCGGTAGCCCGACGGGGCCTTTCACCTTCATGCTGCAAAACATCAGCGTTCGATTCGACCCGGTAGAAGACCGGCTGGTGCTGCGTTTCACCGAAGGTGACGCGGCTGCCGCTGTCGAGCACTGGCTGCATGTCACGCGCCGGGTCTATGCCGTGTGGCGCAAGGACTTGCAGGCCATGGTCGACCGGTCCGCTGCCTTGCCCGAGCGCATGGACCGTGGCGCCAAGGCGGTGGTGGCGGCGGCGCATCACCGGGCCATGGCCAGCCAGGTCAAGCTGCGCGCCGAACCCGCGCCGGCGCCCCGGCCCGAGACACCCGAGATCAGGCCCTGGCTGGTGACCGCTGTTGAATGCGGCCGCCGCAAGAAGGACGAGCGCTGGGTCCTGAAGTTCATGCTGCGCGAACGTGCCCCGCTGACGCTGGTGTTGAGCGACAGCACGCTGCACGGCCTGATCGGTGCCATCGCTCGGCGCGTCAAGGTGGCGCGCTGGGAATTCACGGCGCTGCCGCTGGACAAGGCCTCATCCTCGCCGAGTGGCCCTCCGCCCGCCTTGCACTGAATCCGTTTCGTCAAGAACTGCATTGACTTCATATAGGAAGCTGCTAGCATGCGGCTCCTTATATGAACTCCATTGTCCGCATCGCCCTGAAGACGACGCCTGAGCAGGCCGAACGCCTGCGTGCGTTGCAACAGGCCTTTGCGCAGGCGTGCAACGTGCTGGCGCCGACGGTGCAGAGCACGCGCTGCTGGAACCGCGTCGCGCTGCACCACATGGCCTACAAGTCCCTGCGGCAGCAGTTCCCGGGCCTGGGTTCACAAATGATCTGCAATGCCATCTATTCGGTGTCGCGCACCAGCCGCCTGGTTTTCCAGCATCCGCGCAGCCCTTTCAACATCGCGCGCTGGGGTGACAAGCCCCTGCCGCGACTGCAGTTCAAGCCGCAATCGCCGGTCTTCTTCGACCGCCACACGCTGAGCATCAAGGATGGCCAGATCTCGATGTTCACGCTCGACGGCCGCATGCGTTTCCGGCTCGATGTGCGGCCTGAGGACGAGCGCCGCTTCCGCGACGAAAAACTGCGCGAGATCGCGCTCAGCGCCAAAGCCGAGGTGTTCATGCTGAGCTTCCATTTCTCCAAACTCGACGGCGAAGCCGACACCGAGACCGATGGCGAAGCACCGGCAACCCCGGCCACGGTGGACGGACTCGCCACCGCAGCTGACCACTTGCCCGACTACGTGCAGGTGAACGAAACCCTTCCGGCCAGCACTGCCCAGCCGCTGCCCAACGCACTGAGCCCCGTGACACCATGAGCACTCCCCAACGCGCGGCCGCTGCGCCGCCCTCCATGCTGCGCGAAGCCCTGCTCAGCCAGCGCGGCGCCTACACGCACATCGGCTGGCTGAGCGCGGTGATCGGCGTGCTGACGCTCGCGCCGTCGTGGTTCATGTTCGAGGTCTATGGCCGCGTCTTGAACAGCCGCAATGCCACCACCTTGCTGATGCTGCTGCTGCTGGTGTTCGTGGTGTACGCGGTGATCGAGTTGCTGGACCTGGTTCGCAACCGCGCGTTGCAGCGGGCGGGCGAGGCCGTCGACGAGCAGTTGCGGGCGCGCGTCTTCGATGCCGCCTTCGAAGCCAATCTGCGTCGCCAGCCGGGCGGCTCTGTGCAGGCCTTCAACGATCTGCGAACGCTGCGCGAATTCTTCGGCGCGCAGCCCGTGCGTGCCGTGCTGGATGCGCCGGCCGCCGTGCTGTGCCTGGTGCTGCTGTTCACGCTGAGTCCCTGGCTCGGGGTGCTGGCGCTGATCGGCGCGCTGATCCAGGTCGGCTTGACCGTGCTGACCGAGCGCCGCACGATGCCGCTGCTGACCGAGGCGCAGCAGGCCTCCATCCAGGCCACCGCCTATGCCGGCAACACGATGCGCAATGCGCAGGTGATCGAATCGATGGGCATGCTGGGCCAGATCCACCAGCGTTGGATGCGCATTCAGCGCCGCTTCCTGGCACGCCAGGCGCAGGCCTCCGACTATGCCGGCGTCAACTCTGCCGTGGCCAAGCTGGTGCAGCAGATGCAAGGCTCGCTGATGCTCGGTGCCGCCTGCTGGCTGATGCTGCAGGGCGGCTTGTGGGGCGGCCCCGGCATGATGATCGTGGCCTCCATCCTGGGCGCGCGCGTGCTCTCCCCGCTGGCGCAATTGGTGGGCCAGTGGCGCAGCGTGGTCCAGGTGCGTGATGCCTATGGCCGGCTGGACAACCTGCTGGGCCGGCTGACCGTTACCCCGGCCGGCATGCCGCTGCCGCCGCCCAAGGGGCAGCTGAGCGTCGAGGGCGTGGTCGCTGGTGCGCCGGGCAGTACCCTGCCGATCATCCGCGGCGTGACGTTCGCGGTACGGCCCGGCGAGGTCCTGGCGGTCATCGGCCCGTCCGCTTCGGGCAAGAGCACGCTGGCACGCCTGCTGGTCGGTGTGTGGCCGGCCGCCAGCGGCAAGGTGCGGCTGGATGGTGCCGACGTTCACGCCTGGAACAAGGCCGAACTCGGCCCGCAGCTGGGCTACATGCCGCAGACGGTCGAGCTGTTCGACGGCACGGTGGCCGAGAACATCGCCCGCTTCGGTCGTGTCGACACTGCCAAGGTGCGCGCCGCGGCCGAGTTGGTGGGCATGGTCGATGTGATCGAAGCGCTGCCGCAGGGCTTCGATACGCGCATCGGCGATGAAGGCGCGGTGCTCTCCGGCGGCCAGCGCCAGCGCCTGGGCCTGGCCCGCGCGGTGTATGGCGCGCCGAAATTCCTGGTGCTCGATGAACCCAATGCCAGCCTCGACGAGGCCGGCGAGAAAGCCTTGTTGCAGATGCTCGGCGTCCTGAAATCCCAAGGGACCACGGTGGTGGCCATCACCCACCGAACCACCCTGATGCCGGCGGTGGACAAGCTGCTGGTGCTGGCCGATGGCCAACAGAAGTTCTTCGGCCCGCGTGACGAGGTCATGGCCGCGCTGAAGAAGGCCAACGACCAGATGCGTGCCCAGGCCGAATCGCGCCAGGCGGCGACCCGTCGGCCGGCCCTGCCGGGTGGGAGCGCCGCATGAGCACCCAGGTCTTGCCGACGAGCCCGCTGGCGGGCCAGCCAGCGGCCGCGCCGCGTGGAACCGGGACGGCCGGTGCCGGCTTGGCCGCCGGCGGCTTCTTCCAGCGCAGCGAACTCGGCCGCACGCTGTACAGCTTCCGCCGCGAGCTGTTCTGGGTGGCGGTGTTCAGCCTGTTCGCCAACGTGTTGCTGCTGACGCCCACGCTGTACCTGATGCAGGTGTACGACCGCGTCACCACCAGCGGCAGCGAAACCACGCTGGCCGCGCTGACGCTGATCGCCGTGTTCCTGTTCCTGGTGATGGGCTTCGCCGAGTGGGTGCGTTCGCGCCTGTTGGTGCGTGCCGGCGCGCGTTTTGATACCGCGCTGCACACGCGGGTCTTCAATGCCAACTTCGAGGCCAGCCTCGGCGGCGGCGGTGCGCGGGCGCAGCAGGGTTTCAGTGATTTGACGCAGCTGCGCCAGTTCCTCACCGGCAACGGCATCTTCGCGCTGGTCGACCTACCCTGGACTGCGATCTACATCGTGGTGCTGTTCCTGATGCACCCCTGGCTGGGCTGGTTGGCCACCGGCTTTGCCGTGCTGCTGCTGCTGGTGGCCATCATCGGCAACCGCTACACCGCGCAAGCACACAAGCAGGCGCAGGAAACGCAAACCGAATCGACCGCCTACCTGTACGGCAAGCTGCGCAATGCCGAGACGGTGCAGGCGCTGGGCATGCTGGGCGACCTGCGCCGCCACTGGCAGGCCATCCACGAGCGCGTGATGTCGCGCACCGCCACCGCGTCGGAGCGCTCGCACCGCGTGCAGTCCGTGACCAAGTTCGTGCAGTACACGCAGCAATCGCTGATGCTGTCGGTCGGCGCCTTGCTGGCCATCGACGGCCAGATCAGCGCCGGTTCGATGATTGCGTGTAACGCACTGATGGGCAACGCCTTGCGGCCGATCAGCCTGATCGTGCAGACCTGGCGGCAGTTCGTCGATACGCGCCAGGCCTACGGCCGCCTCGAAGGCCTGCTGGCCCAGAACCCCGAGCGCGAAGCCACCCATGTCGGCGACACGGTGGCCGGCCAGATCAGCCTGCGCCAGCTGGTGGCCACGGCCCCGGGCCGCCAGCGCCCGATCCTGAACGGCCTGGACGCCGACTGCCGCGCCGGCGAGGTGGTGGCCATCGTCGGCCCGTCGGGTGCCGGCAAGTCGACGCTGGCCCGCTGCATCGTCGGCATATGGCCTGAAACGAGCGGCCAGGTGCTGCTCGACGGCCAGCCCATCGAACAATGGTCGCGCGAGGCGCTGGGCCCGCACATCGGCTACCTGCCGCAGGACATCGAACTGTTCGACGGCACCATCGCCGAGAACATCGCGCGCTTCGCGCCGGTGCCCTCCGAGACGGTGATCGACGCCGCGCAGCGCACCGGCATCCACGAGATGGTGCTGCGCCTGCCCAAGGGCTACGACACGCAGATGGGCGAGGCTGGCCAGATGCTCTCCGGCGGACAGCGCCAGCGCATCGGCCTGGCGCGCGCCATCCTCGGCGACCCGGCGCTGGTGGTACTGGACGAACCCAATGCCAACCTCGACGACATCGGCGAAGCCGCGCTCGTGCGCACCGTGCGCGAGCTGAAGAGCCGCGGCAAGACGGTTTTCATGATCGTGCACCAGCAACACATGCTGGCCGTGGCGGACCGCGTGCTGTTCCTCGAGAACGGCCAGATCACCCGCTTCCTGCCCTTGGTGGCCAAGAACGACGCCCAACCGGGCCCTGCGAATCCATGAGCACACATTCATCCTCCGCGCGCCCCGCGCTCACGGCGGTGCCTTCCGGCGCCGCCGCCTCCGATGTCACCGATGTCGATGACAGCGAACTGAAGACCGATACCAAGCCGGTGATCCGCCTCGGCTTCTGGATCCTGGTCGTCGGCTTCGGCCTGTTCCTGCTGTGGGCGGCCTTCGCGCCGCTGGACGAAGGCGTCGCCGCGCCGGCGACGGTGTCCATCGAGACCCGGCGCAAGATCATCCAGCACATGCAGGGCGGCGTGGTGCAGAAGGTGCTGGTCAAGGAAGGCGCCACGGTCAAGCAGGGCGATGTGCTGATCGTGCTGGACGACGCCACCACGCGTGCCACCTACGAAGCCATCCGCCAGAACTACCTGTCGCAGCGCGCGCTGGAAAGCCGGCTGCTGAGCGAAGTGGCCGGTGCGCCAGCCGTCACCTTCCATGCCGACCTGCTGGCCAACAAGACAGACCCGCTGGCGATCCAGCACATGACGGTGCAGCAGCAGCTGTTCAACTCGCGGCGCGCGGCGCAGCGCGCCGAGATCTCGGCCGCCCGGCAGTCCATCACCGGGCTGGAAGCGCAAATCGCCGGCCTGAAACAGATGGTGGAGAGCCGCGGCACGCAAGCCGCGTTGCAGTCGCGCCAGCTGGCCAACGTCAAATCGCTGGCCGAAGAAGGCTTCGCACCGCGCAACCAGGCCTTGCAGCTGGAGCAGGCCCAGGCCGAACTGCGCTCCACGATGGCTGACCTGCAGACGACGGTGCAGCGCACGCAGAACTCGATCCTGGAAACCCAGCTGCGCATCGCGCAACGCGAGCAGGAATTCCTGAAGGAAGTGTCGACCCAGCTCGCCGATGTGCGGCGTGAGGTGCAGGCCAACCAGGAGCGGCTGGTCGCCATCACCAACGAACTCGGCCGCATGCAGATCCGCTCGCCGGTGGCGGGCCAGGTCATCGGCCTGGGTGTGGCCGGCCCCGGCGCGGTGGTGGCGCCGGGCCAGCGCCTGCTGGACGTGGTGCCGCAAGGCGAATCGCTGCTGCTCGACGCCAAGGTGCCGCCGAACGTGATCGACCGTGTCAAGGTGGGCGACAACACCGAGGTGCGCTTCACGGCCTTTGCCAATACGCCGCAGCTGGTGGTGCACGGCAAGATCGTCTCGCTGGCAGGCGATGCCATCACCGAACAGGTCGGCAACCTGACCACCACCTACTACCTGGCGCGCGTCGAGATCACGCCGGAAGGCAACAAGGCCCTGGGCAGCCGCACGCTGCAACCGGGCATGACGGCCGAGGTGCTGATCAAGACCGGCGAGCGTTCGCTGCTGACCTACATGCTGCACCCGCTGATCAAGCGGATCGCGGCGGCGATGACGGAGGAGTGAGCATGCAGCTTGTCTCCCGCCATCAGCAACACCACCAACGTCGTCCGGCCTGGCGGCGATTGGCAAGCAGCGCCGCGGCACTGGCGGTGGCCTGGGCCGCCGTGCCGGCGCAGGCCCAGACCGCGGCACCCGCTCCGACCCAGGATCAGGCCAAGGCACAGGCCCAAGCCCAAGCCCAGGTTCGGGCGATGAGCTTTGCCGAAACCATGGTCGCCGCCCGCGGCTTCGATGCGCAGTTCCGCGCCGCTGCGTTCGAGCTGGAATCCGTGCGCCAGGGCGTGCCGATCGCCCGTGCGTCGCTGCTGCCGCAGGTTGCGCTCAACGCGTCGCGCTCCGATGTCTCGGGCAGCCGCCAGTTCTTCAATTCGGCGGAGCAGGAGGCCAAGGTCCAGGTGGGCTACGCCACGCCGCAAGCCAGCCTGTCGCTGCGCATGCCGCTGTACAACAAGGAAGCTCTCAGCCGCTACGACGAGGCCCAGGCCCGGCTGGAAGGCGCCGAATCGCTGTACCGCACCCGCGGCCTGGATCTGGCCGACCGCGCTGGCGCGGCCTACTTGCAGGTGCTGCTGGGCGAGAGCAACGTGGCGCTGGCCGAGCAGCAACTGGTCGCCGTCAAGGGCCAGCTGGCGCGGTCCGATCAGCGCCTGGCGCGCGGCGAGGGCACGCGCACCGAGCAGGCCCAGGCCCGCGCAGCGGTTGACCTGGGGCAGGTGCGGCTGATCGAGGCGAACAACGACCTGGAAAACGCGCGGCGCGGCCTGAAGCGCGTCACCGGTGTCGATACGCCGCGGTTGAACCAGATTCCGGCCGACTTCTCGCCCGGCGAGATCGTGCCGAACCGGCTGTTCGACTGGCTCGAGCAGGCCGCCCGCAACAACCCGACGATTCAGGCGCGCCAGCAGGCCGTGGTGGCCGCGCGTTTTGGCATCCAGCGCCAGACCGCGGGCCACTACCCGCGCGTCGACCTGGTGGCCAGCATCGCGCGCAGCGAGAACGAATCGCTGTCGAACCTGGGCCAGACCTCGGTGCTGAAGTCCTTGGGCGTGCAGCTCAACGTGCCGCTGTACAGCGGCGGTGGCGTTGACGCCAGCGTCAAGCAGGCCGTGGCCGACCGCGCGCGCAGCGAGGAAGAACTGCGTTCCGAGCGGGAAGGCGTCGAGGTCGACCTGCAGCGCTACTTCCAGGATGTCAGCAACGGCACCGTGAAGGCTGCGGCCTACCGGCGTGCCGTCGAATCCAGCGAGGTGGCCTACCGCGGCGCAGTGCGCGCGCAGGAAGCCGGCCTGGGCACCACCGCCGACGTGCTGGATGCGCAGGCCCTGCTGTATGCCGCGCAGCGCGACTGGGCCCGTGCACGCTACGACTACCTGCTGTCGCGCCTGCGCCTGATGGCCCTGGCCGGCCAGCCTGTCGACGACCTGGTCGCCGACATCGACCGCCAGCTTTCGCTGCGCCGCAGCGCCCCATGAACCGTTTGTTGCAAGCCATGAACCTGTTTTCCCTTCAACGCCTGGCGGCCTGTGTGCTGCCGCTGCTGCTGGCCGCTTGCGGTGGTGGTGGTGGCGACGGCGATTCGTCGGTCGCCACACTCAGTGCGGCCAACGTCGGCTACGGCAAGACCACGACGCTCACGGTCAACGGCAGCAAGCTGAACGCCGGCCTCACCGCGGCCATCGAGCCCGGCTGCCTGACGATGGCGCCCACCACGGCCAGTTCGACCAGCGCCACCTTCACTTGCCGGATCACGGCAGTGGGCGATCTGCGCGTGCGCGTGCGCACCGCCGAAGGCGCCGAGCTGGCCACGCTGCGCCTGGATGTGCCGGTGCCGCAGGTGCGGATCACCGCCAAGCAGGGCAATACCACCGGCAGCTTCGTCGTCGAACTCGACCCGGCGAAGGCGCCGAACACGGTGCTGAACTTCCTGAGCTACGTCAACTCCAGCAGCACCTCGTTCTACGTCAACACCTTGTTCCACAAGATCGTGCCTGGCAGTGCGATGTATGCCGGTACGTACAACACCGGCCCCGCGTTGAAGACCAATTCGCGCAGCCCGGTCGCACTGGAGGCGAACAATGGCCTGAAGAACCTGCGCGGCACGATCGCGATGTTCCACGGCAGCAATCCGGACTCGGCGACCTCGCAGTTCTTCATCAACCTGGTCGACAACCCGGCCTTCGACTACGTCGATGCCGCCAACCCCGGCTATGCGGTGTTCGGCTCGGTGATCGTCGGGCTCACCGAGACGGTCGACTTGATTGCCACCGTGCCGACCACCACCAAGACCGCGACGATCGGCGGCGTGGCGACGACTTTCGAGAACATCCCGAGCACCAACGTGACGATCTCGGCGATCTTGCAGATCCGCTGAGTGCGCACGATGCGCTGGATGGTGGATCACCTGTCGCTCGCCTGGCCGCTGGCCAAGCGAGACGTGATGGCGCGCTACCGCGGCAGCGCCGCCGGCCTGCTGTGGGCGCTGCTGGCGCCGCTGGCCATGGTGGCGATTTATGCGCTGGTGTTCCAGGGCGTCTTCCAGGCCCGCTGGTCCGGTGTGGCGGGGCCTTCGAACGGCATCGACTACGCTGCGCGCCTGTTCGCCGGCCTGATGGTGTACAGCGCCGTGGTCGATGTGGCCAGCCGCGCCACGCGGCTGATGCAGGACAACGCCAACCTGGTCAAGCGCGTGGTGTTTCCGCTGGAACTGCTGTGCGTTGCGCTGGTGATGCAGACGGCGGTGCACACCGCTTTGCAGATGCTCGTGCTGGCCGCCATGCTGCTGGTGCTGGGAGGCGGTGCCCACTGGTCCTGGTTGTGGCTGCTGGCGGCCTGGCCATGGATCCTGCTGCTGCAGCTGGCGCTGGCCATCGGGCTCGCTGCATTGGGATGTTATCTGCGGGATCTGCAGCACATCGTGCCCTTGCTGATGTCGGGCCTGCTGTTTCTGTCGCCGGTGTTCTACCCCAGCAGCGCGGCGCCGAAAGGGCTGCGCTGGCTGCTGGAGCTGAACCCCTTGACCGCGCCGATCGAGCTGGTCCGCGCAGCCTGGTTCGGCGATGCGTTTCCGTGGAGTTCGGTTGCGCTGCCGTTTGCGGCAACACTGCTGCTGCTGGCCGCCGCGCATGCGCTGTTCGTGCGCCTGCGCCCGGGCTTCGCCGATCTGGTCTGAGACGATGAGTACCGACGACGTCATCATCGAACTGGCCGGTGTCAACAAGAGCTATTCGCTCGAGGCACGGCCTTTCCACCGGCTGTGGCGCCAGCTCGTCGGCCAGGTCGACCGCGGCCGCCAGCACCATGCGCTGTGGGATGTGGACTTGCGCATCCGCCGCGGTGAACTGGTCGGCGTGATCGGCCGCAACGGCGCCGGCAAGTCGACCTTGCTGCAGGTCATCTGCGGCGTGCTGGACCCGACCACCGGTACACGCCAAGTGAACGGCCGCATTGCTGCGCTGCTGGAGCTGGGGGCCGGCTTCAATCCCGAGCTGACCGGCCGCGAGAACGTGCGGCTGAATGGCCCGCTGCTGGGCATGTCGCCGTCGCAGATCGAGCAGCGCATGGACGAGATCGTCGAGTTCTCCGGCATCGGCGACTACATCGATCAGCCGGTGCGCAGCTACTCCAGCGGCATGTTCATGCGGCTGGCGTTCTCGATGGCCACCAGCGTCGAGCCGGACATCCTGGTGATCGACGAGGCGCTGTCGGTCGGCGACGGCCTGTTCGCGCGCAAGTCCTTCGAACGCATCATGGCGCTGAAGGACCGCGGCGCGACGATCCTGTTCTGCTCACACTCGCTGTTCCAGGTCGAATCACTGTGCACGCGGGCGATCTGGCTGCACGATGGCCGGGTGCAGTTCGACGGTTTGTCGCACCAGGCCGTGGTGGAGTATTCGGCCTGGCAATCGCGTGAAGGGCTGCCGGCCGAGGAGGCGCATGCGGCGCCGCAACGCTACGACTCGGCTGCCGCGCAGATCACCGACGTGCAGCTGCTGGGCGCGCCGGAGAGCCATGTCTTGCGCAGCGGCATCGACCATCTGCAGATGCGCGTGCGCTTTGCCAGCGACCCGCACATTCCCTGTCCGACCCTGGGCATGGTGCTGTTCACGGCCGATGGCCGCGTGCTGTCCAGCGCCGGCAGTTGGCTCGACGCGGTGGCCCTGCAGCGCGATGCCGCAGGCCGGGGGGAGGCGACGCTGCACTTCGAGAAACTGCCGCTGCTCAAGGGTCGCTACACCGTGTCGGTGTACGTGCTGTGCGAGCGCTCGATCAACATCTACGCCGCGGCCGA
>NZ_DATILJ010000154.1:0-46269 GCF_035476535.1 Aquabacterium sp.
GCCGGGCGCTCGGCGCAACGACCTTCACCAGTGCGCTTCGACCTGGCCGCAGAACGCGTCGATCGGGCTGCGGCCGGTGAAGGCTTCGTCGCCGAGCAGCTTGCGCAGCACCGCGCGCTGCACCGGCTCGGTGGCCGTGTAGGCGTTGATATAGGCCGGCGCACGCGGCGCGTCGAGCAGGTAGCCGGCGTGACCGAAGGAGACGATCACCGTCGGGATGTCGGTCCAGAAGCGGCGCATCGCCTTGCGGGGGTCGTTGCCGTGCAATTGCAGCCAATCCAGGAAGACGCGGCCGCGGGAAAACAGCGACTCCTTGGCCAGCAGGTACAGCACCAGGTCGGTGTCGGCCGGTGTCGGCATCTGCGCGGGGTCGAAGGCGCGGACTTCGAAGCCACGCGCCGACAACCCGGTCAGCAGGTCCTGCAGCGGTCGCGGCTGGCTGTCGACCCAGTGCGTCTCGATGCCGGGGCTGATGACCACCACCCGGCGGTGACGCTGCGGCGTGAGCGGCAGCACGCCCTGGTCCTTGACCAGCGTGACGCTGGCGGCCGCGGCGCGCTCGGCCACGTCCAGGTGCGATGGTGTGCGCAGCCGCTGCAGCACCTCGTCCAGCGGGCGCAGCCGTTCGTCGATGCTGCGCCGGTGCAGACCCAGCCGCGCCTTCAGCGCCAGCACGCGCGTCACGGCCTCTTCGACCCGCGCCTCCGAGAGCCGGCCTTCGCGTAGGCCACGCAGCATCAGGTCCAGGTCGCCCTGCGCATCCAGGCTGAACAGAAATACGTCGCAGCCGCTTTCGATGACTTGCGGCACCAGCTCGGCCCGGTCGGCCCAGGTGGTCAGGCCGGCCATGGCAGTGGCGTCGGAGATCACGATGCCGTTGAAGCCCAGCTCGCGCCGCAGCAGCAGCGTGTTCATCTCGTGCGAGATGCTGGCGGGCCGGTAGGCATGGCGCCCGGCCTGCGGGTTGAGCCGCAGCACGCCGGCCGGGAAGGCGATGTGGCCGGCCATCACCGCCAGCACGCCGGCGTCGATCAAGCCCCGGTACAGGCGGCCGAAGCGCGCTGTCCAGTCATCCCAGCCCAGCGGGTTCACGGTGGTCAGCAGGTGCTGGTCGCGTGCGTCGTAGCCTTCGCCCGGCCAGTGCTTGGCGGTGCAGGCCAGGTCCTGGGCCTGCATCTCCTGCACATGCACCAGGGATTGCGCCAGGATGGTGTCGACATCGTCGCCATAGGAGCGTGTACCGACGATGGCGCTGTCGGGCCGCTGGTTGATGTCGATGACCGGCGTGAACGACCAGTCGAAGCCCATCGCCCGGCTTTCGGCGGCCAGCGTGCGCGCGACCTCGCGCGACAGCGCCAGGTCGTTCATGGCGGCCACGGCCATCGGGTTGGGCATCGGCGTGCCGCAGCCGTGGCCGTAGGCGCCGCCTTCCAGGTCGCCGGTGATCAGCGGCGGAATCTCGCTGTGCTCCAGCACCGCCCGCGTGGTCAGCCAGGCCTGGCGCGCATCGGCGCCCCAGGCCCGGTGCACGCCACCCGGGCGCGTGGCCATCACGGCCGGCACTTCGCCGGGCAGGTCGCGGAAGTGGGCCAGCACGAAGAGCTGCCGCACCTTCTCTTCCATGCCCAGGCTGTCGCGGGTGCGGCGCACCCAGGCGATGTCCTCGGGCGACAGGTTGAACGGCGGCAGTGCCAAGGCGTCGGTGTTCATCGTCACGGGGGATGGGTCCAAGAGATCCAAGAGGTCCAGGCGGCCCAGGTGGTTCAGGCGGCCACGGCGCGGCGGGCTTGCAGGTCGGTCTGCAGGCGGACCAGGCGGGCGCGGTCCAGCGGGTAGAGGAAATAGAAGGCGGCCATCACCGCGTACAGCAGCGCGGGCAGCAGGCCGATCATCAGCACGATGCCCTGGCGCGCCGCCTCGGAAATGACAGCGCCGGGCTGGTAGCCGGTGTGGCTGAGGATCAACCCCGACAGGGCAGCGCCCAGGCCGATGCCGAACTTCTGTGCGAAGGCCACCGAGCTGGTCGCCAGGCCGACGACGCGCCGGCCCGATTGCAGTTCGATGTCGTCGGCGGCGTCGGCCACCATCGACCAGATGACGGGGATCTTGATCGCGCCCAGCAGGCTGACCGTGAAGATCCAGGTGTTGAGCTGCCAGCGGCTGCCCAGGTCCAGCCCGTGCAGTGCCAGCAGCGCCAGCACGGTGAGCGCCGTGGTCCAGATGACGACGCTGCGCTTGCAGAAGCGCCGCGTCAGCTGGCTCGATGCCAGCACGCCCAGCAGCAGGCCGACCTTGCCGATGACGAAATAGCTGCTGGCCCACTCGGGGTGGCCGACGACATAGATCAGAAAGTACATGGCCACGCCCAGTGGTAGCGCGAAGGCGGTGAACTGCACCAGGCTGGCGGCGAACAAGGTCCACCAGGTGCGGCTGCGCAGGATGACCTTCAGCTCGCCGGCCAGGTCAGGCCGCTGCGGCAGCGGTGCCACGCGCTCCCGTGTCCCCGCGAAGCAGGCCCAGAACAGCAGCACGGAGAGCACGCCCATTGCCAGGACCGTGGACTGGTAGCCCATGCGGCGGTCGCCGCCGCCCAGCCATTCCACCAGGGGCAGGGTGGCTGCGGCCACCAGCAGGCCGCCGGCAAAGGCCATGAACATGCGGTACTCGGCCAGCCGCGTGCGCTCGACCGGGTTGGCGCTCAGCAAGGCCGGCATCGCCGAGTACGGAATGTTCACCAGGCTGTAGCACAGCATCAGGGCGATGTAGGTGGCGTACGCGTAGACCACCTTGCCGTCCAGCGGCAGCGCCGGCACGGTGAAGGTGGCCCAGGCCGCCAGTGCCAGCAGCGGCGGCGCGAACAGCAGGTAGGGGCGGCAGCGGCCCCAGCGTGTGCGCGTGCGGTCGATGGCGTAGCCCAGGAACAGGTCCCACACGGCGTCGGCCACGCGGGCGACGAACAGGATGCCTCCGGCCACGGCCGCGCCGATGCCGAACACGTCCGTGTAGAAGAACATGAGGAACATGCTGATCGACTGCCAGAACAGGTTGCTGGCGAAGTCGCCCAGGCCGTAGGCCAGCTTCTCCCTCACGCTCATGGCCATGTTGTCGATACCGGGTCGGGTGTTGTGGGGTGCCGAAGCAAAAAGGGACAACGTTGTCCCTTTCGCTATTTCAACGCAATTGCCCGCTTCGGCCACCAGGACAATCCCTAGTCCCGGTCCCGTGCGGCCGGCGCTCGCACGCGAATCGGCGTCGGTCGAGAATGGCGCATGAGCTTCCAAGCGCGCCCCAAGGTCACCATTCACGAAGTCGCCGCCGCGGCGGGTGTCTCGATCAAGACCGTCTCGCGCGTGATCCGCGACGAGCCCAAGGCCTCCGAGGCCACGCGCCAGGCGGTGCGCGAGGCCATCCGGCAGCTCGGCTATGTGCCGCACGCATCGGCCAGTGCGCTGTCCAGCAGCGTCACGCCGGTGGTGGGTCTGCTGAGCCTGAGCCTCACCGAGCCTTCGATGCTGCGCGCCGGCTACGAGTACCGCATGAGCATGCAGGTGGGGGCCTTCGCGGCCTGTCAGGCCGTGGGCTTCGGCCTGAGCCTGGTGCGCCTGTCCGAGCAGGACCGCTCACCCCATTTCACGGTCTTGATCGACCGCGTGCGGCGACGCGAGATCGGCGGCTTTCTCATCCCCTCACCCTTGTGCGAACGCAAGGGCCTGCTGCCGGCGCTGCGCTCCGCGGGCGCGCACTTCGCCACCATCAGTTCACCGGCAGGTTTGCACGACGGCCCGTCGGTGGTGGCCAACGACCGCGAAGCCATGCGGGCGATGACGCAGCTGGTGTTGCAGCACGGGCACCGCCGCATCGCGTTCATCCGCGGCAACGCGGGCTGGCGCGACGCTGAGCAACGCTATGCCGGCTACGTCGATGCACTGGCCGCAGCCGGGCTGACGCTGGACCAAACGCTGGTGGCCCAGGGCGCGTTCGCCTTCGACGCCGGCCGGCAGTGCGGGCAGCACCTGCTGTCCTTGTCCCGGCCGCCCACGGCCATCATCGCGGCCAGTGACGACATCGCCGCCGGCGTGATGGCCGTCGCCCATGAGCGCGGGCTGAACCTGCCGGCCGACCTGTCCGTGACCGGCTACGACGACACCGACATGGCGCGCAAGCTGTGGCCGGCGCTGACGACGGTTCACCATCCGGTGGAGCAGATGGCCGAGGAGGCGACGCGGCGCCTGGTGGCGCTGATGCGGCCGGCCCGCCATGCCGAGCCGAGCACGCCGGCGCAATTGGAACTGCGCGGCGAACTCGTGCTGCGCCAGTCGCTGGCGGCGCCCGGCCGGCCTGCGCGCTGAGACCGCCTGGGCTGGCCCAAGGGGCATGCAGCGCGCGGGCGTTCAAGGATCGCTGCTGTCCAGCACGGCGAGATTCACATAGACCGTGCGCAGCATGCCGCGCAAGGCATCGGCTTGCGCACTGCTCAAGCCGGCCAGCGACACGCGCTCGAAGAGCTGTGCCAAGGGGATGATGCGCAGCGTCAGATCGCGGCCGGCCTCGGTCAGGCTCAAGGCCAGGGCGCGCGCGTCCTCATCCGAACGGTCGCGCACGAGCAGGCCGCGTTGCAGCAGCCCGTCGACCACGCGTGACAGTGTCGACGGCTCGGCCGATGTGTGTTCAGCCAGTTGCGACAGACGCTGGTGCGGCGCGTGGTGCAAGGCCGCGAAGACGCGCCACTCGGTCAAGGAGATGTCGAAACGCCGGATCTCCTTGCTGAACGCCTGCCCCATGCGTGTGCCTGCGCGGGCCAGCAGATACGGCAGCGCAATCTCAAGATCGAAGTCAGCTGAATTACCACCATCCGCAGGTAATTTCAGCGGTTTTCGACTGGCGTTGCCGGGTTTCTTCGGGGGCACCACGGCGGGCGTCTTGCTCTTGCGCATGGCCGGATCGTACCAGTGCCCTGCGCCCATGGATTGGTGCAAACACCTATCTTTTATTAATTGCAAACGCAACTGTTTAATCCTCTAATCCCGGCTCATGGAACGTTGTCCTGCTGTGCCGGAAAAGGAGCCTGTCATGAGCGCTGGTGCCACTGCCTTCAACCGTCTGAGTAGCGTCGACCTCGCTGCACCGGGGCGCAAGTCGCCGGTCGCGGGGGCGCCTGAGCTGTCGAAAATCCTTGCGTCCGCAAGTGAACTGGTGCCGATGTTGCGTGAGCGCGCACAAGCCACCGAGGAGGCTCGCCGGGTGTCCGAAGCCACGACGCAGGCCTTCCACCAGGCCGGCTTCTTCAAGCTGATGCAGCCGGCCCGTTACGGCGGCTACGAGTACGGCTTCACCGCGTTCATCGACGTTGTCAGTGAACTGGCGCGTGGCTGCACCTCGTCCGCGTGGGGCTGCTCGCTGGGGGCCATTCACCAATGGCTGGTCGCCACCTTCCCCGAGCAGGCGCAGGACGACGTCTGGCGCGATGACCCGAGCGCCATCGTCTGCGGCTCCTACGCCCCCGCCACGGTGGCCGAGAAGGTCGACGGCGGCTACCTCGTGCAGGGCAAGTGGCTCTTTGCCTCCAATGTCGATAACTCGCAATGGGCGCTGCTCGGCGTGCACTTTCCGCCGGAGGAAAAGGGCGCGGCGCCGACGGCGGGCTTCCTGCTCGCCCCACGTTCGGACTGGACGGTCGAGGACAACTGGTTCGTCGCCGGGCAGGCCGGCACGGGCTCCAAGGCGGTGGTGCTGGACAAGCCCACATTCATTCCCGCACACCGCAAGCTCAGCTTTGCCGAAGCGTCGTCGAACCAGCCGCCGGGCAGCACGGTCAACCGCAACCCGATCTACCGCATTCCCTTCCTCTCGGCCGTGCCGGTGTGTCTGGTGTCGCCGATCCTGGGCACGGCGCAGGGCGCGGTGGACGAACTGATCCGGCTCGCCGGCCACCGCGTCACGCGCGGCGCCGTTGCCGGTGGCGGCAACCGGCTGGCCGAATTCTTCCCGGTGCAGTCGCGCCTGGCCGAGGCCTCGGCCAGCGTCGACGCGGCGCGCCTGCTGCTCTACCGCGACACGGCGCAGGTTGAACAGATGGCGGCCGACGGCCTGCCGATCAGCATCGAGCAGCGCATCCGCAACCGCCGCGATCACGCGTTCACCGCCCGCCTGTCGCGCGACGCGGTCGACGCCGTGTTCGCCTGCGTGGGTGGTGCCGGCCTGTCGCTCGACCAGCCGATCCAGCGCATGTGGCGCGACGCGAACGCGATCTCACGCCACATCAGCCTGAACTGGGACGCCGTGTCGTCGATGGTCGGGCAGTACCTGCTCGGCCTCGAGCCCAAAGGGCAGTATTGATGGTCCCCCCCGGAGCGAGCTTCGCTCGCCTCCCCCCAGGGGGGCGGCGCCAGTGGACCGGCAGAGCCGGATCCACGGCCCCTGCTTGGTGAGACGGAGCCGTCTATGTACTCCTGGGCACTGATCACCGGAGACGCTGCGGACAGCGTTGATGCGCGGCAACTGCGGCAGGCGCTTGGCGCGTTCCCGACCGGCGTCTGCCTGGTCACCACCGTCACCGCAGACGGCAAGCGCGAGGGCATGACGATCAACTCCTTCGCCTCGGTGTCTCTCGATCCGCCGCTGATCCTGTGGAGCATTCGCGACGATGCACGCAGCGCCGACGCCTTTCTCGGCGCGCAATCCTTCAACCTCGCGGTGCTGGCCGCGCATCAGCGCGATCTGGCGCTGCATTTCGCGCGGCCGGCGCCCGACAAGTTCAAGGCCCATGCCGAGGATTTCGAACTCGCGCCGAACGGCTGCCCGCGGCTGCAGGGCGCCGTGGCAAGCTTCGACTGCAGCGTGTATTCGCGCCATGCGGAGGGCGATCACACGATTCTGCTCGGGCGCGTTGAACGATTCACGCGCACCGATGCGGCGCCTTTGCTGTTCCACTCCGGACAAATGGGCTCGCTGTGGGACCTGGCCAGCACGCTGGCCAAGCCGGCCTGAGCCTGACCATAACGTCTGAAACGAGCGCCACATGACCACACCTCACAGTACCGATTCCAGTCCACCGCCGGCGTCACGCCTGTCCTGGGGCCTGGATCGCCTGCTCGGGCTGGCCTTCTGCGGCGTCGTCCTGCTGAACTTCGTCAGCGCGGCGACGCGCTATCTGGGGGGCGGGGCCATCCTGGGGGCTGACGAAGTGCAGGTCTACGCCGTCGTCTGGCTGGTCTTCATCGGCGCTGCCATCGCGGCCTGGCGCGGCACGCACCTGCGCATGGACGTGTTCTCGTCGCGGCTTCACGGCCGCGCGGCGCGGCTGCGCGACCTGCTGGAAGGCCTGCTGGCGCTGGCCGCCTGTGGCGCGATGGCCTGGGTCTCCTGGCGCTTCGTGAGACAGATCCACGAGATGGCGCAGCGCAGCGATGGCGCCGGCATCCCGATGTGGATTCCGCACGCGGCGGTCTTCGTCGGCTTCGCTCTGATCACGCTGGCGGCCGCCTACACGCTGGTGAAGAGCCTTCGCGCCATGCTGCGCTGAGCGATACGAGACTGCCCATGATCTTCACCCTTGCCATCATTCCCACCGCGCTGATGATCTGCGGCGCGCCGGTGTTCCTGGTGCTGCTGACGGCCTCGGCCGCTACCGTGCTGTTCGTCATGGACGTGCCGGTGGAGGCGCTGCACCAGACGCTGTTCGGCGCCATCGACAGTTTCGCCTTGCTGGCGGTGCCGTTCTTCCTCTACGCCGGCGAGCTGATGGGCCGCGGCAGCGTGGCCCGGCGCATCGTCGACATCATGCAGGCCGCCACCGGCTCGATGCGCGGCAGCCTGCCGCTCGCGACGGTGGGCACCTCGGCCGTCTTCGGCGCGATGTCCGGTGCCAGTGCCGCCACCGTGGCGACCATCGGCAGCCTGATGCTCAAGCCGCTGGCGCAGCGCGGCTATCCGGAGCAGTTCCGCGCCGGGCTCATCACCGCGGTGGGCGCCATCGACGTGATCATCCCGCCGTCGATCCCGCTGATCATCTACGCCGCGGCCGCTTCGGAGTCGGTGCCCAAGCTGTACGCCGCGGGCGTGGTGCCGGGGCTGCTGATCGCCGCCATCCTGGCGGTCTACGTGGTCTGGTACGCGCGCCGGCTGGGCATCTCCGACGGGCTGCCGTTCTCCGCGCGGCAGCTGTTCGTGGCGCTGCGCCGCGGCTCCTGGGCGCTGGGTGCGCCGGTGATCATCCTCGGCGGCATCTACGGCGGCCTGTTCTCGCCCACCGAGTCGGCGGCCGTGGCCTGTGTCTACGCGGCGCTGGTCACGCGCTTCGTCTACCGCGAGTTGAGCTGGGACCAGATCATCGAATGCGCCGCGCGCACCGTGATGCTGAGCGCCCAGATCCTGATCATCGTCGCCTGCGCGAACGTGTTCGGCTGGCTGCTCACGGTGAACCAGATTCCGATGGCGCTGGTCGATCTGGTCCAGGGCTGGCAGCTGTCGCCCTGGATGATCCTGCTGGCGCTGAATATCGTCTTCCTGGTCGTCGGCTGTTTCGTCGACCCGCTGTCGGCCATCCTCGTGCTGACGCCGCTGCTGATGCCGCTGGTGAAGGCCGCGGGCATCGACCCGGTGCACTTCGGCATCGTGATCACGACGAACCTGGCCATCGGCATGTTCCACCCGCCTTTCGGGCTGAACATCTTCGTCGCGCAGTCGCTGTTCAAGTTCCCGCTGGAGGTGATCTATCGCGGCATCGTGCCCTTCCTTTTCCTGTACCTCGCGGCGCTGGTGCTGATCACGTACATCCCCTGGCTGTCGCTGGCCGCGGTGCGGCTGATCTACTGATGAACCCATCCCCAAGGAGACCAAGATGTCCTCATCTGACTTGACCCGTCGTGCGTTGCTGAGCCTGGGCGGCGCCGCCGCAATCGCGGGTGTCGCCCCGGCCCGTGCACAAGGCACTCCGGTGGTGATGAAGCTCGCCTCGGCGACCATCAACGATGTCATCCACCACTGGATGAAGACCTTCAAGGCGGCCGTGGAGGCCCGCGCGCCCGGGCGCATCAAGGTGGAGCTGTACCCGGCCAGCCAGCTGGGCGCGATCCCGCGCATGGTCGAAGGCACGGCGCTCGGCACCATCGAGTGCTTCGTCACGGCCTCGAGCTTCCTG
Source organism: Aquabacterium sp. (assembly GCF_035476535.1). Taxonomy (GTDB): domain Bacteria; phylum Pseudomonadota; class Gammaproteobacteria; order Burkholderiales; family Burkholderiaceae_C; genus Pseudaquabacterium. Next base: position 9,140 of record NZ_DATILJ010000154.1, read on the forward strand.
ACGAGCCTGGATCCGCGCTTCGAGGTCTTCGATGTGCCCGGCATGATCGCCAACACGGCGCACGCGCAGCGCGTCTTCAGCACGCCCGAGTTCCGGCAGCTGGCCTTCGGCTTCGGCGGCGCCAAGGGCCTGGAGCCGATCTCGGCCTTCATGCACAGCCCGCAGGCCGTCGTGTCGCGCAAACCCATCCGCAGCATCGCCGACTTCAACACGCAGAAGATCCGGGTGCTCAGCACGCCGATGCAGATCGAGCCCTTGCGCAAGCTGGGCGCATCGCCGGTGCCGATGCCCTTGTCCGAGGTGATGCCGGCCTTGCAGAACGGGGCCATCGACGGCTTCATCGCCGCCTCGACCATCTTCTCGGCGCTGAAGTTCTATGACGCGGCGAAGTTCCAGACCGAGCTGCCGCAGTGGCCGATCATCGCGCTGGCCACCTGCAACAAGGCCTGGCTGGCCAAGCTGCCGGCCGATCTGCGCGCCATCGTGCAAGAGGAAGCCACCAAGGCCGAAGCACCGACGAACGAGTTCGGCGCCAAGGACATCCAGGCGGCCAAGGCGATATGGCTGCAGAACGGTGGGCAGATCATCGCGCTCTCGCCGGAAGACACGACGGCTTTCGCCAAGCTGGTCAACAGCACGGCCGTGGCCATCCTGCGCGGGAATGCCGCAGCGAGTGAAGCATTCCAGAAATTCGCCGCGCTGGCCCAGCAGCACAAGGCGTGAGCTTCAGGAGAACTGAATTGAACGGAAAAATCGGCCTCGAAGAGCACTTCGCAATTCCCGAGACGCTGCAGGACTCGGCCGGCTTCGTGCCGCCGGACTACTGGGCTGTGCTGAGCAAGCGCCTGCTCGACATCCACGACGACCGGCTGCGCCAGATGGACGACAACGGCATGGAGATGATGATCCTGTCGTTGAACGCGCCCGCCGTGCAAGCGATTCCCGATCGCGACAAGGCCTGCGAGATCGCGCGGCGCGCGAACGACTTCCTCGCGGAACAGGTGGCCCGCCGCCCGGACCGTTTCCAGGCCTTCGCGGCGCTGCCGATGCAGGACCCGGACCGCGCCACCGCCGAGCTGCAGCGCTGCATGAAGGAGCTTGGCTTCAAGGGCGCGCTGGTCAACGGCTTCTCGCAGGTGGACACGGCGGAGAACGCCGTCTACTACGACGCGCCGCAGTACGCGGACTTCTGGGCCACGGCCGAGCAACTGGACGCGCCGTTCTACCTGCACCCGCGCAATCCCCTGGCGTCGTGGGCTCAGATCTACGAAGGTCATCCCTGGCTGCTGGGCCCCACCTGGGCCTTCGGCCAGGAGACGGCGGTGCACGCGCTGCGCCTGATGGCCTCGGGCCTGTTCGATCGCCACCCGAAGCTGCAGATCATCCTGGGCCACATGGGCGAAGGGCTGCCCTACAGCATCTGGCGTGTGGACAACCGCAATGCCTGGGTCAAGGTGCCCAAGGCCTACCCGGCCAAGCGGCCGCTGGGCGACTACTTCCGCGAGAACTTCCACCTCACGACCTCGGGCAACTTCCGCACCCAGACGCTGATCGATGCCTTGCTGGAAGTGGGCGCCGACCGCCTCCTGTTCTCCACCGACTGGCCTTTCGAGAACGTGGACCATGCGGCCACCTGGTTCGACGCCGCCAGCATCAGCGAGGCCGACCGCGTGAAGATCGGGCGCGGCAACGCCAATCGCCTGTTCAAACTCGGCCTGTGAGTTGCGGCCTGTGAACTTCGGCATGCATCGGAGGCAGCCATGATCAACATCGACCAGTGGACCATCACCGACGCGGTGCTGGCAGCCCAGCAGGGCAGCAGCTCACCGCGCCTGCAGCAGGTGATGGCCAGCCTCGTGCGGCATTTGCACGACTTCGCACGCGAGGTGCAACTGACCGAGGACGAGTGGTTCGAGGGCATCCGCTTCCTCACACGTGCCGGCCATATCACGGACGATAAGCGGCAGGAGTTCATCCTGCTGTCGGATGTGCTGGGTCTGTCCACGCTGGTCACGGCGCAGAACAACGCCAAGCCGGCGGGCTGCACCGAGGCCACGGTGTTCGGCCCCTTCTTCGTCGAAGGCGCGCCGCGTGTCGAACTCGGCGCCGACATCGCCAATGGGGCCAAGGGCACGCCCTGCGTCGTGCGCGGCCAGGTGCGCGCGCTGGATGGCACGCCGGTGGCCGGTGCGGTGATCGATGTCTGGCAGTCCGACGAAGAAGGCTTCTACGACGTGCAGCAACCCGATCAGCCGGGTCACCGTGCACGCGCGCAGCTGGCCAGCGGCGAAGACGGCCGCTTCCACTTCCGCTCGATCCTGGCCCATTGCTACCCGATCCCGCACGACGGCCCGGTGGGTGATCTGCTCAGCGCGCTGGGCCGGCATCCGTGGCGGCCTGCCCACCTGCACTTCATGATCCAGGCGCCCGGCTTCGAGCGGCTGATCACCCATGTCTTCCGCAGCGGCGATGCCTACCTCGAATCGGACGCGGTGTTCGGCGTGCGCTCGACGCTGATTGCCGACTGGCGGCGCGACGAACCGGGCGAGAGTGCCGACGAGCCCGGCTATTCGCTGACCTACGATTTCGTGCTGAACCCAACTCAGCAGGCGCCGCGATGAGCTTGCCAGCCCACTTCATCTACGAAGGCCGGCCCGGTCGTGTGGTCTTTGGCGCCGGCAGCCGGCGCCATGTCGAACGCGAGCTGATCGCGCTGGGCGCGAAGCGGGCGCTGGTGTTGTGCACGCCGGAGCAGCAGGCCGTCGCCGACGAGGTGGCCGGCTTGCTCGGTGATCGCGCGGCGGGCGTGTTCCCGGGCGCGGTGATGCATGTGCCGATCGAAGTCGCCCGCGAGGCGAGCGCGCGGGCACTGGCCTTGGGTGCCGACTGTTGCGTGGCCGTCGGCGGCGGCTCGACGGTGGGCCTGGGCAAGGCGATCGCGCTCGATGCGGGGCTGCCGATCGTCGCCATCCCCACGACCTATGCCGGCAGCGAGATGACACCGATCTACGGCATCACCGAATCCGGCCTGAAGAAGACGGGGCGCGATGCACGCGTGCTGCCGCGCGCCGTGCTCTACGACCCCGAGCTGACGTCCACGCTGCCGCCTGCGATCCGCCTGACCAGCGGCGTCAACGCCATCGCCCACGCGGCCGAGGGCCTGTACGCGCACGACGGCAACCCGATCACCGCCTTGATGGCCGAAGAAGGCATGCGCGCCATCGCCGGCGCACTGGACCTCTTCGGCACGGGTGATGGCGGCGCGCAGGCCGAGGCGCATGCGCTGGCGCTGTACGGTGCCTGGCTCTGCGGCACGGTGCTGGGCTCGGTGGCGATGGGGCTGCACCACAAGCTGTGCCACACGCTGGGCGGCAGCTTCGATCTGCCGCACGCCGACACCCACACGGTGATGCTGCCGCACACCCTGGCCTACAACGCCACGCACGCAGGTGACGCGATGGCGCGCACTGCCCGTGCGCTCGGCCAGCCCGATGCGCCCCTCGCCGTTTACGAGCTGATCAGCCGTCACGCCGGCCCGCTGTCCTTGAAGCAACTCGGCATGCCGGAGGCCGGCCTGGACCGCGTGGCCGAGCTGGCCGTGTCGAACCCGTACCCCAACCCGCGCCCGCTGGAGCGCGACGCCCTGCGCGCGATGCTGCAACGCGCCTGGGAAGGTCAGCCGCCGTCGAGGTGAGGCGTTCGCGATGCGCTCAGCGCCGCGGCAGCACGTCGGCGACGAAGTCGAACGACTTCCATTTCGGCTCCGGCGGTGTGTGCCCTTCGCGCGGCGCGTAGACCGAGAGCTCGCTCGCGCCGACGGGGTGGATGTAGCGCGGGCAGTTCGGGAAGATGCGGCCGGCGCGCACGCGCACGACGAGCTGGGCGCCAGGCATCTCGGCGCGCAGCGGGTCGTCCTCGGCGATCGTCGCGTGGCCGTTCACACGCAACCGCCGCGGCGATTCGAAATCGATGAACAGCAGGCCGACGGCCGGGTTCACCAGCACGTTGCCCAGGCTGCGGAACATGCCGTTGCCGTCGTAGCTGGGGAAGGCCAGCTCGTCGGGCGCCGTCACGCGCACGAAGCCCGGCGCGCCGCCCTTGTAGGAGCAGTCGGGCCGGCCCTGCTCGTCGGCGCTGGCCAGGAAGAACAGCGCACGGCTCTCGATGAAGGCGCGGTCGTCGTCGGTGAAGGCCGCGCGGCCGAGCCGCTCGTCGAGCCGGTCGGCCAGGCGCCGCGAGTCGAAGCGGTCCTGCAGGCGGCGCATGCCGTCGTGGTAGCCGGGATGGTCCATCGCGTCACTCCTGGTTGACGTTTACCGGCCGTGCCGGCGCCGTGTTGACCTGCAGCCGGAACAGATCCGGTCGCGTGTAGTGTCCGACGACATCGAGGCTGCGTTGCGCGATGCCCACGCGCTCGAGGTCGATATCGGCACAGCGTACGCCTTGCGCCTTGGGCAGCGGCCCGGCCACCACCTGGCCGCCGGGTGGCGTGGCCGCGCGAAGTGGCGCAGGATGACGCCTGTTGACCAGGGCTCGCGATGACGATGAGCTGTGTGGGCTGCGGTTTTGCCTGCGACTTTGATTTCGCGTTCTGTCCGCGCTGCGGCATGGCGCGGGCGGCGAAGCTTGCCGAACCCGAGGCCGACCGCCGCCAGGTCACCGTGCTGTTCGCCGACCTCACCGGCTTCACCTCGCTGGCCGAACGGCTCGACCCCGAAACCGTGCGTGCCTTCCAGAACGCCTTGTTCGAAGCGATGGCCCAGGCCATCCAGCACTACGACGGCTTTGTCGAGAAGTTCATCGGCGACGCCGTGCTGGCGGTGTTCGGCGCGCCGCGCGCGCACGAGGACGATCCGCTGCGCGCGCTGGAAGCGGCGCAGCAGATGATGCAGCGTGTCGACGGCGTGAGCCGGCAGTGGGTGGCACGGCTCGGCCGCACGGTGACGCTGCACATCGGCATCCACACCGGCGCGGTGGTCGCCGGCAGCCTGGGCAGCGGCGCCGGCGGCACGTATGCGGTGACCGGCGACACCGTCAACACCGCGGCGCGCCTGCTCGCGGCGGCCGAGCCCGGCAGCGTGCTGGTGTCGCAGGCGACGCAGGCGCTGGTGCAGCACCGCTTCGCCTTCGCGCCGGCCACCGAGCTGGCGCTGCGCGGCCGCGCGGAACCGGTCCGGGTGCATCGCCTGGTCGGCGTCCGCAGCGATGCCGCGCCGGCGCGAGGGCTGGCCGAGCTCGGGCTCGTGGCACCGCTGGTCGGCCGCAGCGAGACGCTCGCGCAGCTGCTGCACGCGTTCGACCGCATGCAGCATGGCCGGGCCCAGTTCGTCTGCGTCGTCGGCGAGGCCGGCGCCGGCAAGTCGCGCCTGCTCGACGAGCTGTGCACACGGCTGCTCGGCGACCCGCGCTTCGCGACGACGGCGCTGCGGCGTGCGTCGTGCTCGGCGCTCGGCGAGCCGACCTACGGCACTTTCAGCGCGCTGTTCCGCGAGGCCTACCGCGTCGACGAAGCCGACTCGCTGGCGCTGGCGCGCAGCAAGCTGCAGCAGGGCCTGCTGTCGCTGGGCGCCGATGCCGCCGAGGCCGACTCGGTGGCGCAGGTACTGGACGTGCTGCTCGGCATCCAGGAGGCACGGCCACGCGACATCGAACCGGCCCAGCTGCAGCGCCAGATCACGCTGGCCGCACGCGCCCTGGTCGAGCGGCGGCTGGCGCAGCAGCCGCTGATGATCGTCGTCGACGACCTGCAATGGGCCGACGCGGCCTCGGTCGACTTGTTGCGCAAGCTCGTCGACGAGTTGGCGGAGCGGCCGCTGATGCTGCTGGTGCTGCAGCGGCCTGATGCGCGCGTGACACGCTGCCTGCGGGCCGAGTGCACGATGCTCGAACTCGGCCCGCTCGGTGACGCGGCCACGCGTGCGCTGGTCGACCACCTGCTCGGCGCCGCTGCCGGCGACGGCCTGGCGCCGTTGCGCGATGTCGTCGTGCAACGCGCCGGTGGCAACCCGCTCTTCGTCGAGGAGATCGTGCGCAGCCTGGCCGCACGTGGCGTGCTGGTGCGCCGGCAGGACCGCTGGGTCTGCGAAGCCGGCTGCGACACCGCGCATGTGCCGCCGACCTTGTACGGCCTGCTGCTGTCGCGCGTCGACGGCCTGGCGGCCGAGGATCGCCGCACGCTGCAGGAAGCGGCGGTGCTCGGCGCCGAATTCGACGCCGCGCTGCTGCACGCCATCGCGAGCGACCCCCGATCGGCCGGGCCGGCCCTGCAGCGGCTGGTGGTGGCCGAGCTGATCCGCGCCGAGGGCTCGGGCGGCCAGCGCTGGCGTTTTGCGCATGCGCTGCTGCACGAGGTGGTCTACCAGAACCTGCTGCTGGCCAGACGCACCGAGCTGCACGAACGCGCAGGGCGCGCGCTGGAGGCGGCGGGCGAGGCGGTGCATGAGGTGGCGCATGAGGTGCCGGTGGCGCTCGACAGCCCGGCACGCAGCCCGCATCGCCTGGCCGAGCTGGAAGCGCTGGGCCACCACTGGAGCCTGTCGCCGGACAAGCTGCGCGGTGCACGCTACCTGCTGGCCGCCGGCGACTGGGCCCGCGCGGTCTATGCCAACGACGACGCGATCCGCCACTACGAACGGGCCTTGGGCACGCTGGCCGAGCTGGTCAGCGATGCGGAAGAGCCAGCCGTCGAGGCCGCGAGGCTCGACCTGCGCGAGCGCCTGGCCGACCTGCTCGGCCTGCAGGGCCGGCGCACCGACGCGCTGGCCCACTACGACGCCGTGCAGCAGGCGGCCGAAGGGCAGGGCGATGCGGTGCGGGCGGCACGCTTGCTTCGCAAGATCGGCGGCCAGCATTGGGAGGCCGGCGAGCGCGAGCGTGCCAGCGCCTGCTTCCACGCCGGCCTCGAACGGCTGGGCGATGGCGGCGATGCGCTCGAGCGCGCCTACCTGCTCCAGGAAATGGGTCGGCTGGCGTTCCGTGCCGGTGACAACGCCACCGCACTGGCGCTGGCCGAGCGCGCGCTGGCCGAGCTGCCGGCTGAACAGAGCCCCCTGGCCGACGACACACATCGTCCGCCCGCCCCAGTTGCGCATGACCCCGCCGCCGCGCCGGGCGAGCGCGCCCGCGAGGCCGCCGTCGTGCTGGCCCAGGCCTGCAACACGCTGGGCATTGCGTTGGCGCGCCTGGGCCGCTCGGCCGAGGCGGTGGCGCAGATCGAGCGCAGCGTGCGCGTGGCCGAATCGAACGACATGCTGCAGGCCGCCTGCCGCGGCTACACCAACCTGGGGGTGTTGTACGCGTCGCTGGACCCGCCGCGCAGCATCCAGACCTGCCTGCGCGGCCTCGAGACCGCGAAGAAGGTCGGCGACCTGGGCTTCCAGTCGCACCTGTACGCCAACCTGGCGGTGGCCTATTGCGCGCTGACCAACCGCTGCGAGGCCGAAGGCATCGAGGCGGCGCACGCGGCGGCGAGCCTGGACCGCCGGCTCGGGCTGCTGGACCACCTGGCGGTGCCGCTGATCGTGCTCGGCCAGATCCACCAGTGCCATGGCGACCACGTGCGCGCCTTCGCCTCGTACGAAGAAGCCTTGCTACTGGCCGAGCAAATTGACGAGCCGCAACTGCTGTTCCCTTGCTACGATGGCTTGGCGACGCTGCATCTCGATGCCGGCCGTCCGACGCAGGCAGAACGCTATCTGAGGCTGGCGCGCGCGGTCTGCGAACGTGCGGGCCTCGAGCCCGACGCCTTGATGGTGCTGCCGTTTCTGTGCTGAACCTGCCGCAAGGAGCCTCGACATGACGACTACCCTGTCGAACCCACCCGTTGCACCGGGCGATCTGGCGCCCGATTTCGTGCTGCCGGCGGTGGCCGGCCCCGGCACTGTGTCACTCGCCGACTACCGCGGCAGCAGTGCCCTGTTCCTGGCCTTGATGCTCGGGCTGTGGTGCCCGTTCTGCCGCCGCCAGCTGATCCAGCTCGCCGGCCTGGAGGGCCGGCTGAAGGCGCTGGGCGTGCAAAGCGTGGCGGTGGTCGCGACGGCGCCGGAGAACGCGCGCCTGTACTTCAGGTTCAGGCCGACCACGCTGTGCCTGGCGTCCGATCCCGGCCTGACGACGCACCGCGCCTACCGGGTGCCCAAGCCCGAGCCGACACCGGCGATGCTGCAGGAGATGGAGACGATCCGCATCAATCCGGACGGCATCTTTCCCGCGCCGCTGCCGATCGCCGAGGTGGCGAGCCTGCTGCAGCAGCGCGACGGCTATGTCACCAATCCCGTCGACCAGGGCGATGCCGAACGGCAGTGGCCGCAGCTGAAGGCCTTGTTCATGATCGATCGTGCGGGCATCGTGCGCTGGGCCTCGATCGAATGCGGCGACGAGGGCATGGCGGGGCTGGGCAAGATGGCATCGGCCGAGGTGATCATCGACGCGGCACGCGCCTGCGCCGCCTGAACGCACCCGGGACACGCCCGGCTCCGCGGGGTGCAAAGCTGCTACGCTCGCCCGAGCCGAGCCTCGCCCCCCCCCCCGCACTGCCGTGACGTCCACCCAGCACATCGCCGTTCTCGACGACGAACCCGACATCACGCAGCTGTTGGCGGGCTACCTGCAAGGCCACGGCTTTCGCGTCACGCAGGTGCACAGCGGCCGGGCGCTGATGGCCTTGATGCCGGTGGACGCGCCGGCACTGGTGTTGCTGGATCTGGGGCTGCCGGGCGAAGACGGTTTCACGATCGCGCGCCAGTTGCGCGAACACTGGCGCTGCGGGCTGGTCATCGTCACCGGCCGCGGCGATGCGGTCGACAAGGTGGTCGGCCTGGAAGTCGGCGCCGACGACTACGTCACCAAGCCCTTCGACCTGCGTGAACTGGTGGCCCGCATCAAGGCCGTGCTGCGCCGGCTGGTGCCGGCGGAGCCGGCCCACGCCGCGGCGTCGGCCGTGTCGCACAAGCTGCCGCACACCCTGCCGCACACCCTGCCGCACAACAAGCGCTTCGCCTTTGCGGGCTGGCTGCTCGATACGGCGGCGCGGCGCCTGAGCCCCGCGCAGGGTCCCGAGGTGCCCTTGACCAGCGGTGAATTCGACCTGCTGTGCACCTTCGTGCAGCACCCGGGCCGGGTGCTGTCGCGGGACTTCCTGCTCGAAGCCACGCGCGGCCGCGAAGCGGGGCCGTTCGACCGCACGATCGACGTGCAGGTCGGCCGCCTGCGCAAGAAGCTCGAAGCCGATGCCGAGGATCCGCAGATCATCAAGTCAGTGCGCGGCGCCGGCTACATCCTGGTGCCGCCGGTGAGTCCCGGCTGACACGATGGATGCGCTGCTGCCGCTGGATGTCGACGAGCGAACCGTCTTCCGCTCACTCTTCGTCGCCTACCCCGACGCGCTGCTATTGGTCGATGGCCACGGTGGCATCGTGATGGCCAACCCGGCGGCCGCGTCGCTGCTGGGTTATGCAGTCGAAGAACTCACCGGCCTCAGCGTCGATGCGCTGGTGCCCGACAGCATCCGGCCGCGCCATGCCGCGTACCGTGAAGCCTATGGTCGGGCGCCGCGCTCGCGGCCGATGGGCACGCAGATGGAGCTGGTGGCCAAGCGCAAGGACGGCAGCGAGGTGATGGTCGAGATCGCGCTGAGCCCGCTGCAGAACCAGGGCCTGCCGTTTGTCGTCGCAGCCATCCGCGACATCGGCGCCTACCCGCGCGTGAAGCAGGCGCTGCAGCGCGCCCGCTACAGCGAACACCTGGCGGCGCTGGGCCAGCTGGCGGTGGACACCCGCGATCCGCAGCTGCTGCTCGACCATGTGCCGGCGATCGCCGCCCAGGCCCTGCAGGTCGAGGTGGCGCGGGTGTTCCTGCTGGACCCCGACCGCAGCTCGCTGCATGTGGCCAGCGGTGTCGGTGGGGTGCCGGGCGAAGAGACCGGCGCACGCATCGCCTATGTGCCCGACAGCTCGCCCGGCCTGGTGCTGTCGCGTGGCGTGCCGCTGGTCGTCGAGGACTACCGGCGCGAACAGCGCTTCGTGGTGCCTGCGGCGTATCTCGAGGCCGGGTTGATCAGCGCACTGGCCGTGCCGATCACGGACCGCGGCCAGACCATCGGTGCGCTGGTCGTTCGTTCGCGCGAGGCACGGTCTTTCGGCGACGACGAACAGCGCTTTCTCGGCTCGCTGGCCAGCCTGCTGGCCGCCAGCCTGCAGCGCGCGCAGGCCGAGGAGGCGCTGAACCACGCGCAGCGGCTGGAAAGCGTCGGCCAGCTGACCGGCGGCATCGCGCATGACTTCAACAACCTGCTGACGGTGATCCAGGGCAACCTGCAGGTGATCCAGGAGCTGCCGGCGCTGGCGCAGGACGAGCATGCACAGCAACTGGTCGGCGCCGCGGCCCGGGCGACGCGGCGCGGCGCCGAGCTGACCGGCAAGCTGCTGGCCTTTTCGCGCCGGCAGGTGCTGCAGCCCAAGCTGGTGGACGTGGCGGCGATGCTGCAGTCGCTGGCGGACATGCTGCGCCGCACGCTGGATCAGCGCATCGTGATCCAGGTCGAACTGGCGGCCGCTGGCCCGCCGGTGCTGGCCGATGCCGGGCAACTCGAATCCGCGCTGCTCAACATCGCGATCAACGCCCGCGATGCCATGCCCGAGGGCGGCACGCTGCGCTTTCGCAGCATGGTGTGCGATGTGCTACCGCCGGCACTGCAGGGCGAGCTCGACGACCCGGCCTTGCATGCGGGGCCTTTCGTGGCGATCTCGATCACCGACACCGGCATCGGCATGTCCGAAGATGTGAAGGAGCGGGTGTTCGAGCCCTTCTTCACCACCAAGGAGGCGGGCCGCGGCACCGGCCTGGGGCTCAGCACGGTGTATGGCTTCGTGCGCCAGTCGCGCGGCGCGGTGGTGATCGACAGCGCGCCGCGCCAGGGCACCACGCTGACGCTGTACCTGCCGCAGGCCCAGCCCGAGGCGGCGGCATCTGCCGACGGCGCGGGTGCCAGCGAGGAGCTTCCGGCGGGGCTGAAGGTGATGCTGGTCGAAGACGATGCCGAGGTGCAGAAGGTCGTGCGGACCTACCTGCAGACCCTGGGATGCCAAGTGAGCGTGGCCAGCAGTGCCGAGCAGGCGCTGCCGATGTTGCAGGCCGGCGCGCAGATCGACCTGCTGCTGTCCGACATCGCGCTCGGCACGGGCATGCGCGGCACGCAGCTGGCCAGCCTGGTGCAGCAGCGCCTGCCCGGCGTCGCGGTGCTGCTGATGTCCGGCTATTCGGCCGAACTGCTGGAAGCCGATCGCGACTCGCCGCCCAGCTGGGAACTGCTGCGCAAGCCCTACAGCCGCAGCGAACTGGCGCGTGCGATGGCCAAGGTGCTGGCCCATCGCGACGCCGGCGATTGACGCGCGGCGTCGCCGCCGCGCCGCGTCATTGCAGCAAGGTGGTCGAGGGGGCCAGGCTGCGCTGCACGAAGTCGGCCAGCGCCTCGACCTCCGGGATGCGGATGTCACGGCGGCCTTTCTCGACGAATTCGATGACCCCGTCCCGCGCCAGCCGCGACAGCGCCCGGCTCACCGTCTCCAGCGTCAGGCCCAGGTAGTTGCCGATCTCGGCGCGTGTCAGGCGCAGCTTGATCTGGTCGTTGCGCAGGCCGCGGCCGGCCAGCGATTCGGCCCAGTGGTGCAGGAACTCGGCCACCCGGGCATCGGCCGGCAGCGTGCACACCGACATCAGCGAATCGCGGTCCCGCGTGATCTCGCGGCTCATCGCTTCATGCAGCGCCATCATCAGCGCCGGCCGGGTCGCGCAGGCCGCGATCAGCTGGTCGTAGCGCACCGTCCACAGCTCGCCGGTGTCCATCGCCACCGCATCACCGCTGTAGCTGCCGGCGGCAATGCCGTCGAAGCCGAGCCAGTCGCCGCGGAACTTCAGGCCGACCACCTGCTCGCGGCCGTCGCTGGAGGGGTTGACGATCTTGAAGAAGCCCGAGTTCAGGATGTAGAGCTGCGCGAAGCGTTCGCCGGCGCGGTAGATCACGTCGCCGGCGTGCACGACGCGGCGCTGCGGTGCCAGGTCTTCGACCAGTTGCTTGAGGGTGGCCGCCGTGCGCTCGCTGGCATGCTGGTGGGCATTCGCCCGGGCATCGGCCCGTGCGGCGCGGGCGCTATGGAAGGCGGCAGCGGGGAGGGCGGTGGCGATGGCACTGGTCAGCATGGCGGGCTCCGAAGAAGGGGGCAGCAGGATTCGATGAGGGCACTGTAGAAAGCCCGAGCCAATGCCGTGACAACGGCTGGCGCCACTGCGTGTCGATCGGTGAATGCTTGGTATCCGGCGTGTATCAGCACGCCTGCGGCGCGCGGCGTTTGATGCCGCGCAAGCCCGCTGCACGTCGAATCGTTAGTCTTTGCGTACCGCCGCCGACCCATTTCGTCGCGGCGGACACCATGTACCGCACCGACCCATCCGATGCCGCCCGCAACGCCGGGGCTTTTTCGCCTGCCCAGCGCGAGCCGGTGCTGGCGCGGGCCATGGCGTTGAAGCAGGCCGCACGCGAGGGCCTGGTGCAGGCGCCGCTGCGCGGCAAGTACTTCGGCCTGGTGAGTGAAAGCCCGGACAGCCCGGAGGCGCTGCTCTTCGTGCGCGCGGCGACCGAGCTGGGCGCCCAGGTGGCGCAGATCCGTCCCAGCGTGGCCCGGCTGGATCCGTCCGGCGATCTGGAGCAGACGGCGCAATGGCTGGGCCGGCTGTACGACGCCGTCGAATGCCAGGGCCTGGCACCCGGCATGGTCGAGCGCATGCGCGCCGCCGCCAACGTGCCGGTGCTCGACGGCATCGCGTGTGCCAGCCACCCGATCGCCGCGTGGATCGGCCAGGTGGACGCCGGATCCGACAGCGAAGGCAGTCGCTTCCTGGTGCAGGCCGCGCTGATGGATCTGGTGGAACGGGCCGGTTGATCAGCTGGCGCAGAAGGCGGCCAGTCGGGTCCACAAACCGTGGCTGATGGCCCATCCGGACGCCAGCACCAGGCCCAGCCCGGCGATGCGCAGGTCCAGCGCCTGCAGCCACCGACGAGGCGGCATGCGATCGGAAACCCGCCGCCACTGCGCGCGGGCCCAGGGCGCGGCCAGCAGCGCCGGCATCGAACCCAGCGCGAAGGCCGCCATCACCAGCGCGCCGCCCGCCGCGCTGCTGGCCAGCGCCGACAGCAGCAGCGCGGCCTGCAAGGCACCGCAAGGCCAGGCGACCCAGGCCAGGCCGGCCAGGCTCGCGCGCCAGGGCTTTGGGCGATTTCCGACGCGCTGCACCGGCACCGACATGGACACCGCAACGCTGCGCTTCATCCAGGCCGGCGAGCGGCCCGCGGCCAGCCACCACAGCCCGAGCGACAGGAAACCCATGTGCAGCGCCAGCCACAGCGGGCGCAGCGCCGGTGTCGCCTGGCTCCACGCGCCCAGCGCGCCGATGCTGCCGGCGGCCAGCGCGCCGCCGGCCATGTAGCCGAGCAGCCGGCCACCCTGGAAGCCGAGCGCGCCCGGGCGGCTGCCCTGCGTCAGCGCGGCGCAGGGCGCGCCGCACATCAGCAGGCAATGCGGCGTGGCGGCCAGGCCCATCGCCAGACCGGCCAGCGTGAGCGCCCCGTCCATCAGACGATGCGCGAAAACTGCGCGCGCTGCTGGTCCTGCTGCAGGTAGCGGTCGAAGACCATCGCGATCGCGCGCACCACATACCAGCCGGCGGCGGTGACCTGCAGCGCGCCGGCTTCGATCTCGACCAGGCCGGCCTCGGCCAGCGGTGCCAACTGCGCCAGTTCGCGGGCGAAGTAGGTGCCCATGCGGATCAGGTGCGACAACTCGATCGATTCGAAATCGACCCGGCCCTGGCACATCAAGGCCATGATCACCGCCCGCCGCACCAGGTCGTCGCGGTTCATGACGTAGCCGCGCACCACCGGCAAGCGGCCCTGGCGCAGCGCGTCGTAGTACTCCGGCAGCGTCTTGGCGTTCTGCACATAGCTCAGGCCGACGCGGCCGATGGCCGAGACGCCCAGGCCGATCAGGTCGTTGTCGGGCTGCGTGCTGTAGCCCTGGAAGTTGCGGTGCAGGCGGCCCTGGCGCTGCGCGACGGCCAATGCGTCGCCGGGCAGCGCGAAGTGGTCCATGCCGATGTGGCAGTAGCCCTGGGCGCCCAGGCCGGCGATGGCCGATGCGAGCATGGCCACCTTGTCGGCGGGCTCTGGCAGATCGTTGGCGCTGATGCGGCGCTGCGGCTTGAAGCGCTGCGGCAGGTGCGCGTAGGCATACAGCGCGATGCGGTCGGGCCGCAGCAGGCCGATCTGGGCGATCGTGCGCGTGAAGCTCGCCGGCGTCTGCTGCGGCAGGCCGTAGATCAGGTCGGCATTGATGGAGTCAAAGCCCAGCTTGCGCGCGGCGACCATCAAGGCCTGTACGCTGTCGAAGCTCTGCACCCGGTGCACCGCCTGCTGCACCTGGGCATCGAAATCCTGGATGCCGAAGCTCAGGCGATTGAAGCCGAGCTGGCGCAACCACAGCAGGCGTTCGGCGTTCACGGTGCGCGGATCGACCTCGATCGACAGCTCGGCCGCATCGGTCAGGCGGAAAGCGTGCCGCAGCGAGGACATCACCCGTTCGAGTTCAGCGTCGGACAGGAAGGTCGGCGAGCCGCCGCCGAAGTGCAGCTGCGAGACGGCCTGCGGCCGGCCCAGCGCGCGGCTGACCAGTGCGATTTCGGTGTCCAGCGCGTCCAGGTACTGCGTGGCACGTTCGTGGTGCCGCGTGATGACCTTGTTGCAGGCGCAGTAGTAGCACACCGATTCGCAGAACGGGATGTGCACGTACACCGACAGCGGCAGGACCGCGCCGGCGCCGCCGCCGGCAGGACCGCCCTGGGCGCGCTCGGTCAGCGCCAGCAGGCCATCGTCCGGCCCGACGGCTTCGACGAAACGATCGGCGGTGGGGTAGGAGGTGTAGCGCGGTCCGGCACCGCCGAAACGCTGCAGCAGCGCGGGCGACAGCACCGGGTGGGCCGCGGTGGGGACAGACACGGGGAAAGACGCGGGGGAAGGCGAGGCGAGCGCGGACATGGCCGAATGCTGCCGGCTGAGCCGCGGCCCGAGCTTGCGCTGGCGCAAGGTCGATGCAGGTGCCGGCCACAACAATCATGAACACTGACCTCCCTCACAGGACCGTGCCATGACTTTGCCTTCTGCCGTTTCGCCGGTACCGGTGGCTGCCTTGAAGGTGGCCTGTTCCAGCTGCAACCTGCGCGAGCTGTGCCTGCCCTGGGGCTTGTCCGACCCGGACCTGCAACGGCTGGACGCCCTGGTCGCGGTGCGGCGCAAGGTGCGGCGTGGCCAGTTGCTGTTTCGCCGCGGCGAGCCCTTCGATGCGCTCTACGCGGTGCGCAGCGGCTTCTTCAAGACCCGCGCGACGACCGACGACGGCCGCGACCATGTCACCGGCTTCCAGATGGCCGGTGAACTGCTGGGGCTGGACGGCATCAGCACCGAGCGTCACAGCTGCGACGCGGTGGCGCTGGAGGACTCCCAGGTCTGCGTGATCCCGTATGGCGCCTTCGAGACGCTGTCGCGCGAGTTTCCCGAGCTGCAGCGCCAGTTCCACAAGCTGATGAGCCGCGAGATCGTGCGCGACCACGGCGTGATGCGGCTGCTCGGCAGCATGCGCGCCGAGGAGCGGTTGGCCGCGTTCCTGCTGAACCTGACGCAGCGCCTGGAGGCGCGCGGCTTTTCGTCGTCCGCGCTGCTGCTGCGCATGACGCGCGAAGAGATCGGCAGCTACCTGGGCCTGAAGCTGGAGACGATCAGTCGCAGCTTCTCGAAATTCCAGGACGACGGCGTGCTGCAGGTCAGGCAGCGCGAGATCCGCGTGCTCGACCCGGTGGCGCTGCAGCGGCTGGTCAACGGCGTGGCTTGTTGAGCGGCCCGCCGGGCACGCTGTCGGGCAGCGTGCCGAATGCGTCATCGGCAAGCATGCCGAGTGCGTCATCGGCAAGCATGCCGAGTGCGCCATCGGCAAGCATGCCTAGTGCGCCATCGGCAAGCATGCCTAGTGCGCCGTCGGAGCGGGTGCCAGCAGCAGCTGGGTGATTGCGGTCGACGTGGCGATGGTGCCCCAGAAGATCAGGAAGGTCACCGAGTAGACCGCGCTGCGCGGCCAGTCGATCGCGTCGCTGCCGAACCAGTGCAGCGCCGTCGGGTCGACCACCACGAAGACCAGCATCTCCAGCACGCCGGCCATCACGAAGGCCGGCCACAGGATCATCAGTGCCTGCAGGCGGAACGGCGGGGCGACAGTGGCGCTGCGCTCGGCCGGCAGCGTGGCCTCACCGGGGTGCACGGGGCGCGACGACATGGTTGCGGGCCTGGGTGGCCGGCGACATCGCTTCGGCGCGCGGCTGGGGTGCCTTCAGCAGCGGCACGTCACCGCCGCGCCAGGCGATGGCGAAAGTGATCGTGCCGGCCACGACCACGACCGCCGGGCCGGCAATCACCAGCCAGACGATCGGTACACGCCACCAGGGCAGGGCGGGCAGCATCAGGGATTTGTTCATGCGGTCTCCCAACCACTCTCAACGAGGGACGACGAAGGTGGACTTTTCGCTGACGGCATCGGCGTCGTGCCCGATCGGTGTCACGCGAAAGCGAATCGCATGCGCACCGGGGCCGATGGCGGCTGCGGCCTGCGGCGGCACGCGCACCGCCAGCGTCACCCAGCGAGCCTGCGCCGGCGGCAGGTCCACCTCGATGGTGCTGGCCAGTTCGGCACCGGGGACGCCGCTGACGCCGACGCGGTAGCGCTGCAGGCTCTCGGTGGCGTTCATCAGCTGCAGCCGGTAGAGGTTCTCGATCTGGCCGTTGTCGACCAGCCGCGCCAGCGTGCCGCGGTCGCGCACGACATCGACCTTCAAGGTCTGGCGCAGCGACAGGCTGGTGGTGAAGGCTGCGGCGATGGCCAGCAGCACGCCGCCATAGATCAACACCCGCGGCCGCAGCACGCGTTTGAACATCTGCCGCCGCGTGAAGCCCTTGCGCACGCCGTTTTCGGTGGCGTAGCGGATCAGCCCGCGCGGGTACTTCATCTTGTCCATCACGCCGTCGCAGGCGTCGATGCAGGCGCTGCAGGCGATGCATTCGTACTGCAGCCCCTCGCGGATGTCGATGCCGACCGGGCAGACGTGCACGCACAGACCGCAATCGATGCAATCGCCGAGACCGAGCTTGTCCAGATCGGCGCCGCGCGCCCGCGTACCGCGCGGGTCGCCGCGTGCCGTGTCGTAGCTGACGATCATCGTGTCGCGGTCGAACATCGCGCTCTGGAAGCGCGCATACGGGCACATGTACTTGCACACCTGCTCGCGCAGGAAGCCGGCGTTGCCGTAGGTGGCCAGGCCGTAGAAGCTGACCCAGAACCATTCCCAGGGGCCCACGCCCTGCGCGGCAGGGCCGCCGATGCCCATCAAGGTGAGGGCTTCGGCCCCGAGCGTGTGGATCGGCGTGAAGTAGCCGACGAAGCTGAACCCGGTCCACAGACTGATGGCCAGCCACACGCCATGCTTGGCGCTCTTGCGCCACAGGCGCTTGAAGCTGCGCGGCCCGGCATCGAGCTTGATGCGCGCCCCGCGTTCACCTTCGATGTGATGTTCGACCCACAGGAAGATCTCGGTGTACACCGTCTGCGGGCAGGCATAACCGCACCACATGCGCCCGGCCACCGCGGTGACGAAGAACAGGCCGAAGGCCGACAGCACCAGCAGCCCGGTCAGGTAGATGAAGTCCTGCGGGTACAGCACCAGGTCGAAGATGAAGAAGCGGCGCGCGGCCAGGTCGAACAGCACCGATTGGCGGCCGTTCCAGCTGAGCCACGGCAGGCCGTAGAACAGCGCCTGCGTCAGCCACACCAGCGCCCAGCGCCAGCGCGAGAACCAGCCGTGCACCGAGCGGGGATAGATCTTCTTCTGCTTCTCGTACAGCGAGACGAGTTCGGTGCCTGCCGCGGTGGCCACCGGCGTGGCAGCCGACCTGGCCACAACAACAGGCTGGATGGGAATCACGCGGCGCATGGTGCGCGCTCAGGGCGCCCCGGTGTTCGACAGGCTCCACACATAGGCGCCGAGCACATGGATCTGCTCGCGCGACAGGCGCGACGCGTGCGCCGGCATCACATTGGTCTTGCCGCGGTTGATCATCGCGACGATGGCGTCCTCGCCCCAGCCGTGCAGCCAGACCTTGTCGGCGAGGTTCGGTGCACCGAGCGCCGGCGTGCCCTTGCCGCCGGTGCCGTGGCAGGCGCCGCAGGCCGCGAACTTGTCGCGGCCGAGGTTCGCCGCAATGCTGTTGTGCGGGCTGCCCGACAGGCTCAGCACGTAGTTCGCAACGTTGCGCACGTCGTCGGCATTGCCGATCGCCGCGGCCATCGGCGGCATCACGCCCTGGCGGCCCTGGGTGATGGTTTCCTCGATGCGCTCGGGGCTGCCGCCCCACAGCCAGTCGGTGTCGGTGAGGTTCGGGAAACCCTTGCTGCCGCGCGCGTCGGCACCATGGCAGGTGGCGCAGTTGTTGGCGAACAGCCGCTCGCCCAGCGCCATCGCCCGCGGGTCGCGCGCCAGCTCGGCGGCCGGCTTGGCGGCCAGACCGGCAAACAGCGGCGCGGTGGCGGCACGCGCTTGCGCCTGCTCGGTGCTGTGCTCCAAAGTGCTCGTCCATTGCAGCGCGCCGCGCACGCTGCCCAGGCCCGGGTACAGCGCCAGGTAGATCGCCGAGAACACGACTGTCAGCACGAACAACCACATCCACCAGCGCGGCAGCGGGTTGTTCAGCTCGCGCAGGTCTTCGTCCCAGACATGGCCGGTGGTGTTGTCGCCCGCCATCACGCGGCGCCGCGCGGCGATGACCAGCAGCGCGAGGCAGGCCACCAGCCCGGCGATGGTGACGCCGGCGATGTAGATCGACCAGCCGCTGTGGAAGAAGTCGCTCATGGCCGGGCTCCGTCGGTTGTCGCGTTGTCCTCGTCCAGGAAGGGCAGTTGCGCCGCGGCATCGTGCTCGGCCCGGCGCCTGGGCCACCAGGTCCAGAGCAGCAGGCCCAGGAACAGCAGCAGGCTGAGCAGCGTCACGAGGCTGCGGAGGTCATTGAGGTCCATGGTGTGATTTCGTCCTGGCTACTTGAGCTGGGTGCCCAGCGATTGCAGGTAGGCCACCAGCGCGTCCATCTCGGTCTTGCCCTGCAGCGCCGCGGCGCTGGCGGCGACCTCGGCGTCGCTGTACGGCACGCCCAGCCGCTGCATCGCCTTCAGCCGTGGCGGCACGCTGGCCGCATCGACCTGGGCGTGCTCCAGCCACGGGTAGGCCGGCATGTTGGATTCGGGTACCAGGTCGCGCGGGCCGGCCAGGTGCAGCCGCTGCCACTCGTCGCTGTACTTGCCGCCGACGCGGTGCAGGTCCGGTCCGGTGCGCTTGCTGCCCCACTGGAACGGCCGGTCGTAGACGAACTCGCCGGCCACCGAGTAGTGGCCGTAGCGCAGCGTCTCGGCATGCAGCGGGCGGATCATCTGCGAGTGGCAGTTGTAGCAACCCTCGCGCAGGTAGATGTCGCGGCCGACCAGCTGCAGCGCGCCATAGGGCTTGAGCCCCGGCACCGGCTCGGTCGTCGAGCGCTGGAAGTACAGCGGCACGATCTCGACCAGCCCGCCGATGGCGATGGTGACCAGGATCAGCATGATCATCAGGAAGTTGCTGGTCTCGATGCGCTCGTGACCGGTGGGATTGGTGTGTTCTTGTGCCATGGTGATTGCGTTTTCAAGCGCCGGCGTGGGCCAGGGCCGGGATGCGGCTGGGCTGCACGCGACCGCTCTTGACCGTCATCACGACGTTCCAGACCATCACGCCCATGCCGCCGAGGTAGAGCAGGCCGCCGCCCAGGCGGATCACATAGAACGGCCAGGTGGCCTTGACCGATTCGACAAAGGTGTAGACCAGCGTGCCGTCAGCATTCAGCGCACGCCACATCAGGCCCTGCATCACGCCGGCGATCCACATCGCGGCGATGTAGAGCACGATACCCAGCGTCGAGATCCAGAAGTGCAGGTTGATCGCCGGCACGCTGTACATCGTGGTGCGGCCGTACATGCGCGGGATCAGGTAGTACAGCGAGCCCATCGAGATCAGGCCGACCCAGCCCAGCGCGCCGGCGTGCACGTGGCCGACGGTCCAGTCGGTGTAGTGGCTGAGTGCGTTGACGGTCTTGATCGACATCATCGGCCCCTCGAAGGTGGCCATGCCGTAGAACGACAGCGCGACGATCAGGAACTTCAGGATCGGGTCGTCGCGCAGCTTGTGCCAGGCGCCCGACAGCGTCATCACGCCGTTGATCATGCCGCCCCAGCTGGGCGCCAGCAGCACCAGCGAGAAGACCATGCCGACCGACTGCGCCCAATCGGGCAGCGCGGTGTAGTGCAGGTGGTGCGGGCCGGCCCACATGTAGGTGAAGATCAGCGCCCAGAAGTGCACGATCGACAGCCGGTAGCTGTACACCGGGCGCTCGGCCTGCTTCGGGATGTAGTAGTACATCATGCCGAGGAAACCAGCCGTTAGGAAGAATCCCACGGCGTTATGGCCGTACCACCACTGCACCATCGCGTCCTGCACGCCGGCATAGGCCGAGTAGCTCTTGGTCAGGCTCACCGGCATGGCCGCCGAGTTGACGATGTGCAGCAGCGCCACGGCGATGATGAAGGCACCGAAGAACCAGTTAGCGACGTAGATGTGGCGCACCTGGCGCCGGCCGATGGTGCCGAAGAACACCACCGCGTAGGCCACCCAGACGACGGCGATCAGCAGATCGATCGGCCACTCCAGTTCGGCGTACTCCTTGCCCTGCGTCATGCCCAGCGGCAGCGTCACCGCGGCCAGCACGATCACCGCCTGCCAGCCCCAGAACACGAAGTTGGCCAGCTTCGGCAGGAACAACGGCACCTGGCAGGTGCGCTGCACGACATGCAGGCTGGTGGCCATCAGCGCGCAGCCGCCGAAGGCGAAGATCACCGCATTGGTGTGCAGCGGCCGCAGCCGGCCGTAGCTGAGCCAGGCGATGCCGTTGGTGAGGTCCGGAAAGGCCAGCTGCGCGGCGATCAGCACGCCCACGGCCATGCCGACCACGCCCCACAGCACCGCTGCCAGTGCAAATCCGCGCACCGAGTCATCGGTGTAGTTCACCGTGCCTGGCGCTCGTGCAAGTGTGTTCATCCGGGTCACCATTTCTTCGTTCAGCTGACGACACCGGATTTTTCGGCGCCTGGCCGGCGCCGGGCTTGATCGGCGTCAAACGCTTCGCCGTCGCCATCGAAAATCTGCTCGCCCTGTTGTTCCAGGTCGTCGAACTGGCCACGCTGCAGCGCCCAGGAGAACAGGCCCAGGATCGCCAGCACCAGCACGGCGCTCATCGGGATCAGCAGGTACAGGATGTCCATCGCGATTCAGCGCGTCAGGCGCAGTGAATTCAGCACGACGAACAAGGAGCTCGCCGCCATGCCCAGGCCGGCCGCCCACGGCGGCAGCCAGCCCAGCAGAGCCAGCGGAATGCAGGTGGCGTTGTAGGCCGCGGCCCAGGCCAGGTTCTGCTGCACCACCCGCAGCGCGCGCCGCGCGATGCCCCGCGCGTGCACCAGGTCCTGCAGCCGGTTCGAGACCAGCACACCGTCGGCCTGCGTGCGGGTCAGTGCACTGCCGGCGCCCATCGCGATCGAGACATCGGCCCGGGCGATCACCGGCGCATCGTTGATGCCATCGCCGAGCATCGCGACGATCTCGCCGCGCTGCTGTGCCGCGGCGATGGCGGCCAGCTTCTCGTCCGGCGCGAGCCCGCCCAGCGCCGAGTCCGTCCCCGCCGCCAGGCCCAGTTGCGCGGCCACCTGCCGCACGCGCGCTGGCGCATCGCCCGACAGCAGCCGCACCTGCACGCCGTCGGCCTGCAGCGCATGCACCGCGGCGATGGCATCGTCGCGCAAGCGCTCGTCGAAGCGCAAGCGCGCCAGTGCGCGGCCGTCGCAGGCCAGCCATGTCGAGACCCGCTCATCCTGTGCGTCAGCATCGCCGCCGGTCCAGCGCGCGGAACCCAGGCGCCAGCAGCGGCCCTCGGCGTCGCGCGCTTCGAGGCCCTGGCCCGGTTGCTCGTGCACGTCGCGCCAGGCGTGCTCGCTGCCTTGCGCGCCGGAACCCGGCCCCTGCAGCGCCTGCGCCAGCGGATGGCTGGACCAGGCGGCCAGCGACGCGGCGATGCGCTGCAGCGACGCGGCGTCGTGCGGCCCGCCGTCCACCAGGCGGTCGACGCCGCTGCAGACCAGCGCGCCTTCGGTCAGCGTGCCGGTCTTGTCGATGAACAGCGTCTGCAGCCGGGCCAGGCCCTGGATCGCGTCGAGCCGGCGCAGCAGCAGCCCGCGCCGGCTCATCGTGCCGGCCGCGGCGATCAGCGCCGAGGGCGCCGCGAGCGACAGCGCGCACGGGCAGGTGACGATCAGCACCGACACCAGCACCCACCAGACGCGGCCCGGGTCGATCTGGCTCCAGGCCGCGGCGGCCAGGCCGGCCAGCAGCAGCACGCCCCACAGGAAGGGGGCCGCCCAGCGGTCGGCGGTGGCCAGCAAAGTCGGCCGCTGCGTGCGTGCCGCGCGCATCATCGCGACGATGGCTTCGTGCCGCGTGTCGGCGCCGACCCGGTCGACGCGCATCAGCACCGGCGCCTGCAGGTTCAGGCTGCCGGCCACCAGCGCATCGCCGGGGCGTTTGGCGACCGGCCGTGATTCGCCGGTGAGCAGCGATTCGTCGGCCGCGGTCACACCCTCGAGCAGCACGCCGTCGGCCGCGAAGGACTGGCCGACCGGCACGCGCACGCGGTCGCCGGGCACCAGGCGGTGGAGGCTGACCGACTCGACGCTGCCATCGGCGGCGACACGCAGCGCCGCTGCGGGCAGCCGCTGGCAGCTGTCTTCCAGCGCCCGCTCGGCACGATGCCGCGCCTGCATTTCCAGGTAGCGGCCGCCGAGCAGGAAGCTGACGAACATCGCCAGCGAATCGAACCAGACCTCGTGGCCGAAGGTGCCGCCGGGGTCGAAGGCCGCGCCGCTGCTGGCGATGAAAGCCACCGCGATGCCCAGCGCCACCGGCACGTCCATGCCGATGCGCCGTGCCCGCAGCGCGCGCCAGGCACCGGCGAAGAACGGCGCCGCCGAGAACCACAGCACCGGCAGCGTCAGCAGCCAGCTGCCCCAGTCCAGCAGTTGTTTCTGGTCGGCCGGCAGCTCGCCCGGTGCGCTGACATACGCGGGGGTTGCCAGCATCATGATCTGCATCGCGCAGAAGCCGGCGACGAACAGCCGCCACAGCGCCGTGCGCGCCTCGGCCTGGCGCGCGTTGCGCGATGCGGCGGCGGTGTCGGGAAGCGCGCGATAGCCGCTGGCTTCGACAGCGGCCAGCAGCAGCGAGACGCGTGTGGCCGCCGGATCCCAGCGCACGGTGGCGCATTGCGCGGCGGCACTGACACGCGCATCGATCACGCCGCGGGTGGCGCGCAGCGCACGCTCCACCGTCGGTGCACAGGCGGCGCAATGCATGCCCTGGATGCGCAGCGCCGACTCGGCGGTGCGCTGGCCGCCGGCCCGTGTTTCCCAGCGCGTGAACGCGGCCATCTCGGCGGTGTCGTCCAGCACGCCGATGGGTGTCAGCATCGCGGCGCGCTCCGGGGGCGCCTGCTGCCGATGGCGGGCAGAAGGATCGTCATGGGGTGTTCAGGCGGCTTGCCCAGCCATGGGCTTCCTGGGGCGGTGCTGCGTTGCCACGGGATCAGGCCGCGGCGAGACGGCTGCGCAGCGCCGGCGTGATCCACAGGGCGCCCTCGCGGCTGGCGATCAAACCCTCCACGCCGGGCGTGCTGCGCAGCAGTTCGCGGCCGGCCGCGGTGTCCAGCACCATCGTTGCCGCGCCCAGTCCGTTCAGGGCGGCCAGGTCGGTGCCGACCAGCGTCACGCCGTGCGGCCCCTGCGCCGGGTAGCCTGTCTTCGGGTTCAGCACATGGTGATAGCGGTGCCCATCGCGCACGAAGCAGCGTTCGTAATCGCCTGACGACGCGACAAAACCATGCCGCACGGACAGCGCGCCGATCAGCCCATCTGGCCGATGCGGATCTCGAATCCCGACCCGCCAGGGACGCGCCGCCGCGGCGGTCATGGCCACCACGTCGCCGCCGCCGTTGACCAGCGCGGTCTCGAGTCCGCTCGCGCGCAGCGTCTCCAGACCGGCCGCCAGGATGTACAGCTTGGCGATGCCGCCGGGGTCGATGCGCATGCCGCGCCGGGTCAGGCGGGCGGTGCCGGCCCGGGCATCGAGCACCAGCTGGCGGTAATCGACCACGGGAAGATGACGTGCAATGTACGCGTGCTCCGGCATCGACGGGCTGCGCGGGTCGAAATGCCAGCGACCGACCGAACCGACGGTGACGTCGAAGGCGCCGCCGCTGCGGCGCGACATCGCCTGCCCCATCGCCAGCACCTGCATCAACTCGGGCGGCACCGCCACGGCTTGCAGGCCGGCCGCGTGGTTGACTGCCGCCAGCCGGCTGGTCGCCGTGTAGTGGCTCATCATGTCCACCAGCAGCGCCATGCGGGCAAAGGCCGCATCCAGCGCGGGGCGCAGCAGCGCTGCGTCTTCGGCCATGGCCGCGATGTCGACGCGCGTGCCCATCAGCGTGCGCGACGCGCGCAAGCGTGCCGGCTCCCCGCGAGCGATGCTCACCAAGGGCCACGCGGTGAAGCCGGCGCCGAGCGCCGCACCCAGCACCCAGCGGCGCCGGCCGCGGTCCATCGACGCCGGCGGCGCGTCGGCGCGGGCCGCGTTCATGTCGTGCGCCATCACCGTCTCGGCCCTGCGTTCAACGCGAAGCGGCGACCATGAAGTCCACCGCGGCCTTGAGATCGTCAGCCGACAAGGTGGTGGAACCACCACGAGCCGGCATCTGGCCCTTGCTGCCGGTGAAGCCTTCGGCCGCATGTTTGTGGAGCACGTCCACGCCTTGTGCGATGCGCGGCGCCCAGTCGCCCTTGTCGCCGGGCTTCGGTGCACCGGCAACGCCGGCAGCGTGGCACAGCGCGCAGGTCTTGTTGTAGACGGACTTGCCGGCCGCGTGGTCTGCGGGCGCTGCGGCAGGTGTCGTCGCTGTCGCGGCGACGGCAACCTGGGCCGGCGATGCGGTCTCTTGCTTGCCGCAGGCGGTGAACAGAACGGATGCAGAAAGCACCAGGGCGAGCGAGAGATGTTTCATGGTTGTTGGACTCACTGTGGAATGGGGCGAGGTGAATTTGAACTGCTGCCGGGCAGCCAGCACTTGAGAAATCGCAAGCCCCGCGTGCCAGTGCGCGCAGATGATCCAGCCAGCAAAAGAGGCGGGGTGGCCACAAGACGCTGATCCGGACTCTCTGCACTGGATGACCATCTCGATACCGAGGACCAATTCATGAATGAAGTTGCAAGAACGCCATTGGCATCCGAAGCCGTGCGAGGCCGCCGTAGTTTCCTGAACACCGCTGCAGCGGCAGGCCTGGCCGGCGTCGGCATGTCGGCCTGCTCCGAGAAGCCGGCAAGCGCACCGACGGCCAAGGCCGTTCCCGGAGCGCACTCGAACGCCGGCGAGCCCGGCGGCTCGATTCACATGAAGCCGGGCGAGCTCGACACCTACTACGGCCTGTGGAGCGGTGGCCACAACGGCGACATGCGGGTGCTCGGCCTGCCCTCGGGCCGCGAGATCACGCGCATCCCGTGCTTCGTGCCCGACGCGCTGGTCGGCTGGGGCCTCACCAACGAGTCCAAGAAGATCATGGGCACCAAGGCCGACGGCAGCCTGAAGTACACCGTCGCCGATACCCACCACACCCACGCTTCCTACAAGGACGGCAATTACGACGGCCGCTACGCCTGGATCAACGACAAGATCAACAGCCGCATTGCCCGCATCCGGCTTGATTACTTCATCTGCGACAAGATCACCGAGTTGCCCAATGTCCAGGGCTTCCATGGCATCTTCCCGGACAAGCGCGACCCGGTCGATGCGGCCATCAACCACACGACGCGGGTGTTCTGCGGCGCCGAGTTCCATGTGCCGCTGCCCAACACCGGCGGCGATCTCGACAAGCCCGAAAACTATCGTTCGCTGTTCAGCTGTGTCGACGCCGAGTCGATGGAAGTGCGCTGGCAGGTGCTGATCGACGGCAACTGCGACCTCGCCGCGACCTCCTACGACGGCAAGCTGGCGGCCACCAACCAGTACAACACCGAGAACGGCGCCAGGTTCGAGGACATGATGTCCGCCGAGCGCGACGCCTGCCTGTTCTTCGACGTCGCCCGCATCGAGGCGGCGGTGAAGGCCGGCAAGTTCAAGACCATTGGCGACTCCAAGGTTCCGGTGGTCGACGGCACGCGCGCCTCGAATGCGGATGCCAAGACGGCGCTGACAGCCTATGTGAGCGTGCCCAAGAATCCGCATGGCGTGAACGCCAGCCCGGACGGCAAGTATTTCATTTGCGCCGGGAAGCTGTCGCCGACCTGCACGGTGATCGAGCTGTCCAAGGTGCTCGACTGGTTCGACGGCAAGCTCGACAAGATCGACAAGGCCATCGTCGCCGAGGTGGAAGTGGGCCTGGGCCCGCTGCACACCGCGTTCGACGGTCGCGGCAATGCCTACACCACGCTGTTCCTGGACAGCCAGCTCGTCAAATGGAATGTCGATGCGGCGATCAAGTTCCACGCCGGCGACAAGAACGCCAAGTACGTGGTCGACCGGCTCGATCTGCAATACCAGCCCGGCCACGTCAACGCCTCGCAGTCCGAGACCAAGGCGGCCGACGGCAGATGGCTGGCGGTCGGCTGCAAGTTCTCGAAGGACCGATTCCTGCCGGCCGGCCCGCTGCATCCCGAGAACGAGCAGCTGATCGACATCTCGGGCGACAAGATGGTGTTGATGGCCGATCACCCGGTGCGCGGTGAGCCGCACGACTTCATCATCTTCAAGCGCGAGTTGCTGCGGCCGAAGCAGATCTATGCGCTCGACGAGTTTCCCAATGCGGTCAAGGACCCCAAGGAAAGCGGCGTGGTGCGCAACGGCCGCAAGGTCACGGTGAAGATGACCTCGCAAGCGCCGTCCTTCAGCCTGCGCGAGTTCAGGGTCAAGAGGGGTGATGAGGTCACGCTGATCCTGACCAACCTCGACAAGGTGGAGGACCTGACGCATGGCTTCGCGATCCCGAAGTACAACGTCAATTTCATCGTCAATCCGCAGGAGACGAAGTCGGTCACCTTCATCGCCGACAAGCCGGGCGTGTACTGGGCCTACTGCACGCACTTCTGCCATGCGCTGCATCTCGAAATGCGCAGCCGCATGATCGTCGAGGCCTGACAGCCGGCCGCGCGCTGGGGCGCGCGGCGCTGCTCCCACCATGAACCTGCTTGCCATCCTGCTGCGCCTGTGCGTGGCGGCCGCTGCCTTGCTCGGCGCGCCGTCACTGAGGGCCACCGCCTACGAAGTCGCGCTGCCGGCCGAGATCCACAGCGCGAAGAGGCTGTGCGACCTGGTGCCGTGCACGGCGGTGTTTCCAGGCGCCAGCGCGTTCTCCGAGCGCAAGGGCCAGCCACCCTATGTCGAGGCCTACGCCGACGACCGGGGCACGCCCCGGCTGCTGGGCTACGTGATGCTGTCGACCGACATCACCGACACGCCAGCCTATTCCGGCAAGCCGGTGGTCACGCTGATCGGCATGGACCTGAAGGGCCGGTTCGTCGGCGTCAGGGTGCTCAAGCACTCCGAGCCGATCCTGCTGCTGGGCATCCCGGAAACCGCGCTGACGAAGTTCAACGACCAGTACCTGGGCAAGTTCGTCGGCGACAAGATCGAGATCGGCCAATCGCGTCCCGATGAAGGCATCGTCGGCATCGATGCGATCTCCGGCGCCACCGTGACGGTGATCGCGCAGAACCAGGTGATGATGACCTCCGGCGGCGCCATCGCGCGCCAGACCGGCATTCTGGCGGCCACCATCCGTCCGCAGGCCCGTTTCACCGACAGCGGGCGCACGGTTGACTGGGCGAGCCTGGTCGCCGAAGGCAGCGTGCAGCGCTTGAGGGTGCAACCCGAACAGGTCGGACTGGACCGCAGCGGCACGCCCTTCATCGAGCTGTGGTTCGGCTACCTGAACCAGCCCGATGTCGGCCGCTCGGTGCTCGGCGATGCCGGCTGGTCCAACCTGATGGCGCAGCTGAAGCCCGGGGAACACGCGCTCTTCGTCATCCGCACGCAGGGCACCGAATCGTTCAAGGGCTCGGGCTTCGTGCGCGGCGGCCTCTATGACCGCATCCAGGTGCGGCAGGGCCTGGACAGCTTCACCTTCCGTGACCTCGACTACCTCAACCTCTATGGCGTGGCCGCCGTCGGCGCGCCGCGCTTCAGCGAGTCAGCCATCTTCATCGTGCGCTCGCCGGCGTTCTCCGCGGCGTTTCCCTGGAAGCTCAATCTGCTGGGCAACCGGGTCGACCGCAGTACCGGAATCCGCAGTTTCGCCAACTTCGATGCCGAGTACTGGCTGCCGGCAGCAGCGCTGCAAGGCGGACGACCGGTGGTCGAGCGGCCCGAGGCCACCTGGGTCAAGGTGTGGAAGGCGCGCGCGGTCCAGATCGGGCTGTTTGCCGCGCTGCTGCTCGGCGTGGCCGTGGTCTATGCCCTGCGCGACCAGCTGACGCGGCGCGCCACGCGCAAGAACAAGTGGCCGGTGAATGTCTTCAAGTACAGCGCCTGGCTGCTGAGCATCGGCTTCGTCGGCTTCGGCCTGATGGCGCAGCCGTCGATCACGCAGGTGCTGACCTGGTTCCACGCGCTGCTGTTCCACTGGACCTGGGCGCTGTTCTTGAGCGACCCCTTCGTCTTCCTGTTCTGGGTCTTCATCATCGTCACCGTGTTCGTCTGGGGGCGCGGCCTGTTCTGCGGCTGGTTGTGCCCGTTCGGTTCGCTGTCGGAGCTGCTCTACAAAGTGGGCGGCCTGGTCGGGCTGAAGCGCTTCCAGCGCGCCTTGCCCCGGGCCTGGCACGACAAGCTGAAGTGGCTCAAGTACGGCGTCTTCTTCGGCCTGCTCGCGGTGTCGATGTTCTCGATGGGCTGGGCCGAGATGCTGGCCGAGGTCGAGCCGTTCAAGACCACCTTCCTGGTCGGCTGGTTCACGCGTTCGTGGCCGTACACGTTGTTCGCAGCCAGCGTGCTGGGCCTCTCGGTATTCATCGAGCGGCCGTTCTGCAAGTACCTCTGCCCGCTGGGTGCCTCGCTGGCGATGCCCTCGACCTTTCGCTGGTTCGGGCTGCGTCGCAAGCAGGAGTGCAGTTCGTGCAAGGCCTGCGCGACGGGCTGCGGCGCGCAGGCGATCGACGCCGACGGCCGCATCGATCACCGCGAATGCCTGCACTGCCTGGATTGCATGGTCCTCTACACCGACACCCACGCCTGCCCGCCGCTGGCCAAGGAGCGCAAGCTGCGCGAACGGCAGGGCCTGCCGCTGACGCGCATCGGCCGCGACGGCTACTTCATCCCCATTCACCCGGTGCCGGCGGATCGCCCGGCCGCGAAGGCCTGAACACCATGGTCGACCCCCGCATGCCCACCGATCCGGCCGAGCCCGCCTATGCCGCCGGCCGGCCCGGTGTCTGCGGCTGGCTGTGCGCCGAGGCCTGGGACCACGTCTGGCCCTGGCGGCGCCGCGCGGCCGGCTTGCCGCGTGCGCTGCAGGCGGCGGGCTTCGCGCTGGCACTCGCGGCCACGCTGGTCTGGGGGCTCGCCGCGATGGGCCAGCTGCGCGCCGGTGCCGTCATCGGCTCGTGGTTCGGCTGGAGCGTCTACGAAGTGCTGATCCGGCTGGGCGCCAAGCGCTACGTCAAGGACGGGCCCTGGTGGGGCCGGCGCTACCGCGTGGCCAGCGTGATGGACATGGTGTGCTACGTCGGCTTCAAGAACCTGCTGATCGGCGCCGTCTTGTTCCTGGCGCTGCTGCCGATGGCTGCGCAGGCCGCGACCTGGACGGTGCGCCCCGGCGAGGCCATCCAGCCGGTGCTGGACCGCGCCGCGGCGGGCGACGTGATCGAGGTGCGGCGCGGCCACTATGCCGGCAACCTGCTGATCGGCAAGCCGCTCACCTTGCGGGGTATCGATCGGCCGACCATCAGCGCGGGCCAGCAGGGCGACACCATCCGCGTCAAGGCGGTCGACGTGACGATCGAAGGGCTGATCGTGCGCGACTCCGGCGACAGCCTGCTGGCGCAGAACGCCGGCATCTACCTGACGCCGGGCTCGCACCGCGCGCTGGTGCGGCACAACGACCTCGTCTACAACCTGTTCGGCCTGTGGATCGAGAAGGCCCAGGACGTGCGGGTCGAACACAACCTGATCGTCGGCAAGCGCGAGTACGCCTCGTCGCAGCGCGGCAATGGCGTGCAGCTCTACAACACCACCGGCGCACGCATCATCGGCAACCACATCAGCTTCGTGCGCGATGCGCTGTACGTCGATGTGTCGCACGACGCGGTGTTCCGCGGCAACCGGCTGCACCACAGCCGCTATGGCACGCACTACATGAACTCCTACCGCAATCTGTGGGAGGACAACGACACCTACGCCAACCGCGGCGGCCTGGCGCTGATGGAAGTGCGCGACCAGGTGGTGCGCAACAACCGCGCCTGGGGCAACAGCGACCACGGCATCATGCTGCGCACGCTGCAGGACTCGGTGATCGAGCACAACGTGGTGGCCCGCAATGCACGCGGCTTCTTCATCTACGACGTCGAGTACGCGCACCTGAAGGGCAACCTGGTGGTCGACAACCAGGTCGGCGTGCACTTGGCAGCCGGCTCGACGCGCAACCGCGTCGAGGGCAACGACTTCATCGGCAATCGCGAGCAGGTGCGCTATGTCGGGGCGCGCGACGAGACCTGGGGCGCCGAGGGCGGCAACCACTGGGCCAACTACCTCGGCTGGGACCGCGACGGCGACGGCCGCGGCGACGTGCCCTACGAAGCCAACGACATGGTCGACCGGCTGGTCTGGCGCCATCCGTCGGCCCGGTTGCTGCTGGCCGCGCCGGCGGTGCAGGCGCTGCGCCTGGTGGGCCACCAGTTCCCGCTGCTGCGCGTGCCCAGCGTCATCGACCCGAAGCCGCGCATGCGGCCGGTCCACACCCAATGGAGCGAGTGGAATGGAAAGCAGACCCGTGCCGGGCGCTGACGGCGCCGAGGCCATCACGCTGCGCGGCGTGGTCAAGCACTACGGCGCGGTGCACGCCGTCGACGGCGTTGATCTCGACGTGCGGCGCGGCGAGGTGTTCGGCCTGATCGGCCGCAACGGCGCCGGCAAGAGCACCTTGTTCAAGATCATGCTCGGGCTGGTCGGCGTGGATGCCGGCGACATCCGCATCCAGGGCGTGCCGGTGTCGGGGCGCAGCTTCCGCAGCGTGCGGCGCGGCATCGGCTACCTGCCGGAGAACATCGTGCTGTACGACAACCTGAGCGGCCTTGAAACGCTGCGCTACTTTGCGCGGCTGAAGGGCGCGCCGGCCGGTCAGTGCGAAGCCGCACTCGATCGCGTGGGGCTGGCCCATGCGGCGGGCAGGGCGGTGCGCGAGTACAGCAAGGGCATGCGCCAGCGCCTGGGCTTCGCACAGGCGCTGCTGGGCTCGCCGCAGGTGCTGTTCCTCGACGAGCCGACGACCGGGCTCGATCCCGAAGCGATCCGCGCCTTCTACCTGAGCTTGCGCCAGCTGCGCGACGAGGGTGTCACGATGATCATCACCTCGCACATCCTGGCCGAGTTGCAGGAACGCGTGGACCGCCTGGCGATCCTGGCGCACGGCAAGGTCCAGGCGCTGGGCAGCGTGCAGCAACTGCGTGAGCGCATGGCCCTGCCGCTGCGGCTGGAGGTGCTGGCCGAAGATTCGGCGCTTGCCTCTCTGCAGGCGGCGCTGGCGCCGCTGCCGGTGCATGAGCTGCGCCACCAGGGCCCACGTTCGTTCGCCAGCTTTCCACGCGACGCCAAGATGGCCGTGCTCGCGGCGCTGGCCGGGCTGGGCAGCGCGGTGCGCGACATCGTGGTCCACGAGCCGACGCTCGAAGACGTGTTCTTCGGCTTCGCCGACTGAGCGGCCGCGATGGAACTGCACCAGGTCTTCGTTGTCGCGCTCAAGGAGTTGCGCGACCGCCTGCGCAACCGCTGGGTGCTGGCGGTCGCGCTGGTCTTCACGGTCTTCGCGTTCGTCATCGCCTATGTCGGCGGCGCCCAGCAGGGCGCGCTCGGTTTGCGCTCGGTCGAGTTCACGATCGCCAGCCTGGTCAGCCTGGTGATCTACCTGATCCCGCTGATCGCGCTGCTGCTCGGCTTCGATGCCATCGTCGGCGAACGCGAACGCGGCTCGCTCGAGCTGCTGCTGACCCTGCCGATCACCCGGCTCGAGCTGCTGCTGGGCAAGTACCTCGGCCTGGCAGCGGCGCTGAGCCTGTCGACGCTGGTCGGCTTCGGGCTGGTCGCCGTGCTGCTGGCGGTGCAGACGGGCGTGGCCGGCCTGGTGCCCTACCTCGGCTTCATGTTCAGCTCCGTGCTGCTGGGCCTGGCCTTCCTGAGCCTGGCGGTGATGCTCTCGGTGCTGGCATCGGACCGCACCCGCGCCTCGGGCCTGGCGATCGCGCTGTGGTTCTTCTTCGTGCTGGTGTTCGACCTGCTGCTGCTCGGCCTGCTGGTGGGCGCCGGCGGCGCCGCCGGCGGCGACTGGTTCGCCTACCTGCTGCTGCTGAATCCGGCAGACGTCTTCCGCATCCTCAACGTGTTCTCGCTCGACGACGTGCGCAGCCTGTACGGGCTGAGCAGCATCGTGCCCTCGGCCCTGGCCAAGCCCTGGCTGATGAGCCTGGTGATGCTGGGCTGGATCGTCGCGCCGCTGGCCATTGCCACCTGGAGATTCCGACCATGAACTTCAATCGCCGCCACTTGTTGCTCGCCGCCTGCGCCGCGCCGCTGACCGTGCTGATCGGCTGCAGCCAGTCGGACGCGGCCACGCCCATCAAGCCGGCGCAGATCGACCCGGCCACCACCTGCGACCTGGACGGCATGCTGCTGGCGGACTATCCCGGCCCCAAGGCGCAGGTTCACTTCGTCGGCGTTGCGGCACCGGTGTTTTTCTGCGACACCGTCGAGATGTTCGCCACTTTGCTGCGCCCAGAGCAGGTCAGGGCGGTGCGCGCCGCATTCGTGCAGGACATGGGGCGGGCAGACTGGGACAAGCCGCAGGGCCACTGGATCGAGGCCGACAAGGCCCTCTACATCGTCGGCAGCAAGCGCCACGGATCGATGGGGCCGACCTTTGCCAGTTTCGCCGCCGAAGCCGACGCGAAGAAGTTCGCGAGTGCCCATGGGGGCAGACTGCTGAGCTACGCAGGGATCAAGCCGGACATGGCCGACCTCAGCGGTGGCGCAGTGCACGACTCACGGATGTAGCGCCCGATCCGCGGCCTGAAGCGGATGCACGCTGAGCAGGGCCCGAAGCGCCGCAGGGTCCAGGATCTGAATGCGCCGCTGGCGAACCGCCAGCAGGCCGTCCGCCTGCAACTTCGAGAAGCACCGACTGACGGTTTCCAGCTTCAGCCCCAGGAAAGTGCCGATCTCCTGGCGCGTCATCCGCAGGACGAGCGCGCTCGATGAAAGGCCGCGCATCTCCAGTCGCCGTGCAAGATCGAGCAGGAAGCTTGCGACCCGCGCCTGCGCGCGCATGCTGCCCAGCAGCACCATCACGCCCTGGTCGCGGACGATCTCCCGACCCATGATCTTGTGGACCTGGTGCTGCAGGCCGGGAAATTCACGCGAGAGATCTTCCAGCTTCTCGAACGGAATGACGCACACCTGAGCGTCCTCGAGGGCCACCGCGTCGCAGGTGTGAACATCCGTGCCCACGCCATCCAGCCCCAGCAACTCACCCACCATCTGAAAGCCTGTCACATGCTCGCGCCCGTCTTCGCAGGTGGTGCGGGTCTTGAAGAAGCCGGTTCGTACCGCATACAGCGCCTCGAAACGATCGCCGGCACGAAAGAGGCACGCGCCGCGTTCAACCGGCTGGCGCTTGACCACCAGGGCGTCAAGGCGTTCGACCTCGGCGTCATTGAGTCCCACGGGCAAACACACATCGTGCAGTCCGCACTTCGCGCAGGCGACCTGGAGCGATGCTGCGCTGAGTTGCGTGGGTGTCTCTTCGGCGCGTGTCGACATGGATCAGCTCCTGAGTTTCCTGTTGTGCATTGTTGGTGCGCCCCTGGGGTCGCGGCTTGCGCGGGATCAAGGTGCCGAGTGTTCGCGCGGAGCACGATTCACCAATGAGCACCCGCCACCTCGAACACCTGCTGAACCCGGCCTCGATCGTGGTGTTCGGCGCCTCCGACCGCGCCGGCAGCGTCGGCGCCACGGTCTGGCGCAACCTGCGCGCCGGGCAGTTCGCCGGGCTGGTCTTTGCCGTCAACCCGCGCCTGTCCCGACTGGACGGCGAAGCGGTGGTCGCCAGCGCGGCCGCGCTGCCGCAAGCGCCCGCGCTGGCGCTGATCTGCACGCCGCCGGCCACCGTGCCGGGCATCGTTGCAGACCTGGCGGCGCGCGGCACCCATGCCGCGATCGTGATGAGCGCAGGTTTGAGCCCGGTGCAGAAGCAGGCCGCGCTCGATGCCGCAAGGCCGCAGCTGCTGCGCCTGCTCGGGCCGAACTGCATCGGGCTGCTGACGCCGCACCTCGGGCTCAACGCCAGCTTCGCGCACACCGATGCACTGGCGGGCGATGTCGCCTTCGTCTCGCAATCCGGCGCGCTGCTCACCGCGGTGCTGGACTGGGCCAAGTCGCGCCGCGTCGGCTTCTCGCACCTGGTCTCGCTCGGCGAGCGCGCCGATGTCGACTTCGGCGACCTGCTCGACCACCTGGCCAGCGATGCCCGCACTCGCGCCATCCTGCTGTACATCGAATCGATCGAGTCGCCGCGCAAGTTCATGTCGGCGGCACGCGCTGCCGCGCGCAACAAGCCGGTGATCGTCGTCAAGGCCGGCCGCGCCGGTCTCGGCCTGCAGGCGGCCGCGTCGCACACCGGTGCGCTGGCCGGTTCCGACATCGTGTTCGATGCGGCGATCCGCCGTGCCGGCATGCTGCGCGTCGACACGCTGCAGGACCTGTTCATGGCCACCGAAACGCTGGCCCGCTTCAAGGGCACACGCCGGGCGCACCTGCCGGGCAGCGACTCGCAGAGTGATCGCGAGGACTGCCTGAGCCTGATGACCAACGGCGGCGGCGCCGGCGTGATGGCCGCCGATGCGGCTGCACTGGCCGGTGTGGCGCTGCACGAGCTGCCGCCCGCGCTGCGCGAACGCCTCGATGCGCTGCTGCCACCGACCTGGTCGCACGCCAACCCGATTGACATCATCGGCGACGCTCCGGTGACGCGTTATGTCGACACGCTGCAGGCGCTGCTGGCCGAGCGCGAGACCGGCTCGGTGCTGTTCCTGCACGCGCCCACCGCCATCGTGCGCAGCGACGACATCGCGCGCGCCTGCGTGCCGCTGGTGCGCCAGGCGGCCGGGCGGGTGATGGCCTGCTGGCTGGGCGACACGGCAGTGGCCGAAGCACGGCGCATCTTCGAGGACGCCGGCGCTGCCGACTATCCGACGCCCGAGGAAGCCGTGCGTGCGTTTGCGCTGCTGCAGACCTATCGCCGCAACCAGGCCTTGTTGCTCGAAGCGCCGACCGCCAGCGAGAACGGCCCGCCCGACATCGCAGCGGCCCGCGCAACGATAGACCGTGTGCTGGCCGAAGGCCGCGAGATGCTGAACGAGCTGGAGGCCAAGGCGGTGCTGGCCGCCTACGGCATCCCGACCGTGGCGACGGTGGCCACTGCGCCCACCGCCGACGCCGCCGTGATGGCCGGGCCGGATATTGGTTATCCCGTCGTGCTGAAGATCCTGTCGCCGGACATCAGCCACAAGTCAGACGTCGGCGGCGTGCAGCTGAACCTGCAAGACCCCGCTGCCTTGCGCAGTGCCGCCGAAGCGATGCTGGCCCGGGTTCACGAGTGCCGGCCCGACGCACGGCTGACCGGCTTCACGGTGCAAGCCCAGGTGCAGCGGCCGCAGGCGCAGGAGCTGATCCTGGGCGCCAGCATCGACCCGACCTTCGGGCCGGTGCTGCTGTTCGGCCAGGGCGGCACGGCGGTCGAGGTGCTGGCCGACCGCGCCATCGGCCTGCCGCCCTTGAACCGCGTGCTGGCGCGCGAGCTGATTTCACGCACCCGCGTCGCCCGGCTGCTGGCCGGCTACCGCGACCATGCGCCGGCGCGGCTGGACGCCATCTCCGACGCGCTGATCGCGCTGTCGCAGATGCTGGCCGACCTGCCCGAGCTGGCCGAGGTCGACATCAACCCGTTGTGGGCCGACGAGCATGGCGTGCTGGCGCTGGACGCGCGCATGCGCATCAGCCCGCGTGCACCGGCGGGTGCGACGCACTTCGCGATCGCGCCGTATCCGGCGCAGCTGGCGCAGGTGATCGACTGGCATGGCGAGCCGCTGCTGCTGCGGCCGATCCGGCCGGAGGACGAGGCGCAGCACCGTCGCTTCGTCGAGCGCTTGACGCCGGAGGACCTGCGCCTGCGCTTCTTCAACGCCCGCCGCAGCCTGCCGCGCAGCGAACTGGCCCGGCTGACGCAGATCGACTACGACCGCGAGATGGCCTTCATCGCCGTGCGCACGCTGCCCGACGGCACGCCGCAGACGCTGGGCAGCGTGCGCGCGGTGAGCGACCCTGACGGCATCGAGGCCGAGTTCGCGATCATCGTCGACTCGGCCGAGAAGGGCCGCGGCCTGGGCACGCTGCTATTGCGCAAGATGATCGGCTACCAAGGCGCGCGCGGCACGCGGCGGCTGGTCTGCGACGTGCTGACCGAGAACCGCGCGATGCAGGCGCTGGCGCAGGCCGCAGGCATGCAGCGGCAGGCCATTTCTGAGGATCCGCAGGTGCTGCGCTACCTGCTGCCGCTGGC
>NZ_DATILJ010000155.1:0-22792 GCF_035476535.1 Aquabacterium sp.
GCGGCGCTGTGCCCCTGCGCCGCGCTGGCCCAGCCCGCCGCGTCGGCGCCTGCCGGCAGCGCATCGGCAGCTGCCTCGGCACCGGCTGTGGCCAAGCCCGGTCCCCGGCTGTTGACACCGGCGCAAGCACGCGACAGCGCCACCGCGCCGGGTGAGCTGCGCCCGGAGCGCCAGGTGACGCCGCAGCTGACGATTCCCCTGAGCCGCAAGCCGCAACCGCCGACGACGTCGAACGAGTTGCGCCAGGGCAAGCCGGCCTCGGCAGGCGGCGTCAACGACGCGGCGGCGCGCTGCGAAGCGCAGTCCGACGCGCAGGCCCGCGCGCGGTGTCGCGCCCAGCCGGCGAGTTCGCCGCGCAGCCTCTGACGCGCCGAGCAGACCGGCCCGATCGGCAAAGGCTGTCTTCCGGCGGGCGTGCTTTTTGACCGTTAGGCGAGTGGGGTTGAGCCTGCGCCGGGCAGTCCAGGCGGTGCATGATGTTCAGGCCAGGCGGGCACGGCGGGCTGGTCCGTTTGCTGGCGTGATCACGGGTTTCAATCTATTGCAGATAGCCCGCAGTAGGGATAAGCGAACTGCCATACTGGCTCGTCGGGCCTGCTGTCGCGCAGGCCTTTCTCCCCCCAACGGGGCGGGTCGGCAACGCCTTGTTGTCATTGCAGCCCGCGCCAACCACAAGGAATCCCCATGCAAGACAACGTCATGCAAGCCCAGATCCAGCCCTTCTTCAAGCTGGTGCAAGCCAATATGGAACTGTTCAGCCAGTTCTCCAGCTCGCCCGCGGTGACAAAGGAAGTCAGCACCAGCGCCA
Organism: Aquabacterium sp.; assembly: GCF_035476535.1. Lineage (GTDB taxonomy): Bacteria > Pseudomonadota > Gammaproteobacteria > Burkholderiales > Burkholderiaceae_C > Pseudaquabacterium. Next base: position 809 of record NZ_DATILJ010000155.1, read on the forward strand.
GCAACCTGTTCCAGCAGGCCACCGATTCGGCGACCCAGCTGATGCAGTCCGGCGCCTTCGCGAACCTGATGCAGGGCCTGTTGAAGAACTACACCGAGTTCCTGACCGAACTCAGCCAGGGCAGCATGGCGCTGCTGAGCCAGGGCCAGTCTGCACTGGTGCGGCAGACGGAGCAGGTGGCCGACAGCGTCGTCGAAGCGAGCGAAGTGCACGGGCGTCGCCTGCGCCAAGCGGCTTGATGTCTTGATCGACTGACGGGCGTCCGTCGGCAACTCAGCCGGCGCACGCCCACTGCGTGTCTTCATCGCGCCCGCCTTGGGCCTGTTTTGCGGCCGTGTCGCGCCCGTTTCGCAAGTTACGGGCGCGGTTTCGTTCAGGCCGACGTCGCCGCCTCGCGCGGCAGGCGGATGGTGAACACCGTCCCCGCATCCGCCGAGGAGTGCACCTCGATCGTACCGGCGTGCCCGAGTACGATCTCGCGCACGATGAACAGGCCCAGCCCGAGGCTGGTCTTCGAGAGCACATGGTCTTGCGAATCGGCGTTCGGCGCCTGCACCAGCGGCTCGAAAATCGCGAACAAGGACTCGGGCGGAATCGGCTCACCGGTATTGGCGACCTTCAGCACAACTTCGTTCAACTCGCCGTCGGCAGTGACTGTCACCGCAGACTGCCGATCACCATGCTGAACGGCATTGTTCAGCAGGTTGGCCAGCACCTGCTGCATGCGCGGCGCGTCGGCGAACGCCGTCAGGTCGCCCGACATGCGCTGCACGAACTGCTGATCCGGATAGCCGGCGCGGATGGCCTCCAGCGCGTCTTCGCAGACGGGGCCCAGGTCGCACAGGATGCGTTCAACCGGAATGCCTGCACCCAGCCGCGTGCGGGTGTACTCCAGCAAGTCGGTGATCAGCCGGCTCATCTCCTTGGAAGCACGCCGGATGCGCGCTGCCGACTGCTGGCGCGCCGCGTCTGACAACGTGGCCTTGGCCAGCATCATCGCCGACATGTCGATGCCGGCCAGCGGGCCGCGCAAGTCGTGCCCGAGCACTGCGAGAAACATGTCGCGCGAGGCCGCGACTTCGCTCGAATAGCGTTCAACGGACTCGGCCAGTGCCTTGTCGATGCCTTCGTTGAAGCGGATGATGTTGTCGATCGACGTCAGCTCCGCGCTCACGCCTTCGGTCCGGTGCCAGAAGGCCATTACGCTGGCACGCATCGCGCGAAACTCGGCGAACAACTGCACCAGGTCGAAGCCCGCAAGCTGCCGCAGCGCACCGTGTTCCGCCGCGGCGCTGGTGGCCGACCCGACGCTGGGAACGATCGTCTCCGCCTGACTGGCGCGTTCCTGGCGGGACAGCGGCATGTCCATCTCGTGGGCAATGGTCAGCAGGATCTCTCTGCTGTGATCACGCAATGCCAAAGCGGACATCGTGCGGGCCGACGGCAGCGTTCGCGCGAAGGTTTCCCAATCGGCGACGATCGCGTCGACATGGGTCTGGATGAAAGTGCTGAAGATCATGGGCCTTCCCGCCAACGGCGTCGACCCTGCAATCATCTACGGCCTGCCCGGCGCTGACTGTTCGCTGGCGCACGCAGGCCGCGGCTTGCGTGTTTCAGGCCGGCATGACCGCCCGGTTCTGCATCGCGTCGATGGTCTGGCCGATCATGTGCATCACCAGCGTCGGCGCCAGGCCCTGGGTCTGGCCGCGGCTCAGCCGGATCGAGCCCCCGATGCTGGGCAGATCGCCATCGCCATCGTCGACCTGTGCGGTCCAGTCGACCATCGTGCCCAGGGTCAGGTAGTCGGCGCGGTAGCTGTACATCGTCCCGGTCAGTGCGTGGGCATGGCGGCCACTGACGTGCAGGCGAGGCTCGTTGCCGCGCTGCGCGAACGCTTGTGCCGCCGTGGGAACGGCGGGCGGGGCGACCGGTGTGGCGATAGCGGATTTCTTCTTGATGGCAATCTCCGGGGAAAACCGACGATACCACCCGCGGCGCGGGGTGGCGTTGGTTTTTTCCGGGCCATTCGCCTGGCGTTGTACGCTCTGTGCCGGGAAGGTTCCCGGTGGTGGCCATCGCGGCCCGCCGGCAGGGGCCGGCCTGCAACTTGCGAGGACATGATGGCGGCAATGAGGCGTTGGCAACTGGGGCCGGGGTGGCTGGGGGCCGTGCTGCTGATGGCACCCCTGGCCGGCCAGGCGCAACAGTCGGCCCATGTGCATGGCGCCGTGCGCTTGGACGTGGCGGTGGATGCGGCCAGCGTCAGCCTGCAACTGGAAGCGCCGCTGGACAGCCTGCTCGGCTTCGAGCGCGCGCCGCGCAGCGATGCTGAGCGCCGTGCGGTCGAGGCCTTGCGCGTGCAGCTGGCGCAAGCGGCCGCCTTGTTTGCCGTGGATGCCGGCGCCGGCTGCGTGGCGCAGGCGCCGGTGATCAAGTCGGCGTTGCTCGATGGCGCGGCCAAGGCCGGCGAACATGCCGATCTCGAAGCCAGCTACCTGCTGCGCTGCCGCCAGCCCGGCGTGCTGAAGGTGATCGACCTGAACGGGCTGATGACGGCTTTTTCGCGCATCCAGCGCGTCGAGGTGCAGGTGGCCACGCCCGGCGGCCAGCTGAAGCAGACGCTGAAGCGGCCGCAGGCGATGGTGCGGCTCACGCGCTAGGCGGTCGTCAGCCCCAGGAAGTGATCGAGCATGTGGAAGTGGTCGTCATGGAACTGCTCTTCCATCGCGGCCAGGCGGTCTATCGCGACCCATTCGACACGCGCGGCGTCGTCGCCGGCGCGCACTTCGGGCTGCTCGCGGTCGCCAAGGTCGAAGTAGAAGGCATGCGTGATCGTGCGGCCGCGCTGGCTGCGGTCCGGGTGGTCGAACACGCAGGAGGCCTTCATCGTCAGCCGCATCGTGCTGTCGAGCAGGTTCATCGCAGTTTCTTCGCGCAGTTCGCGCAGCGCGCTCTGGTAAGCCGTTTCACGCTGTTCGATGAAGCCGCCTGGCAGTGCGTACAAGCCCTTGCCCGGCGCTTCGGCACGGCGGATCAGCAGGATGTGCTTGCCGCAGCGCACCAGCGCATCGACGGTGACGAACACCGGCGGGTAGGGCGCCTGCGACCAGGCTTCGCGGTAGCGCTTGATGAAGCGCCATTCCTCGGCGATGGATGCAAACTGCGGCAAGGCTGCCCAGGCGCGCAGCATCGCCAGCGTGCTGGGCGGCGCCTGGTCGACCAGCGCGCCCAGCGTCGCGGCCAGTGCCTGCTCTGCACAGCCGAAGTACGCGTCCCGCAGCGAGGTGGCGTCGATCGGGCCGTTGCGCTCCACGCTGTGCAGCGCCCAGCCCGGGAAGGCGCGCAGGTAGTCGCTGGTGGCGTCCTTGAAGTGGCCGATCAGCGCGATGCGCGGTGAATCGACAGCCACGTCGGCCAGCAGCTTGGCGACACCGGCGAGCACCACCTCGGTCCAGCGCTCTTCGTTGTAGTAGTCGCGCACCGGCAGGAACAGCAGGCGCGAGCGCTCGGCCTCGGGCAGCGCCAGCCGGAACATCTCGGCTCGTTCCTGCCAGCTCCAGGGGTTCTTCGGCGAGCGGGCCTGGAAGGCCGAGCCGATCACCACCACGCAGCGCGGCGCAATCGCCAGCGCCTGCCGCAGCAGCGCCGCATGGCCCAGGTGGAAGGGCTGGAAGCGGCCGATGAAGACAGCGGCGTCGTGGGGCAGGGGCTTGTCGGTCACTGGGGTGTCGTCCTTGTGCAGTGGCGGGTGGGTCACACGTGTTTTGCTGCGATGGGCATCTGGCGGCCGCTGCCGAAGGCGCGAGCCCTGACGCGGATGATCGGCGGGGCCTGGCGGCGCTTGTACTCGTTGCGCGCGATCATGCCGCGTACTTTTTCGACCAAGGCCACGCCCTCGGCCTGGCGGCGCAGCGTGGCGACGAACTCGCTGGCTTCGCGGTACTCCCAGCCGGCCAGCCGTTCGCCTTCGATCAGCAGCTTCAGCACCTCGTCGAGCACCGGGTAGGGCGGCAGGCTGTCGCTGTCCAGTTGGTCGGGCGCCAGTTCGGCCGAGGGCGGCTTGTCGATGATGAGGTTCGGAATCAGCTCGCGGCCCGCGGCTTCATTGACATGGCGCGACAGCGCGAACACTTCCGTCTTGTACAGATCGCCGATCAGGCCCAGGCCGCCGTTGGTGTCGCCGTACAGCGTGCAGTAGCCGACCGAGATCTCGCTCTTGTTGCCGGTGGTCAGCAGCAAATGGCCGAAGCGGTTGGAGTAGGCCATCAGCACCGTGCCGCGGATGCGGGCCTGCAGGTTTTCCAGCGACAGGCCTTGCAGCGGTGCTGAGAAGCTTTGTTCGAACTGCTGGCCGTAACCGTGCACCAGCTCGGCAATGGGGTGCGTGAACAGCTCGATGCCGAGGTTCTTGCACAGCGTCACCGAGTCGTCGACGGAACCGGCGGATGAGTAGCGTGACGGCATCGTCACCGCCGTCACCTTGTCCGGCCCCAGCGCCTGAGCCGCCAACGCCAGCGTCAGCGCGCTGTCGATGCCGCCGGACGAACCGACGACCACGCGCTGGAAGCCGCAGCGCCGCGCGTAGTCGCGCAAGCCCAGCACGATCTGCGCCTGGTAGAAGGCCATCGTCGACAGGCCTTCCTGGCGCACCAGCGGCAGCGCGCCGCCGTCTTCGGCACTGAAGCGGCCCTGCGCGAAGTGCAGCGTGCGCACATCCTCGACGAAGCGCTGGGCCTCGAACACCACGCCAGCCTCGGGTTCGACCGCGAAGGACGCGCCGTCGTAGACCAGCTGGTCATGGCCACCGATCTGGTTGACGTAGAGGATGGGCAAGCGGTGCCGCCGGCTGGCCTGGCCAAAGATCTGGTGCCGCTGCTCGCGCTTGCCGATGTTCGACGGGCTGGCATTGATCGACACCACCAGGTCCGGCGCCGCATCGGCCAGGCGCTGGAAGGGGTTCACCGCGTAGTCCGCGCCTTCGTCGTTCCAGCCGTCTTCGCAGATCAGCAGGCCGATCTGCTGATCGCCGACGCGCAGCACCTTGGCGACATCGGGGCCGGGCTCGAAATGCCGCCGCTCGTCGAAGATGTTGTAGGTGGGCAGCAGCTGCTTGGCGTACTGCAGCACGATCTCGCCGTTGTGCAGCACCAGCAGGCAGTTGTTCAGCTGCTTGCCGGGCCCCGGGCGCGGCATCGGCGCGCCGACCACCCAATGCAAGTCGCGCATCTGGCGCGAGGCCTGGCGCAGAGCTTCGATGCCCAGCGCCACACGCTGCTGGAATCCGCTCTCTTCCAGCAGGTCTGCCGGGTAGTAGGCCGTCAGGCACAGCTCGGGGCAGACCAGCAACTGCGCGCCATGCTCGCGCGCCGTTTGCGCTGCGGCGATGATGCGCGCGACATTGCCCTCGATGTCGCCGACGGTGGGGTTGATCTGGCCGATGGTGATCTTCATGTCGCCACCTTGAACACCTGGCGCAGATAGGCCAGGAAGGTTTCGTCCTCGCACAGCGTCTTGCCCGGGCTGTCGGACAGCTTGGCCACCGGCTGGCCGTTGCAGTGGGTGAGCTTCATTACGATGTTGAGTGGCGTCAGGCCGACATCATTGCTCAGGTTGGTGCCGATGCCGAAGCCGCATTGCGTGCGCTCGGCGAAGTGGCGGTACAGGCTCAGTGCGCGCGGGATGTCCAGGCCGTCGGAGAACACCAGGCGCTTGGTGTGCGCATCGATGCGCAGCTTGGCGTAGTGCGCCAGCGCCTTTTCGCCCCATGCGGTCGGGTCGCCGGAATCGTGGCGCAGGCCGTCGAAGAGCTTGGCGAAGTAGAGGTCGAAGTCGGCCAGGAAAGCGTCCATGCCGACCACGTCGGTCAAGGCCACGCCCAGGTCGCCGCGGTATTCCTGCACCCAGTCTTCCAGCGCGGCCTTCTGGTGGTCGCGCAGCCGAACGCCCAGTGCCTGATAACTTTGCAGGTACTCGTGGGCCATCGTGCCGATGGGCACCAGGTTGAGGTCCCGCGCCAGCAGCACATTGGAGCTGCCCTTGAAGTACTCCGGCACTTCGCGCTGCAAGCTGCTGACCACCTCGCGCTGCCACTCGCCGCTGAAGCGGCGGCGCACGCCGAAGTCGAAGAACTCGAAGGGGTGGCGGCGCGGCGCTTCGGCGCCGAAGGCTTTCAGCTGGGCGATCTTGGCGGCCAGGCGTTCGCGGCCAGCGGCCAGCGCTTCTGCCTGGTTGAAGCGGCGGAAGTACAGCTCGTTGACCATCGCCAGCACGTAGATCTCGAAGCCCATCACGTGCACCTGCGGGCCCTCGGCTTCGATCTCCAGCGTGTCGCCGTTGGCGCGGGCGGTGATGAAGCTGCGCTGGAACTGGAAGATGCGCAGGAAGTCGACGAAGTCGCTCTTGATGAAGCGCAGGCCCTGCAGGTAGGCCAGCTCGTCCGGCTGGAAGCGCAGCGCGCACAGCGCGTCGAGCGCGGCGTTGACCTCGGGCAGCAGTTCGACCAGCGGGAAGGCCGGTGTGTTGCGGCAGACGAAGCGGTAGCGCGCCTGGGTCTGCGGGTGGCGATGCAGCATGGTCTGCCACATCGTGAACTTGTAGAGGTCGGTTTCGAGCAGGCTGTGGATCACGGGGGACATCGTTGGCTTTCGGTCAGGCTGACGGTGTATCAAGCTGCTGTATCAGCGGCGTATCAGGCTGGTGTGTCAGTTTTTCAGCAGGGCCAGTGCGTCGGTGCTGGTGGCCAGGCGCACGCCGCGGGCTTGCATCGCGGCGAGGAAGTCATTCGCCTGCGCTTCGAAGCCACCCACCGGGCTCATGCAGTCGCTCAGCAGCACCAGCCGTTGCAGGCGGCCGCCGGGCAGGTGTTCGACGATGTGCTCCGTGGTCGCCTTCACGCAGTGGCTGCTGGCCTCGCCGGCGATCAGCAGCAGGTCGCAGTCGTCTAGCGCGTCGATCAGTGTGCGGTTCAGCCGCGTGTGCGCATCACCTTCATCCGGCACTTCGGCCTGCACCGCGCTGTAGTGCTCGGTCCAGGGATTTTCGCCCTTCGTCACCTTCTGCACGATGGCTTGCCGGCGCTCTTCCCAGCGGTTGTAAGCGGCCCGCACATCGGCATGCACGTTGTGGCCCCAGCTGCCGATTTCACAGTGCACCGGCCAGACCATCAGCGTGTAGCGGCCGGCGGTTTCCAGTGCGTCCAGGTAGGCCAGCGTGCGCGGCAAGGCGGCGGCGTCGCGCGGGCGGAAGGCACCGGCGCGCACCTGCGCCGCGGTGATGGCGGTGAAGGGCGTCACCGCGCTGCCGTCACCGGCCCACCAGAAGCTCGGGTGGGCGATGTCCAGCCGGTGGTGGGAGTCCAGCGTCACCGTGATCTCGCTGAGCGCATCGCCGGCCGCGTCCATGAAGCGGGCCAGGCGCTGCATGTCGGCATCGGCGCCGGCCACCGGCAACGCCGGCGTGCCCTGCGGGCCGGGCGGCAGGTCGCAGAAATCGTTCTGCGGGTCGATGATCAGCAACTGGATGCGGCGCGACATGGCGGGTTCCTTTCGTTGGCGGTGAGCTCACTGTAGCCTTGTTAGGATAGATGTGCAACTAACTGACCATGATGAAAGGTGTGACGCAAGTCATCGGAGTACAGTCCGCTTAGTTGCTTCATTGACTTAACCGCGATGCACGAGACGCCGGCTTCCCTGATCTGTACCGTGGACGTGGTGCTGCTCACTTTGCAAGAGGGCGCGCTGGCCGTGCTGCTGCAGCGGCGCGAGCGCGAGCCGTTCAAGGCCGCACCGGCGCTGCCCGGAGGCTACATCCATGTCGACGAAGACGCCGGTGCGGCCGCTGCTGCCGTGCGTGTGCTGCGCGACAAGACCGGCATCGTGAGCCCCTACCTGGAGCAGCTGGCCACCTTCAGCGGCCCGGTGCGCGACCCGCGTGGCTGGTCGGTGTCCATCGTGTACTACGCCTTGCTGCCCGGCAACGCGCTGCCGGCCGATGCGCTGCTGGCGCCGGTGGACCGGCTACCTCAGCTGCCCTTTGACCATGCCGCCATCGTCGCCCGGGCAGTGGACCGGGTGCGCACCAAGAGCCAGTATTCGTCGCTGCCGGTGTACCTGTGCGGCGAGCGCTTCACGCTGCCGCAATTGCAGGGGGTGTACGAAGCGGTGCTCGGTGAGCCGGTCAACAAGGTGAGCTTTCGGCGCAAGGTGGAGGAGCTGGGCATGCTGGAGCCGATCGAAGGCGAGCTGTCCAGCGGCGCTGCGAACCGGCCGGCGCAGCTGTACCGGCTGCGCAAGGCCTTCCGCCAGACCTTGTCGATCACCGGGCGGGGCTTGAACGGCCGCAGCTGAAGCACGCGCTTGAAGCACGCAACTCGCCGTGTGGAACATCACGTTCGCACGAAGAAGTGACAGAAACGCCCCGCTTTTCGGCTCAACGCTGCGCTGAAGCACGCCGATAGTGCGCCAGAGGCGGGCTTGGACCTTGCGGTTTCGCCATGCCATGGTTATCAGCGAGCACGACACCAAGGAACCCACAATGAATGCTCAGGGACGTTCAGGCGCAGGACCCGCAGTGTCCACACATGCGGATCAAGCGCAGGCCGACAGCGGCTGGACGGATTTCTTCCGTTACCACGGCTTCTGGGCGCCCGGCATCCGCTTGTTCCGGCAGTTGGGCTTCAGGGCCAAGGCAGTGATCATCTCGCTGGTCTTCACGGTGCCGATTGCCGCTCTGTCCTGGAGCTATTACACCGACAAGGCAGCGTCGATCGGCTTCTCGGCGAAGGAACGCATCGGCGTGGTCTACGGCCGCGAACTGATGCCGCTGCTGGACCTGTTGCAGCAGCAGCGCCTGCAGGCGCTGACCGGCAAGGCTGCCGACGCAACGGCGCTGAACAAGGCCATCGCCGACCAGTTCAGCAAGCTCGAAGCGGCCGAGAAAGCCTCCGGCAGCGAACTGGGTACCGACAAGGCCTTCGCCAAATTCAGGCAGTCTGCCGATGCAGTGGCCAAGCCCGCCGCCGATGCGGACGGCCGCATGGCCGCACACAGCCAGCGCATCCAGGCGCTGCTGGATTTGCTGGGCATGTCCACCGACGGCTCCAACCTGACGCTGGACCCGGACATCGACACCTATTACCTGATGGACGCGGCCTACTTCCGCCTGCCGCCGATCGCCGAATCGGTGGCGCAGCTGCGCGACCAGGGCGCGGTGATGCTGGCGGCTGGCGCGGCCCAGCCGGCCCAGCTGCGGCGGCTGGTCGAACAATCGGTGCTGGCCGCCAGCAACCTGTCGGCCATGGACGTGGGCCTGGGCAAGGCCAACGACTACAACGCAGTGGTCAAGCCCGCGGTGAAGCCCGAGGCCGCGCTGGCCGAGGTGACCGCCTTCCTGAAGCTGATCGACCAGACCCTGCTGCTGCCCGAGGGCATGAAGGGCGATGCGGCCGCGCACATCGCCGCCGGCAACAAGGCCCTGGCCGCGCTGACGGCGCTGACTGGCCGCACCACCGACGAGCTGGACCGGCTGATCGAATTCCGTGTCAGCGCCATGGCGGCGGGGCGCAGCATCACGACCGGGGTGCTGATCCTCAGCCTGCTGCTGGTGACCTACCTGTTCATGGCTTTCCGCAAGGTGCTGGACGGCGGCCTGCGCGAGGTGGCACTGCACATCCACGCGATGCGCGACGGCAACCTGACGACCACGCCGCGCGCCTGGGGCACGGACGAGGTGGCCGGCCTGATGCACGCGCTGAGGGAGATGCAGGGCGCCCTGCGCCACATCGTCGGCCAGGTGCGCAACACCTCCGACAGCATCGTCAATGCCAGCGGCGAGATCGCGTCGGGCTCGATGGACCTGTCCTCGCGCACCGAGCAGGCCGCGGCCAATCTCGAAGAATCGGCCTCGGCGATGGAGCAGATTGCCGCCACCGTCAAGCACACCGCCGACGCGGCGCAGCAGGCCGCCGGCATCGCCCACACCAATGCCGCGGCCGCCGAGCGCGGCGGCCAGATCATCGGCGCGATGGTGGCCACGATGGAGGACATCCAGATGTCCTCGCGCAAGATCGGCGACATCATCAGCACCATCGACGGCATCGCCTTCCAGACCAACATCCTGGCGCTGAACGCCGCGGTGGAAGCCGCGCGGGCCGGTGAACAGGGCCGCGGCTTCGCGGTCGTGGCCGGCGAGGTGCGCACGCTGGCCCAGCGTTCGGCCGCCGCGGCGCGCGAGATCAAGGCGCTGATCAGCGCCAGTGTCGAGAAGGTCGAGTCCGGTACCGGGGTGGTCCGCCAGGCCGGTGCCACGATCGACGAGATCGTCGCCAGCGCCAAGCGCGTGAACGAGTTGCTCGCCGAGATCGCCACCGGCGCCAAGGAGCAGGCCGCCGGCGTGCACCAGACCACGCAGGCCGTGCAGGAGATGGACAACGCCACGCAGCAGAACGCCGCGCTGGTGGAGCAGACGGCGGCGGCGGCCGCTTCACTGAAGGATCAGGCCTCGGCGCTGGCCGCGGAGGTGTCGGCGTTCAAGCTGGTGTGAAGCGCTCGGGCGGCGGCAGAAGCCGGTTGCAGACAACTGAAACGGCCGCCGACACGCTTCTGACGTGGTATTGATACCCGTCGTTTCCACACTGGGCTCACTTCTTGTGCACCCTGTCTGGAGATGATGATGACCTTGTTCAAACGCCCCTCGATCGCCGCGGCCGTGTTGGCCCTGGCCTGTGCCTGCCAGGCTGGAGCGGCGCAAGCCCAATCCACCCCCTACCTCGGGCAAGTGATGTGCGGTGCGTGGAACTTCGCGCCCAAGGGCTGGGCGATGATGAATGGCCAGTTGCTGCCCATCATGCAGAACACCTCGCTGTTCGCGCTGCTGGGCACCACTTACGGCGGCGACGGGCAGGTGACCTTCGCCTTGCCCGACTTGCGCGGCCGCGTGGCCATGCATTTCGGCCAGGGCCCGGGCCTCAGCAACCGGCCGCTGGGCGACCATGCCGGCAGCGAGACGGTGAACCTCGCCGCTGCCAACCTGCCGCCACACGCCCATCAGGTGGTGATGCAGGGCAGCGGCAACGACGCCACTGCGACCTCGCCCGCCGGCAAGCTGCCGGCCCGGGCCAGAACGCCGCAGTACGCCGATCCCAGCGGCGTGGTGAACATGGCGGCCAGCATGACCAGCTCGGTCGGCTCCGGCACGCCGGTCGACAAGATGCCGCCCTATCTGGCCCTCAACTGCGTGATCGCGGTCCAGGGCACCTGGCCGACGGCCAACTGAGGAGACTGGAAATGAACCGATTCCTTTCCTCTTCCATCACACTGACCCTGGCGGCAGCGCTGGCAGCGTGCGCTGCCCGGGACAACCCGCGTGCCGAGGCCAAGCCCGCCGGCCCGGCGGCGCCGCTGGCGTTCACGAGCGCTGTGGTCTCTCCGGTAGGTGGTCATCCGGCGCCGCAGGAGCCGCTGGACACCACGGTCATCACGCCGGTGGAGACCGTCGGCGCGTCGCTGTCCGAGTGATCACGGCGGTGCCGGTATCGCCATCGGCTGCGTCTCGCCGGCGGGGATGTCCACGGCAGCGCCGGCCGCCGCGGCCGCCCGCACGCGCTCGTTCAGCACGGCCATGCCGTGTTCGTAGCCGCGCTGCACGATGCGGTCGAAGCGGTGCCATTGCAGCAGGCCCACGCGGTCCAGCGGCGGGTTGAAGTACAGGTCGGTCAGCGCGCGCGAGCGGCGGCTGCGCGAGATGCTGTAGAGCACCATCACCGTCATCAGGTAGGCCGGCAGCGAGGGCAGGCGGTAGCGGCGCTTGCGCAGCGGCCGCCACTGGTCGACGAACAAGGCCCAGCCGCTGGGCACGTCTTCCAGGTCGACCTTCAGCGGCTGGCGGAAATCCAGGTCGATGCCGATCACCGTGCCGATGCCGCGCTGCGACTGCATCACGTCGACCGGAAAGTTGTTGAAGCTGCCGCCATCGCAGAGCAGGTCGCCTTCATGCAGCACCGGTGGCAGCGCGCCGGGAATCGAGGTGCTGGCCAGCAGCATCTTGACCAGCCGACCGCGCCGCAGCACCTGCTCGCGCGCATGGCTGTAATTGGTGGCGATGCAGAAGTTGCTCTTCCACAGGTCTTCGATGTCGGCATCGAAGCCCAGCAGCTCATGCACCGCGTCGTTGAGGATGCGGCGCAACCGCAGGCCGCGGAACAGCGACAGCCAGGGCACGGGGTTGAAGTCGCCGGTCGGGTTGGTGCTGAAGGCGCGGCGGGCATTGGCCATCACCTGCTCCCAGGGCCGGTCGGAGGCGACATAGGTGGCCATCACCGCGCCGATGCTCGTGCCGCCGACGCAATCGATGGCCACGCCATGCTCCTGCAGCGCCCGCACGACGCCCAGGTGGGCCAGCCCGCGCGCGCCGCCGCCGGCCATCACCAGCCCGGTGGCGGTGCGGCTGAGAAAACGCGCCAGCCGCGCCATGTCGCGCTCCAGGCTCGGTCGAATGTGCAGGTGGTCCGCCACGGGTCGGCGGTCCAGCCAGGCCTTGGTGCCGCGCGGCGACGGTGTCTCGGCGGCATGCAGCAAGACCAGGATCTCGGCGGCCTCGGTGCTGGCAGAACGACTGACCAGGCAGACCTTTTCAGTGGCATGCAGCACCGGCGGCTGCGTGGCATCGGCCAGCAGCAGCAGTTCATCGGCATCGCGGCAGCAGCGTGCGGTCCAGGCGCTGGGCCCGCTGTCGGCCACCAGCAGCACGAACTCGGCGCGCGCCTCGATGCGGTCCAGCAGCATCGCGATGCGGCGGTTGACGTCGGCCTGTGCCTGCGGGCCCAGCGTGGCCTCGGGCGCATGCAGTTCGCGCTCGACGGTGTCGGAATCGATCACCTCGACGCGGCCGACCGCGCTGAGCTGCTGCGCCAGTTGCGCGGCGAAGCTGGTGAGATCGACGCCGCTGCTCACCGGCAGCAGGCCGATGGTGATGGGCCGCGCGTACACCGTGCGCGAAGGCGGTGCCTTGAGCCGGCGGATGATCTGCCGCGTCAGCGCGCGCGACATCATCGCGTTGCTGGCCAGCAGCAGGTCGAAGCCTGACTTGGCCAGCCGCACCAGCACCGAATCGCGGATCGCCAGCACCGTGGCCAGGCGCGGCCCGTCGGTGTAGAGGCTCATCTCGCCGACGATTTCGCCGCGCGTGATCTCGCCGACCATGCGCTGCGTGCCCTGCTCGTCGCGGATGTAGGCGCGCAGCCGGCCGCTGACCAGCAGGTACATCGCGTCGCCGACCTGGCCCTGCTCGATCAACACCTCGCCGCCGGCGACCTCCACCCATTCCAGCTGGTTCCACAGCAGCGCAATGGCCTGGTCGTCGATGTCGCCAAAGCAGGTCTGCAGCAGGCGGTACAACAACTCGTCGTGATAGGGCTGGCGCTGCGGACTGGATTCCATGGCTCCACGCGGGGGGCGGCTGGCCGCCCGGCGGGGCGGCCTGCGTCGCACTGTAACGCGGGGTGTCGGCTGCGCCCGGCCCCGGATCGGGGGTGCCGTTCGCGCGGCAGCCGGCGGTGGGCGGTGGGTGCGCGCTAGTACAGCGTCGCGGCCTGTCGTGCCGGCAGCTCGGCGTCGTAGGCCGCGCCGTCGATCGGCGGCGCGGGCTGGTCTTGCGTCAAGGCCTGCAGCAGCGCACCGGTGCTGGGCAGCGCGCTGCGTGGCCGCCAGCTGTCGGGCTGCCACAGCTTGGATCGCAGCAGCGCCCGTGCGCACTGGAAGAACACCGTGTCGATGTCGATCACCAGCACACTGCGCGCCGGTTTGCCGTCGACCGCGAAGCGCTGGCACAGCGCGGGGTCGACGCTGATCGTGCCGCGGCCGTTGATGCGCAGCGTCTCGTTCATGCCGGGCACCAGGAACAGCAGTGCCACGCGCGCATCGGCCAGGATGTTGCGCAGGCTGTCGATGCGGTTGTTGCCGCGGCGGTCGGGCAGCAGCAGCGTGTGCTCGTCCTCGATGTGGATGAAACCGGCCGGGTCGCCACGCGGCGAGACATCCATGCCCTCGGGGCCGACCGTGGCCAGCGCAGCGAACGGCGCCGCCTCGACCAGCGGCCGGTAAGCCGGGTGCAGGAAAGGCACCTCCTTGCGCCGCGAGGCCTCGCCCGGCTGGCCGTACAGTGCGGCCAGCTGGGCGGCATCGGTGATCCGGTGTTCGGGCGGCACATGCATCGGCGGCTCCGCGACGTATCAGAAGCCGATGGCGTCCGCCGGCATCGCGCGGATCACGGGCCCGAAGCTGGTCAGGTTCGGCAGCGTGGCGTTTTCATGGGCGCGGATCTGCTCGGCGCTGGCATGCGGCTTGTCGTGCGTGGTGTGGGCATCGGCCGCCAGCGTGACGGTGTAGCCCAGCGCCGCGGCGCGCCGCGTGGTGGTGTCGACGCAGAACTCGCTGGCATAACCGCAGATCACCAGGTGCTGGATGTCGTGCTCCTGCAGCAGCGGCTCCAGCCGGGTGTGCAGGAAGGCGTCCGGCGTGGTCTTGCGCAGGCGCACGTCCAGCGTGGCCGGCTGCAGCTCGCGCGCCAGCGCCCAGCCCGGGCTGCCCTCGGCCAGCGGGGTGTCCTCACGTTCATGCTGCACGTAGATCACCGGCACCTGGGCGCTGCGCGCACGCTCGGCAAGGCTGTTGATTCGGGCGATCACCGCCGAGGCATCGCCCGGGCGGCGTTCGCCCTCGAACAGGGCGGCTTGCACATCGATCACCAGCAGCGCTGTGGTCATGAGGGCTCCTTGCATTCTTCAATTCGGACGTCGTCAACCCGGCAGGTGCTGCATGAACAGCACTGCTTCATCGGACAGCTCGGGCAGCGCCTGGAAGCCCAGCGCGTGGTACAGCGCCATGGCCGCTGCATTGTCCCGGTAGACGCGCAATGTCACGCGGGTGGCGCCAGTGGTGCTGCGGGCTTCGGTCATCAGCCGCTGCACCAGCGTGCGGCCGTGGCCTTGCCGGCGCAGGCCGGGTGCGGTGATCAGCCGGCCCAGGTGCACCGCGCCGTCGTCGCGCGGCCAGTACTGGCCGAAGCCCAGCGGGGTGTCGTCATCGGCGATGGCCAGCACGCGGCTCTGCGATGCCGGCACGATCAGGAAGGTGGCCAGCATCTCGGCGTTGTAGGGCCAGCGCACCAGCGGCCCGGCCCAGCGCAGCGCCGCCGCGGCATCGGGCACCCAGCCGGCCAGGGCCTGGTAATCGGCGGCTTGGGGCGGGCGCAGCGTCAGATCCATCGTGGGCTGCAGTATGCCTGCCGCCCACGCGGCGGATGTGTCAGCCCGCAAGCCGGGAAGTCCGGCTAAGCTGCTGCCATGGCGCAGCTGCCGACTCACTCTCGCGTGATCATCGTTGGTGGCGGCATTGCCGGCTGCTCCACCGCCTACCACCTGGCCAAGTCGGGCCTCAGCGACGTGCTGCTGCTGGAACAAGGCAAGCTGACCAGCGGCACCACCTGGCATGCCGCCGGCCTGGTCGGCCAGATGCGGCCGAACCGCACGATGACGACGATGAGCCGGTACGGCATTTCGCTGTATGCCGCGCTGGAAGCCGAGACCGGCCTGGCCACCGGCTGGAAGGCCTGCGGCAGCGTCAATGTCGCGCGCACGTCGGAGCGCATGCAGGTGCTGCACAAGCAGGCCGCGCTGGCGCGCGGCTTCGGGGTGGAGGTGCAGGTGATCACGCCGCAGGAAGCCGGCGCGCTCTACCCGGTGATGCGCACCGACGACCTGCAGGGCGCGATCTGGATTCCCGGTGACGGCAAGGCCAACCCGACGGACCTGACGATGTCGCTGGCCAAGGGCGCGCGCAACCGGGGGGCGACGCTGGTCGAAGACGTCGAGGTCATCGCGGTGCACACGGCCGACGGGCCATCGGGCCGGCGCGTGACCGGCGTGCAAGTGCGGCGCGAAGGCGGCGAGACGCAGGAGATCGTTTGCGAGGTGCTGGTGAACTGTGCCGGCCAATGGGCGCGGCAGTTCGGCCGTCTGGCCGGCGTCAACGTGCCGCTGTATTCGGCCGAGCACTTCTACGTCGTCACTGGCCGCATCGACGGCGTGCACCCGATGCTGCCGGTGATGCGAGACCCCGACGGCTTCATCTACTACAAGGAAGAGGTCGGCGGCCTGGTGATGGGCGGCTTCGAACCGGTGGCCAAGCCCTGGACGGTGGAGCCGATCCCCAGCACCTTTCAGTTCCAGCTGCTCGATGAGGACTGGGACCAGTTCGAGGTCCTGATGAACAACGCGATCCACCGCACGCCCTGCCTGGAGACCGCCGAGATCAAGATGCTGTTGAATGGGCCGGAGAGTTTCACGCCGGATGGCAATTTCATCCTCGGTGAAGCGCCGGGTCTTCGGCACTACCATGTCTGCGCCGGTTTCAATTCGGCCGGCATCGCGAACGCAGGGGGTGCCGGGCGCTTGATGGCCGAATGGATCGCGGCAGATCAGGCGCCGGGTGACCTGTGGGATGTGGATGTGCGGCGCTTCGGCCCGTTCATGGCCAACCGGCGGCTGCTGGCCGAACGCACCGTCGAGACGCTGGGCCTGCACTACGCGATGCGCTGGCCGCGGCAAGAGCTTGTGACCGCGCGGCCGCTGCGCACCTCGCCGCTGTACGACGCACTGGCCGCACGCGGCGCCGAATTCGGCAGCAAGAACGGCTGGGAGCGTGCGAACTACTTCCGCCCCAAGGACGCGGCCACACCGCCGCCGGGCCTGGGCACGCCCGGCTGGCTGCCCTGGGTGCAGGCGGAGATGCGCGCCACGCGCGAGGCCGTGGCGGTGTACGACCAGACCTCGTTCTCGAAGCTGCTGCTGCAGGGCCGCGATGCGCTGGCCGTGCTGCAACGGCTGTGCGCCAAGGACATCGATGTGGCGGTGGATCGCTTGGTCTACACCGCGGTCCTGAATGAACAGGGCGGCTTCGAAAGCGACTTCACGGTGATGCGCCTGGCGCGCGACAAGTTCCTGATCGTCACCGGCTCGGCGCAGGCGGTGCGTGATGCCGACTGGATCAATCGCCACATGGCGGCCGATGAGCACGCCGTGCTCACCGATGTCGGTGCGCTGTGGTGCGTGCTGTCGGTGATGGGACCCCGCTCACGCGAGTTGCTGGCGCGGCTGTCGCCGGACGACCTGGGCAGCATCGGGTTCTCGCACACCCGCGAGATCGACCTCGGCCTGGCGCGGGTGCGTGCCGTGCGCATCAGCTATGTCGGCGGCCCGGGCTACGAGCTGTATGTGCCGGTGGAAGTGGCCCGGCATGTCGACCAGGTCCTGCATGCTGCGGGCCGGGACCTGGGACTGGCCGATGCGGGCTACTACGCGCTGGATGCGCTGCGCATTGAAGCCGGCCGCCGCGCCTGGGGTGCCGAACTCGGGCCCGACGACACGCCGCACGAAGCCGGGCTGTGGCGAGGCGTGACGCGCGACAAGCCCGGCTTCATCGGCCGCGAGGCCTTGCTGGCGCGCGAGGGCCAGCCGCTGACCCGAAAGCTGCTCAGCTTCGTGCTCGACGATCCCCATGCCTGGGTCTGGGGCGGCGAAGCGATCGTGATCGAGGGCGACGCGGTGGGCGAACTCTCGTCCACCGGCTGGAGCCCGAAGGCCGGCCGCTGTGTCGGCCTGGGCTATGTGCGCGGGGCGGCGGCGCAGCGCATGCACGCCGGCACGCCGGTGCTGGTCGACCTGTGGGGCCAGCTGCGCCGCGCCACGGCATGGGATGATTCGGTGCTGAACATCCCGGTGAACGCATGACCATCCACACGCAAGAAGAACTCGAAGGCCTGCAGCGCGCCGGCCGCACTGTGGCCGAGGTGCTGCGCCGCATGGCCGCGGCGATCGAGCCCGGCATGCGCACCGACGAACTCGATGCGCTCGGCCAGCGCTGGCTCGACGAGGCCGGCGCCGAATCCGCACCGCGCCTGAGCTATGGCTTTCCCGGCGCCACCTGCATCAGCGTCAACGAAGAGATCGCGCATGGCATCCCGGGCGAGCGCCGTTTGCAGCGCGGCGACATGGTCAACATCGATGTCTCGGCGTGCATCGACGGCTTCTTCGCCGATACCGGCGCCAGCACCGTGGTGCCGCCGGACAGCCCGGCCAAGCGCCGCGTGCGCCACAGCACCCGTGCCGCGCTGGAGGCGGCCTTGGGCGAGGTCAGGGCCGGCGCGCGGCTGAACCGCATCGGCCATGCCATCGAAGGCGTGGCGCGCCGCAGCGGCCTGCGCATCGTGCGCAACCTGTGCAGCCATGGCGTGGGCAGCGCGCTGCACGAAGAACCCACGGACATCACCGGTTATCACGAGCCGCGCGATGCGCGGCTGATGCACGAGGGCATGGTCTTCACGATCGAGCCCTTCCTGTCGACCAAGGCCCGCGCCGCCGTCGAGACCGGCGACGGCTGGACGCTGGTAGGCCCGGCCGGCAGCCTGAGCGCGCAGTACGAACACACCCTGGTCGTCGGCCGCCACGGGCCGATCGTCGTCACCGACCTGCGCTGGGTTCAGTGACGCCCGCGCTTTGACTTCTTCTTGGCCTTCGCCGCCGCCTTGGCCTTGGGCGCCGGCGTCGTCGAGCGCGCCGTCGCCGATACGGCCGCCGCGCTGCCGTTGAGCCAGCCCGTGCAGGCCGTCGAGGGCTCGCCGTCGGTGGCCGGCAGCACCTGCCGCAGCGCGGCGTCGTAGCGGAAGCAGGGCCCCAGGGTCTGCGGCGTGGGAACGATCGCACCGGGGTGCTCGACCAGCTCCCGCAGGTCGCGGCGCGGCGCATCGGCCAGCACCGGGCGCAGCGCGGCCTGCAAGCGGTGCGTGGCGAGCGGGCTGCTCAAGGGCCCGGCGGCGCGCGCTTGCGCGGCCGGCAACATCAGCCGTTTGAGCACCGCATCGAGCCCGGCATGGCCTTGTTCGCGCAGCGCGCCGTGCCAACGCATGGCCAGCCAGGGCGTGGCACCCGCAGCGGCCGTGGCAGGCTGCAGCAGCGTGCTCAACGCGGCGGCATGGGTCTGCAGGCTCCACTGCGCGGTGGCACTGCGCAGGCGCTGGCTGTAGAAGGCAGCGAAACCCAGGCTGAACCAGTGGTTCATCGGGTCGTCCGGCCGCTGTTCATAGGCCACCGGCCCGAAGCGTTCGCGGAACCAGCCCTGCAGCGCGGTCTGCATCAGCAAGGCCTCGATCTCAGCCCCCGGCAGCGTCAGCGGCGCCGGCGCCTGCAGCAGCAGCGCCTGGCGCAGGGCCAGCCCGCGCGGCGAGGTGTCGGCGGGCGCCGGCAGCAGCACCAGCAGCTGTTCGGGGGCTTCGCCGTCGGTCCAGAAGCGTCGCACCGTGCCGATCTGTTTCGCAGCCGCGTCGGCCAGCGCTTCGGCATTGAAGGCCATCGGCGCGGCCGCAGCCATCACCACGCGCTGGGCCTGGCCTTCGACCCGCCGCTCGGCCTGCTGCAGCGCACCGGCGGCCACCACCCATTCGCGGGCCAGGCTGGCCGGGCCCTGCAGGCGCAGAAGGCGGTCGCCGTTGCTGCTGCTGAGCTGGCCCTGGTTGGCCAGCAGCGCATCGCCGTCGGCCAGGCCATCGATGCCCAGGCACATCTGCTGCGTGCTGCGCTCCGGGCTGCGGTCGACCGGCAGCGGCAGCAGTGCCGTTGCCGCGAAGACCAGGCTGTTCGGCGCCAGCCGTAGCCAGGCGGAGGGGCCGGGCACCAGCGCAAAGCGCAGCGTCAGGCGTTCGCCGGGCCGGTGCGCCACGCTGCGCGACAGCGGACGGCCGGGCACGGCTTCCAGCGCGGGCGTGCCTTCGGTGGCCAGCAGCGCGAGCTCGCTGCCCTCGGGCAGCTGCAGCTCGGTGCGGCTGCGGTTGCCAGCATCGAAAGTGAGCGCCACCGCCACTTGGGGCGGCGTCGCGCCGCGCTGCGGCGTGACCTGCCAGTGCAGGTCGCAGGCAGCCGGTAGTGCGGCCGCCGCGATGGCCGGCAGCAGGGCCAGGCCAAGCGGCAGCCAAGGGAACAGGAAGGCCAGCCGGGTGGCACGGTGCATGCGGTCGTGGGCGGATCAGGGGAGGGCCGACGAGCTTAGCGCAGGCGCCGAGTCTTGCGGTGGAACGGGGCAGTGACGGGCCGACGGCGATGTCACGCCAGGTATCAGCAGCCACTGTGGCTCTGCCCCTTTGCTGGATCCCCTCGGAGGACGGCCGGCTTGGGCTGGCCCAGGGGCGCCCGCTACCAACCGTGGCACAGTCTGCGCATCGCTTTACCGAGGACGCACCATGCTTGTCGGAACCTGCCACTGTGGCGCCATCACGATCGAGCTGCCTTCCGCGCCGGAGAAAGCCACCAACTGCAATTGCTCGATCTGCAGGCGGCTCAGCGCACTGTGGGCGTATTACGAGTTCGGCACGGTGCGCATATCAGGTCATCCGGAAGGCACGCAGGCGTACATTCAAGGCGACCGGACGCTCAAGACCGTGCGCTGCGCGACCTGTGGATGCATCACGCACTGGGAACCGCTGCAGCCCGAGCCTGGCGCTCGCCACGGCGTGAACTTGAGAAACTTCGATCCCCAGATCCTGGCGTCCGTCCAGATCCGGCGCTTCGATGGCGCGGACACCTGGACCTTCCTGGACTGAGTGCCTCTGTCGCCTTCGCCCGCGCCGCACCGCCCACGTCAAACCTCGGAACCCGCCTCGTTCATGCCCAGTGAGTTCATGCGCGCAAGGCCTGTTGCGCTGCCTTCGCAGTCCGTCATCACGCGTGTCTACAGGTCGGTGAACCTTGCCGACGCGTTTGCGATTGGGCTGCCTTCAGGCGCATCTGGCGACCCGGATCTGTTGGCCCGATTCATCTTCGCGCACCAGCCATCCTGGATCGGAAAGCTCACGAACCTCCGGGACAGGATCGTTGCGTGCTTTGGCCTCAAGACGGCCGAGCATCTGGCAACACTCGCGGGAGATGCCAAAGCCAAGCGGCTCGGCATCTTCAGGGTCTATGGCACGAGCGACACCGAGATCGTCGTGGGGGAGGACGACAAACACCTGGACTTCAGGGTGTCGGTGCTGTGTGCTGCCGGGCCTGCGCCGGACAGCGGCCGCCAGCTCATCGTCTCGACCGTCGTGCACTGTCACAACCTGCTGGGGCGGGCCTACATCCTCGTCATCGCGCCGTTCCACCGCCAGGTGGTCAAGGCCAGCCTCCGTCGTGCGGCACAGATCGGCTGGCCCAGGGCCGCCGGCACGTAGAGAAGTGCGTTGTTGAGCTTCAGGCTATGCGCGGTCCACGCGGCATTGGAAGCAGTTGTACTTCGATCGAATGTGAACGTAGGCCACGTCGGGCTGGCTCAGAATGTCTTCGCACTGGCCCGCCAGTTCAGCGCCAGGCACCACCTTGCCGGTTTCGTAGCGAATCCAGTCGTCATGGCCGTAGCCTCGGATGATCGCCGGCTGCAAGTGGGCGAACCACGCAGGCAGCCGGTCGCTTTCGTAGCGTTGGCATGCCTGGGCATGCAGGAAGATCGGCCCCACCTCGGCGTAGGGCTGCAGCCGGTCGAACGGCCGGTGCCCCAGCACGAGCATCTGATCGCCCTCCGCGATCAGGCCCAGGCAGTGCCTGCACGGGTTGGCGCCGCCGCGCGCCGTCGTTCTCACCGCCGGCTGGCCATTGGCGTCATCGGCGCCGTGCCTGATCGCATTCACGGACTCACTGTCGATCCCACGAACCACGAAGCCCATCATGTCTCTCCTCGGGCCTGTCGGCCGCTGTTGCAATGGGAGGCATTCCACCGGGTTCGAGCCGAGTCTGCCGGCCGGTTTCGGACCTGTCATTCGCCGGACGCGGCCCGCGATTCAGCGCGGCCTGATCGCTAAAGGCCGATTGCATCACCGCACTACACTGCGCAGACCTCTCCACGCCACCCCTTCGATGCCGAGCCCGTTCGCCGCCATGCCCCTGCCGCCGACCCCCAGCGTCACGGC